>CAIXDS010000225.1 GCA_903918195.1 uncultured Acetobacteraceae bacterium | reverse complement strand
TCCGTCCGCCCGACAACCAGACTTATCAGGCATACATGGGGACGGAAACCCTTATCGCGCCTTAGTGAGGCTTGCCACATTCGTTGAGAGCCCGCAGAATGCCCCGGGTTCCGCGGCGTCGGAGAGCGGCGCCGGCGCAGACCGAAGGCGACGGACGAAGGGCACGCGGAGACGCAGGCGGATGGACGACGAGAAGGGCAGGGGGCTCGGCGGGGAGGCGGCATGTGCGGCGACGGCGGCGCCCGGCATGTCCCTGGCGGCAGGGCTCTCGGACCGGAAGCTCGCGCCGGCGACCAGCCGGGCCTACGCCGCCGACTGGCGCCACTTCTCCGAGTGGTGCCGCAGCCAAGGGCATGCCAGCCTCCCGGCCGCTTCCGCCACGCTGGCCGCCTACCTGGCAGCGCTCGCCTCGGTGCTCGGCCGCAGTGCGCTCGACCGCCGGGTCGCCGCCATCGCCCATGCCCATCGCGCCCGTGGTCTGCCGCCTCCCGATGCCGATCCGGCGGCGCGCCGCGCCTTGCGCGCCGTCAAGCGCCAGGCGGCGCCGGGTCCGCATCGTCCGCCGCCGCCAACCGGCCCGCGTCTCGCGCGGATGGCCGGTGCCTGCCCCGGCAACCTCGCCGGCCTGCGCGACCGCGCCCTGCTACTGCTCGCCGCCGCGACGGGGCTCGGCCGGGCCGCCCTGGTTGCCATCGATGTCGAGCATCTGCGTTTCACTGCGGATGGGTGTGAGCTGCTGATCCGGCGCGCGCCGGACGCCGCGCCGGCGATGGTCACCATCGCCCGGGCCCCGGCCAATTGCCCGGTGCGGGCGCTGCAGGACTGGATGCGGGCCTCGGAATGCAGCTTCGGGCCGGTGTTCCGCAAGGTCGACCGCTGGGGCAATGTTGAGCACCGAAGGCTCGGCGCCGACGCCATCCGCCGCATCCTGCGGCGCCGCGACAAACGGTCCGGCCGGACGCGCCGGCATGCCGCGAAGGCTGCCTGAGCAGATGGCGCGCTCGGCCGCGGATCAGGTGAGCGACGCAGCGGAGGCGCTGTCAGCTTGGCTGGGACAGCGTCAAGGTGCCGAGGCGTCCGACGCGGTGCCGCCTGCGCCGGCATGGGAAGCAGAGGTCGGTGTGCCGCCTGAGGCGGCGGTGCCGGATGCCGCTGCTGCCGGCGCGGCGGCGCTCACCGACCGGGAGGGGGCGGCGCCGCGCCCGCCGCCGTCGAAGCACCGGCATGGCCGCGGTGCCAGTGCCGCACCGTTGCGCCTGCCGCATACCGACTGGCTGCAGCATCGCCTGACGATCAGCGGACCCGAAGCGAAGGTCGCTTCCTTCCGCGCGGCCGCCGCCGGCGCCGGAATGATCCCCTGGCAGCTCGACTTGGACGCGCTGGCGGAGGATTGGTTCCTGCTGCTGGCGGCCCCACCGGCGCCGCAGCAGCGGACCCTGAGCCTCGCCGGCGCACGGGTGCTGGCCCGTCAGTTGCGCGAGGCGGTCGCCGCCCGCCAGGCGGCAGCCTGCGCGCGCGTCGGGCGCAGCCGCGCCTGTCCGTTCGACCTGCACGCGCTGCTGCCGGTGCCCAACGCTATTCTGCGTCTTGGCCCCGATCACCCGGAGGCGCTTGCGTGGCTCTGGCAGCACTGGGGCACCACCGAGGCGCTGCGCCATGTCGCCGAGGATCCCGGCGCCGCCGGCGATCCGCGCCACGCGGCGGCGGTCTTCCGGGTGGATTTCTGGTC
>CAIXDS010000224.1 GCA_903918195.1 uncultured Acetobacteraceae bacterium | reverse complement strand
CCTGTATTTCAAGGGCTTCCACGCCATCCAGGCGCACCGGCTGACCCATTTTCTGTGGGGCAACGGCGAGCGCGATTTCGCCCTGTATCTGCAAAGCCGGTCTTCCGAGGTGTTCCAGACCGACATCCATCCGGCCGCCCGCTTCGGCCAGGGGATTTTCCTCGACCACGCCACCGGCCTGGTGGTGGGCGAAACCGCCGTGGTGGAGGACGAAGTGTCGATGCTGCAGGACGTGACCCTCGGCGGCACCGGCAAGGAGGCCGGCGACCGCCATCCCAAGATCCGGCGCGGCACGATGATCGGCGCCGGCGCCAAGATCCTTGGCAACATCGAGATCGGCGAGAACGCGCGGATCGCCGCGGGCTCCGTCGTGCTGCGCCCGGTCGCCGCCCATACGACCGTCGCCGGCGTGCCGGCGCGCGTGGTGCGGACCGAAACCCCCGACCATCCCTCGCAAACGATGGACCAGATTCTGCGCGATCTGTCCTATGAGGCGTTCAGCTACACGATCTGACCGGCCTCAGATGGACCAAGCGAAGGTTTCGTAGGACAGGTCGCCCAGGACCGTGGAGATGTCGGCCTTCAATGGGGGCTTCGCTTACTGGGACAGCGGTCTGCGCCCGGTTGAACGCCCGCAGGATCAGATACAGCGAGCTCACATCAATCGTGAGCCGCGCGGCAACGCGCTGAAATACCGCGGCTTCGTGTTGCACAGCGGCTCGATCATGCGGGCCGCCGTGATGGCTGGCAGCCCGCCACACCGTCGTCCTGGCTATAAGAGGTAATAGAGGCTTCCCTCGCTGTCCGTCTTGTTTGCCCGTGCTGCGCTGGCGCAGTGTCCGCAGGCATTGGTATCGCCGACAATGTCGTAGGCATGACGCACCGCCTGCAGCGTCGCGGAATCGGCGTCGTCGCCCGCTTGCGGGAAGACGTGAGCGGAAGGATACCAGTCCGCGAAGCCCAGGTTCGTCATCGCCGCCAGCATGTCCGGCCGAACGCCGGCGAGCAGCACTGTCATGCCATGCCGGTCGGCTTCACGCAGAAAATGCTCGATCCGCTCGAGGCAGACCGCGTCAGGATTGCGGACGCGCTTGAGGCGCAGCACGATGACCCGTATTCCGTCCGCAACGGCCCGTTGCCGCAACGCGTCGAGATAGCGGTCGAGTTCGGGAGCGGCGCCGAAGAATAACTCGCCTTCGAGATCGAACAGGATCGTCGCCGTGCAGGGCGGGTCCGTCGGCAGGCGCCCGCGCACGACCCGTTCGGGACTGACGACCAGCTCCGCCCCCTTCAGCTTCGCCGCCCGCGGCACATACAGCAGCACCGACAAGCCGAAACCAACCAGGATGGACGCGTCGAGGCCCACGAAAATCCCGGTCAGCGCGGTGGCGAGGACCAGGCCCGCATCGTAGTTCGACGCCCGGAAAGCATAGCGCAGGCGCGGCACATCGATCAGCCGCGCGGCGGTAAGCACCAGCAGACCCGCCAGCGCCGCCTTCGGGATGAAACGGGTCAGGGGGGCCAGCAGCAGCAGCGCCACTGTGATCGCAAGGGCGGCAACGATCCCCGACATCCGCGTCGCCGCTCCGGCCTGGAAATTGATCGCCGACCGTGACAGCGACCCTGAACCCGGCAGGCAACGAAAGAACCCGCCGATGAGATTGGCGATCCCTTCAGCAAGGCACTGGCGATTGTAGTCGAGCTTCTGGCGGGTCTGGCTGGCGATGGTCTTGGCAATGGCCAGCGCCTCGATCAGCCCCAGGAACGCAATCGCGAGGGCGCTGCTAGAAAGTTGGGACACCCAGGCGAACTTGATTTGCGGGATATGCAGCGATGGCAGGCTGGCCGGCACTGAGCCGATTACCGCGATCGCCGTCTTGCCGCTGACGTCCGGCTGCGACCAGCCGAGCAGGAACGCGGCCGCGGCGATGAGGATGAGGCCCAGCAGCATATCCATCTGCGGCAAACGCCAGGCACGCACCGCGCGGCGCAGGGCAAGAGCCAGCACAATGGTCGCCACACTGATGGCAATGGCCCGGACGTTGAAAGGATCGCCCTGCGTCAGCGTCAGCCACACCCGAACCAGGATGTTCTGATCGCCCGTACCACGATCGCGCACGCCGACAAGATTGCCGCTCTGGCCGATCGCCAGCAGCAGCGCCGCGCCAACCATGAACCCGAGGATGACGGATTCGGAAATGTAGCGTGTCAGGTCGCCGAGTTTGAACACCGCGATCAGAATCTGGATACTGCCCGCCATCACACCGAGCAGGAACATCGCTTCGGCGGCCTCGATACGGGCATCCGGATCGAAAAACGCCAGGGAACTGAAGACGACGAGCGAAATGGCGCTGGTCGGCCCGTTGATCAGGTGCGAGGACGAGCCAAAGAGCGAGGCGATGGCGGTGACCACAATCGCCGAGTACAGCCCGAACTGCGGATCGACGCCGGCCAACAGCGCGTAGGCCATGCCCTGCGGCAGCGAGATCGCGGCAACCGTCAGCCCGGCCACCAGGTCATGGCGGATATCGTCCCAGCGATAATTCAGCTTCCACGTCCGTCCGCGTTGATCCACCGCAGTCGAATCCAGCATGGGCGGCGTCCTTGTGTCGTCGATGCGCTCTTGCCCGTCCTACTCGGTTGCGGCCCGGCGCGGCGGCGCCGGCTTGTAGACGATATCGATAATGCCGTTCTCGCCAAAGAATTTCCGCTGGGCGTCTTCCCAGTCGCGAGCCAGCAGGGTGACCGGGAACAGGTCGAGCGCCGGCAACCGATCCGCATGCTTCTTCAGGATCTCGGCATTGATCGGCCGGTAGCCGAGGGTCGCCATGGTTTCCTGCGCCTCGTCGGTGAACAGGAAAGCGAGATAGGCCTTCGCCGCCGCTTGGTTCTTGTTGGGCATGACATTGGCGTCGACCCAGGCAACGAAGGGCTCGGCGAGAATGCTGACCGGCGGATAGACGATCGTGAGGTCTCCCCTGGATGCGGCCACCTCGCGCAACGCCTCGTTCTCCCAGGTCAGATGCACATCGCCGATGTTTTCCACCGCGAAGGTCGTGGCCGACCCGCGCGCGCCGGCATCGAGTACCGGGACATGCGCGTAGAAGCGTTTCAGATAGGCGAGGGCTTCGGCTTCGCTGCCGCCGCGGCGCAGCACCGCGCCCCAGGCGGCGAGTGCACTCAATTTGCCGTTACCGGACGTCTTCGGGTCCGGCGTGATGATGCTCACGTCCGGTCCGATCAGATCAGGCCAGTCGTGGATCTGTTTGGGATTGCCCTTGCGGACCACAAATACGATCGTCGAAACATAAGGCTGCGCGTTGTGCGGCAGCCGCTTCGACCAGCCCTCCGCAATCAGCCCGCGTTTGCACAGGGCGTCGATGTCGGAATACAGGCCGAGCGTTACCACATCGGCAGGCTGTTCGCCGCTGATCACCGATCGGGCCTGCCGGGAGGAGCCGCCATGCGACTGGGTGATGCGCAGCGGAACGCCGGTCGCCTTTTCGTATATCGGCGCGAACTGCGCGTTCAGACTCTGATAGAGCTCCCGGGTCGGGTCATAGGAGACGTTCAGCAATTGCGTCGCGCTGCCGGCGTCGAGGTTCTTCACCGTGATCAGCATTGCCGCGACGATAATGGCGGCGACGGCGGCCACATTCGGCCAGTGAATTCTTGGCATGATCAGGTCAGGGCCTTATCAAACAGCGATATACCTGCAGTGGCCGGGGCGCTTCCCCGGACCTCACCATATCTTTCATGACGGCACGGCGGCGGTTGCCGGTGCCGCATGGCGCACGCCCAACGTCTCCAGCACGTCGTCGCGCAGCCGCAGGAAGTCCGGCGCGGAACGGTTCCGGTGCAGACCCAAATTCACGTCGACCACCCGCGCGACACGCCCCGGATGCGGCTGCAACACCACGATGCGGTCGGCCAGGAACACCGCTTCGTCCACGTCGTGGGTGACCAGCACGGCAGTGCTGCGCTCATGGCGCACGATGCGTGCCAGTTCGTCCTGCAGCCGCAGCCGGGTCAGCGCATCAAGCGCCCCGAGCGGTTCGTCCAGCAGCAGAAATCGTGGCCGGTTCACCAGCGCACGCGCAATCGCCACCCGCTGCGCCATGCCGCCGGAAAGCTGCGCTGGCCAGGCACGGGCGAAATCCCGCAGGCCCACCAGCTCAAGTTGCTCGGCCACCAGGCGCCGCTGCTCCGCCGCCGGCAGGCCGCTGCGCCGCAGCGCCACCGCCACGTTGCCCTCGGCCGTCAGCCAGGGCAGCAACCGATGTTCCTGAAACACGATTCCGCGATCCAGCCCGGGCTTGCGCACACGCTTGCCATCCAGCCGGATTTCGCCCTCGTAGTCGGTGTCAAGCCCGAGGATCAGCCGCAGCAAGGTGGACTTGCCGCAACCCGAAGCGCCGACAATGGCGACGAACGCACCTGCCTGCACCGACAAAGATACGTCGCACAGCGCCTCCACACGTCGCCCGGCGACATGGAAATTCTTGCTGACGCGATCGATGTCCAGCGCGGGGACTGCAGTCACGGCGTCGACCTGGATGGGCAGGCTCCTGACATCCTGGTTCATCGCGGGCTCCATCGCAGCAGCCGCCTCTCGCCGAAAGCCGCCAGCTG
>CAIXDS010000223.1 GCA_903918195.1 uncultured Acetobacteraceae bacterium | reverse complement strand
GGCTGCGGCAAGGGGCGGCCGCTGATCCTGGCCGCGCAGCTGCGCTTCCGGCGGCTGATCGGGGTGGAGATCGTGCCGGCGCTGGCGGACATCGCCCGGGCGAACCTGGCCCGGCTCGGGGTCGCGGCGGAGGTGCACACGGGGGACGCTGCGAGGTTTGTCTTCCCGCCCGGGCCGGTGGTGCTGTTCCTGTTCAACCCGTTTAAAGCAGCGACGATCGGCGCGGTGATCGAGGCGCTGCGCGCCGCCCGCAATCCGGAGCTGGTCGTGATCTACCACGCGCCGGAACATGGCAAGCTGCTGGACGCGAGTGGCTTCCTGTCCAGGCTCGGGTCGCCGCGCGGTTGGGGCGGGCGTAGAGGCGTGGCGGTCTGGCGTGGCACGAGCAAGCTCACGTCCGGAGCGGTTCCACCCAGGGCGATCGCCGGATAGCTGTGGCGGACCGCAATCATCGGCGGCTCGGATCGCAATAATGGCCCCCGTGCCCACGCTGATTGCACGGGACGGCGGGCTGGGGTGAGCATGGAAACGATCGGTTTCTTGCCCACCTTCTGATGTTGACCCATCGCCTGTATTTGGCACCTTTTCTGGGCAATAAAGCCGTATAAGGTTCAAGGTCTTGGAACTCAAATCCGACGCGGGTTCCCTACCTCGCTGGCTGAGGTCGGGATCAGCTATGCCAGCGTCTCGATCGAAGACAAGACCTCGACCTGCACCATGACGCGGTAATGCTCGGTGCTACCTGCCGAACACGGCCAGAAAGGCCTCGCCTTCCTGCCAAATCTGCCGCGCCGTCCCGTGCAATCGGCGTGGGCACGCCACCGACGATTGTGATCCCAGTTGCGATGATTGCGGGGCGCCCCCCTCCGGTCCGTCGCAAATGAGCGCGGGGTGCCATTTATTGCGATCCGAGCCGCCGATGATTGCGGTCCGCTACAGATATGGACTCCGCTGGCGCAGCCGGACGGCATTGGAACGGAAAGGCCGATCTAAGTGCCTATCCGAGAAGTTTATGCAGGATTGCAGAGCCGTCGCACCATGAGCGGATCGAGGCAAGACGAACGAAGGCGCGTGCTTTACGGTTCAGGTTCTCCCAGCCCTTGGCCAGACGGCGACACCGGTTGAGCCAGGCAATCGTCTGCTCGACGATCCAGCGTTTCGGGAGAACGACGAAGCCCTTGGCGGCGTCGGAACGCTTGACGATCTCCAGCCTGACCCAGCGCAAGACCCGCTTCACCGCTTTCTGGAACTTCGGCCCCTGGTAGCCGCCATCGGCGTAGAGCTTGCGCGGGAACGGGAACAGGCCGAACAAGCTGGCCAGCAAGAGTTGGCCACCGTCGCGGTCCTGGATGTCAACGGCATGCACGATCACCTGCAGCATCAGGCCTTCGGTGTCGACCAGCAGGTGGCGCTTCTTACCTTTGATTTTCTTGCCCGAATCGTACCCAGGCGGATCAATCGCGCACCCCCTTTTTCGGCGCTTCCGACGCTTTGGCTGTCGATGATGGCCACCGTCGGGCCTGCTGCCGGCACAGCACGTAGAGGGCGTGATGGAGGCGCTCCAGCGCGCCGTCCCAATCCCAGCGGTCGAGATAGCCGTAAAGCGTGCTGCGTGGCGGGAGATCCTTTGGGATCGCTCGCCACTGGCAACCCGCGCTCAGGATGCACATCAGTCCGTTGACGATCTCACGTTCGTCCACCGCGCGATGGGCACCACCGTGTTTGGCAGGCGGGATCAGGAGGGCCACCAAGACCCATCCCTCGTCAGTCAGGTCGCCCTCATAGCGCAGCTTGCTGCGGTCGTAGCGTGCGCGGTTTTCCTTTGTCCACATACGCCGAAAGTGGTAAACAGTTTACCACTTTCAAGATCTTCGTGGACGGACGCTCACCGAGCAATCTCCGGACACTTGGCCGCCGCTGGTCGGCGCCGCTACCAGCGTTGCGGCCCGCTCCTCAGTGCTATTAGACATGTCTAATTTGCGCTTTCTGGTTCTTGGCGAAGCGCGATGTGGACAGAACGCTGGGTCAGCGGCTATTCCTAGTCGGAGAACATTTCGTGGGACAAGGCGATGCCAGAAATAGCCTCGCAGGGACGCGCCGCGGCCGGCGTGAGCCCACAATGCCGATTCCTCCTAGTCAGCAGCCCTAAAGGGGGGTCTGGCAAGTCGGTGCTTAGTCGGCATATTTTGGTAAGTGCAGCTCAGTCGGGCGTGCGTGCAATTGGGTTGGATTTTGATCGGCAGCAAACGCTGGCCAAATGGTCCGTTCGGCGTGCCAGGACCCGTGAGGCGTTCCCAGATTTTGCCGACACCACGGTTGAGTCGGTCGCTCTTCAGGATTGGCGCGGAGCGCTTAAACGAGCTGAAGGCTACGAACTCGCGGTCATGGACACCCCACCGAGCGTGGAGGACCACCTTCCGGCCATCGATGCTCTGGCCGAGGCTGCAGACCTAATTCTTATCCCCGCGGTCTGCACCCAAGATGACATCGAGTCTGTAGTTCCCTGGGTAAAGGCGCTCAACGGAAAGGGCTTTAAGTGCTCGGTTGTGCTGAACAGGGCAAACCGAAGAACAACGAGCTACGTCCGAATGCGTGGACTCTTGGTGAAAGCTGGGGCCGTGTGCCCTACGGAGTTGCCCCAGCTCGAGGACATTCACGTACCCTCAATAAAGGGACTGACATTGCTAGACTACAAGCAGAGCCGCGGCATCGCCCCTTTCGAGGAGATTTGGGCTTACTTGCGCCGGGAGGTGCAACTATGAGCGCGCCCGGCGGAAAGCGGTCTCGAGCTGCGCTGAAGGCGCTGTTAGCCGAGGAAGATGAGGTCGGTACCGATGTAGTTAATACAGACCGCCGTGCATCTGAATTTCGGTCAATCGGCGCTGAAGATCCTACGGCAATTGCAGCCATCCGTGAGGTATTTGCTGGTACCACCTTGCCCGACGACCAGGAGAAGATACGTCGCATTCTCCGGGTTCAGAGTGAGATTCGGAAGGAGTGGGGGGACGCTAGAGATTCCTTTTTGGCCATCGGACGTGCGCTCTTGGCTTTGGAATACGATCTCACAAGAGCCGAGTTCGCGAGACTGAGGCAGGGTAGCGAGAAGCTGTTTCCGTTTTCGGACGCAACCGCCACGCAACTCCGCCAAATTGCGCGGGCTGTAGATAGTGGACGTATTCCAGCCGAGGCGTGCCCCGGGAGTTACGGAACGGCATACCAGATTACACTGCTGAACGAGACGCAGATGCGGGTCGCGCGGCAGAGGGGGCTCATCAGGTCCGACGTCACTCGACGGGAAATCATGGATCTGCGTCGTGAGGTCCGAGTCGTCGATGCTGAACCGATGCCAAGCGGTCGCCTGGACATCGCGCAGTTGCGCGAAGAACGAGCGCGCCTTGCAGAGCGGCGAAATCGACTGGCCGACGAGTTGGCGGTCGTTGAGCGGCGGATCGCACAGATTGACGATTTGCTATCACCAGTGATCGAAGGGAACGGCGAGGCGATTGGCCGAGTTGTACCACATGAGGAGGATGTCCCCGCGGACGTGAACGAGGCGCGGAGCTATTGACCCGGCCTGGGCGGTCTTGGAGCGAGGAGGATGCCTGCCCAGATATGCGGCATGCAACACATTGACATGCGGAGTTTGGCGCCAGCGGCGCAAGAGGAGCGGCGACGCCAGATGATTGGCTTGCGCGAGAGCGGG
>CAIXDS010000222.1 GCA_903918195.1 uncultured Acetobacteraceae bacterium | reverse complement strand
CGCGATCTTTTCGAGCGCACCGACGGCATCGCTGCGACGATCGAACGGCTGCAACACTTGCGCGCCGCGAATGGCGGCAAAGCTGCGCGGCTTTAAGAAAGTCAAGGCCAGGGCTCTGCCCTGGACCCGCCAAGGGGCAGTGGCCCCTTGGAACCCATTCCGTAGGCTTGCGCCGGTGGCACACCATCGCTATACGCGGCGCCCACGGCCGGAGTGTAGCTCAGCCTGGTAGAGCACTGTGTTCGGGACGCAGGGGCCGGAGGTTCGAATCCTCTCACTCCGACCATATCCCTGCCCCTATGGTGGCACCCACCATCCCCATCCGTGCCACGGATGGTGGAACCGGGAGGGAAGCGATGAAAATCACCGTCAACGTCGAGTGCACACCCGAGGAGGCCCGTACCTTTTTGGGCCTGCCCGACCTCGGCGCCCTGCAGGCGGCCCTGCAGGAACGCATGCGCGCGGCGGTCGCGGATATCAGCCCCGAGGGCCTGATGCGCCACTGGCTGGCCCTGGTGCCCACCGGCGCCGCCGAAATGCAGAAAGCCATGGAAGGCTTCATGCTGGGCGCCGGCGCGAAAGGCGCACAGAAACCCGGCGAATAGCGTCCCCCCTCCCCGATCGCAGCACCCCGGCCCGCCGCGCAATTCGCTTGCCGCCATGCAGCCGGGTCGCTAACCGTGCGAGGTCGCGCCGCCATGGGGCCGCGCGCACAAGGGGAGAACAAGGTGATGGGCTACAGGGTCGCGGTCGTCGGTGCCACCGGGGCAGTCGGGCGCGAGATGCTGAAAACCCTCGCCGAGCGAAATTTCCCCGTCAAGGAAGTGGCCGCCCTCGCGTCCGGCCGCAGCACCGGCCAGCTTCTCAGCTTCGGCGACAAGCAGGTTCTCACGGTTCAGAACCTGGACAAATTCGACTTCAACGGCTGGGATATCGGCCTGTTCAGTCCCGGCGCCGCGGTGTCGGCCGTGCACGCGCCGCGCGCCGCCGAGGCAGGTTGCATCGTCATCGACAACACCAGCCAGTTCCGCATGGACCCCGATGTCCCGCTGGTGGTGCCGGAGGTGAACCCGCAGGCGCTCACCCGCATCCGCCGCGGCATCATCGCCAACCCGAACTGCTCCACCATCCAGATGGTGGTGGCGCTGAAGCCGCTGCATGACCGTTACGGCATCAAGCGGGTGGTGGTGTCCACCTACCAGTCGGTTTCCGGCGCCGGCAAGGAGGGCATGGACGAGCTGTATGCCCAGACCAAGGCGACCTACGTCAACGACCCGGTCAAGGCCGAGCAGTTCACCAAGCAGATCGCCTTCAACGTCATCCCCCACATCGACAAGTTCCTGGACGACGGATCGACCAAGGAGGAGTGGAAGATGGCGGTCGAGACCCGCAAAATCCTCGACCCCGACATCCGCGTGATCGCCACCTGCGTGCGCGTGCCGGTGTTCATCGGCCATGCCGAGGCGGTCTATATCGAGTGCGAGCGGCCGGTCACGGTGGAGGGTGCCCGCGCCGTGCTGCGCGACGCCCCCGGCGTGGTGGTGGTCGATCACCGCGAGGATGGCGGCTACATCACCCCGCTGGAGTGCCAGGGCGAGGACGCCACCTATGTCAGCCGCATCCGTATCGACCCGACGGTGGAGCACGGGCTGGCGTTCTGGTGCGTGGCCGACAATTTGCGCAAAGGGGCGGCGCTGAACGCCGTCCAGATCGCCGAGACGCTGGTGGCGCAGGGAATCCTGGCCCGGCGCGCGGCCTGACCGGGGCGACCGGATGGCCTGGATCTGGCTGGCCGCGGCCGGCCTGTTCGAGGTCGTCTGGGTGGTGTTGCTGAAGCAGACCGACGGGTTCACCCGGCCGATCCCGTCGGCTGCCACCGTGGCCGCACTGGCCGCCAGCTTTTTCTGCATGTCGCAATCGCTGCGCGTTTTGCCGATGGGCACGGTCTATGCGGTCTGGACCGGCATCGGCGCGGCGGGCGGCCTGGCCTGGGGCATCGCCATGGAAGGCGAACCGGCCGGCGCCGTCCGCATTCTGTGCGTGGGCCTGATCCTCGCCGGGGTGGCCGGGCTCAAGCTGGGCTCCTGACCCCAAACTCTCTATCGGCGCACATGCCCCATGCAGGCGGCCGCGTTGACCCGCAACGATCGGCGGAGTAAGGCGGATCGCAAAGGACGGCGGGCCGCGACGCGGCTTGGCGCAAAAAACCGAAGGGGAGACGCCGCCCGCACCAGGAGTTCTGACCGCTCATGAGGGACATACGCAACGTGCAGATGGTCGGCCGCACCAGCGATGGACGGCTGGTCCAGCGGCCCTTGTCCGGTCATCTGTCGGTCTACCTCGACTTCGACATGATCGTGTCGGTCGGTCACCGCATCACCGGCTGCGCCATCGCGATCGGCACCATCGTGCTGGTCTGGTTCCTGGTCGCCACCGCCTCCGGCGAGGCGGCCTATGCCAACGTGTCGTGGTTCCTGCGCACCCCGGTCGGCTATCTGGCCCTGTTCGGCTGGACGGCGGCCCTTTGGTACCATTTCTGCGTCGGTATCCGCCACCTGATCTGGGATGCCGGCCGGATGTACGACCTGCCCACGGTCAGACGCTCGCGCGGCGTGATCCTGGGCGCCACTGTCGTGCTCACGCTGCTCACCTGGCTCATCGCCCTCTCGTAAACGCTGGGGAAGCCGCGCCATGACCAACGCCAAGGGCCTGAAGATCGACATCATGCGCTCGTATCTCGGCCGCGCCCGCGGGCTGGGATCGGCGAATGCGGGGTTCCACCACTGGTGGGTACAGCGCCTGACCTCGCTGGCACTGATCCCGCTGACGCTGTGGTTCGTGTTTTCGCTGGTTCACCTGACCGGCGCGCCCTATGCCACCGTGCGCGCCTGGGCGGGCAGCACGGTCAACGCCACCCTGCTGCTGGCACTGATCGCCGCGACTTTCGAGCACATGCACCTCGGCGTGCAGACCGTCGCCGAAGATTATATTCACTCCGATGCGGTCCGGCTGACGCTGATCCTTGCGGTGAAAGGCGCCAGCGCGCTGCTGGCGCTGGCCGGTGCCATCGCGGTGCTCAAGCTCGCCATCGCCGGATGACACCGCACCCGACCAACCAACGCGGGACAGGCCCCTCTCGGATGGATGCACGATGAACGCGATCAGCAAGCCGTCGCTCGGCGCCTACAACGTGATCGACCACACCTATGACGTGGTGGTGGTCGGCGCCGGCGGGGCCGGGCTGCGCGCCACCTTCGGCATCGGCGCCGCCGGCCTGACCACCGCCTGCATCACCAAGGTGTTCCCCACCCGCAGCCACACGGTGGCGGCGCAGGGTGGCATCAGCGCCGCGCTCGGCAACCTCGATGAGGACGACTGGCGCTGGCACATGTACGATACCGTGAAAGGGTCGGACTGGCTCGGCGACCAGGATGCCATCGAGTACATGTGCCGCGAGGCCATCCCGGCGGTGCATGAACTCGAGCATTACGGCGTGCCGTTCAGCCGCACCGAGGACGGCCTCATCTACCAGCGCCCGTTCGGCGGCCACATGAAAGACTATGGCAAGGTGCCGGCGCGCCGTGCCTGCGCCGCCGCCGACCGGACCGGCCACGCCATTCTGCACACGCTGTATCAGCAGTCGCTGAAGCACGATGTCGAGTTCTTCGTCGAATATTTCGCCCTCGACCTCATCATGGACGACGAGGGTGCCTGCCGCGGCGTGATCGCCTGGAACCTCGAAGACGGCACCATCCACCGCTTCCGGGCGCAGACCGTGGTGCTGGCCACCGGCGGCTACGGCCGCGCCTTCCTGTCCTGCACCTCCGCCCATACCTGCACCGGCGACGGCGGCGGCATGGTACTGCGCGCCGGCCTGCCCTGCCAGGACATGGAATTCGTGCAGTTCCACCCGACCGGTATCTATCCGGCCGGCTGCCTGATCACCGAAGGCGCCCGCGGCGAGGGCGGCTACCTGACCAACAGCGAAGGCGAGCGCTTCATGGAGCGCTACGCCCCGACCGCCAAGGACCTCGCCTCGCGTGACGTGGTGTCGCGCTCGATGACGCTGGAGATCAATGCCGGGCGCGGCTGCGGCCCCAACAAAGAATACATCATGCTCCACCTGGAGCATCTGGGCGCGGATATCCTGCACGAGCGGCTGCCCGGCATCAGCGAAACCGCGCGCGTGTTCGCCGGCGTCGAGGTGACCAAGGAGCCGATCCCGGTGCTGCCGACCGTGCACTACAACATGGGCGGCATCCCCACCAACGTGCGCACCGAAGTGCTGCGCCCGACCCGGGAAAAGCCGGACGCGATCGTGCCCGGGCTGATGGCGGTCGGCGAGGCGGCCTGCGTCTCGGTGCACGGCGCCAACCGGCTCGGCTGCAACTCGCTGCTCGACCTGGTGGTGTTCGGCCGCGCCGCCGCGCATCGCTGCGCCGTGGTGCTCAAGCCCCGTGCGCCGCAGGCACCGCTGCCGCTGCGCGCCGGCGAGGCATCGCTCGACCGCTTCGACCGCACCCGCCACGCCAAGGGCGGCACAAAGGTGGCCGCTCTGCGGCTGGAAATGCAGCGCACCATGCAGGCCCACGCCGCGGTGTTCCGCAACACCGAGAGCCTGCACCAGGGTGTTGCGAAGATGACCAAGGTCTGGGGTCAGCTGGCTGACATGTCGGTATCGGACCACAGCCTGATCTGGAACTCCGACCTGATGGAAGCGCTGGAGCTGCAGAACCTGATGGCCAACGCCATCACCACCATGACCGGCGCCGACGCCCGCCACGAAAGCCGCGGCGCGCAGGCGCACGACGACTACCCCGAGCGCGACGACGCGAACTGGATGAAGCACACGCTGGCCTGGTGCGACGAGAAGGGCAACGTCCGGCTGGACTACCGGCCGGTGCGGATGCAGACGTTGACCAACGAAGTGTCGGTCATCCCGCCCCAGAAGCGCGTGTACTGAGCGGAAGGACGGCACCAGATGGTCGAGACCAAGCGCTTCTTCTTCGATCTTCCCAAGGGCAGCCGCCCCACCATCGGCAAGACCTGGAAGGCGCCCGCCAGCGCCACCCACGTCAAGAACTTCCAGATCTACCGCTGGGACCCGGACGCCGGCGGCAATCCGCGTATCGACACCTACGAGGTTGATCTCGACACGTGCGGGCCGATGGTCCTGGACGCGCTCATCAAGATCAAGAACGAGGTGGACCCGACGCTGACCTTCCGCCGCTCCTGCCGCGAGGGCATCTGCGGCAGTTGTGCGGTGAACATCGACGGCACCAACACGCTCTCCTGCCTCAAGCCGATCAACGCGGCGAGCGACAAGCCGGTGAAGATCAACCCGCTGCCACACATGCCGGTGGTGAAGGATTTGGTGCCGGACCTGTCGCTGGCCTACGCGCAACTGCGCAGCATCCAGCCCTGGCTGAAGGCCGACACCCCGCCGCCACCCGACAGCGAGCGCCGGCAGAGCCGCGAGGAACGCGCCAAGCTGGACGGGCTGTGGGAGTGCATCCTCTGCTTCTGCTGCACCACCTCCTGTCCGAGCTACTGGTGGAACGGCGACCGTTACCTCGGCCCGGCAACGCTGCTGGCCGCCTATCGCTGGATCTCCGACAGCCGCGACGAGGCCACCGGTGAGCGGCTCGATGCGCTGAAGGACCCGTTTAAGCTGTATCGCTGCCACACCATCATGAACTGCACCGAGGCCTGTCCCAAGGGCCTGAACCCCGCCAAGGCGATCGGCGAGATCAAGCTGCAGATCATGGAGCGCGAGGGCTGACGGCAGCGTCGGCCCCCTCCCTTTCCACCTGGGCCGACAGCCTTCTGCGCGACCACGCCGTCTTCCGCGTGGTCTGGGACAATTTCGCCGAAATCATCCCCGGCCGGCTCTACCGCTCCAACCACCCCCTGCCGGGCCGGCTGGCCCGGCAGGTGCGCCGGCATGGCATTCGCACCCTCGTCAACCTGCGCGGCGAGAAGCCGAACGGCTCCAACACGCTCTCGCTCGACGCCGCCCGCCGGCTCGGCCTGGTGCACGAATTCCTCGCCTTCGAAAGCCGCGGCGCGCCGCACCGCGACCGCATCCTGCGCTTCCACGACCTCTACTGCCACATGGCGACGCCGGCGCTGATCCACTGCAAGTCCGGCGCCGACCGCGCCGGTCTGGCCGCGGGCCTCGCCATCCTGTTCGAAGGCGGCACCGCCGCCGAGGCCCAGCGGCAACTCTCCTGGCGCTTCGGCCATGTCCGCAGCAGCCGCGCCGGCATCCTGGACGCCTTCTTCGTCCACTACGCCAGCACCGGCGAAGGCCACCTGCCCTTCCTCGACTGGGTGCGCACCGAATACGACGAAACCCACCTGCGCCAGAACTTCGCCGCTACCGGGGTCGCGTCGTTTCTCAACGATTGGGTGCTGCGGCGCGAGTGAAGGAAGCAAGGCCAGGGGCTCTGCCCCTGGACCCCGCCAAGGGCCGAGAGGCCCCTGGACCCCATCACTTGGACAGTTGTTATGAGAGGGGGGTGAGGAGATGCATCGGTATCTCTCCTCACCCCCCTCTCATAACAACTGTCTAAACGAAATGGGTTCCAAGGGCCTCTCGGCCCTTGGCGGGTCCAGGGCAGAGCCCTGGCCTTGCTTCCTTCCCTTACGCCGCAGCAGCCAGTCGTTTGAGGAATGCCGAGATCCGGTGCCGGCGCAGTTCCGTGCGGGCGGCGCGGTCGTTGGTCATGTAGTTCAGTTGCACCACGGTGCGTTGGCCGACGAATGGCTTGTGGCCATGCCAGGTGGTGGGGCCGTTGGGGAATGCCAGCAGGGTGCCGTTCACCGGGGGCACTTCGACGGCGTAGGTCTCGATGTCGCCGGGGCCGCGCAGCAGGCGCAGGCAGCCTTCGTGGCGGCTCCAGGCGTCGGTGGCGCGGTTGAGATACAGCAGGATGGTGACGCGTTTGGCGGTGGAGTCGCAATGGATGCGCCCGTCGCGTTCGGCGGAACGGCCGCGCAGGGTGAGCATGGTGGCGGCGTCGTTGAGGTCGAGGCCGAACTTTGCGGCGATCGCGGCGCGGAAGGCAGGACCGGCGAGGTCGTGCAACAGCGCCTCAGCAGCCGGGCCGAAGCGGAGCGAGCCGATGGGAAACGATCCGCGCCGGCTGATCGGTGGCAGATCGTGGATCACCGTATCGAGCTGGTCCGGGGGGACGAAGCCGGGCACCAGGATGTGGGGGAACGGATCGGTCGCAACCGGTATTTCTGCCAGTCTGTCATAGGCCAATGGCATTCCGTCCTCCTTCTTTGCCTGCCCGATTGCGCGTAGATAGGTGGTTGGCGCCCGGCTGGCCAGCCGCGCCGCCCTTCATTGATACGGGGCCGGTTTGTCGTTATCCCGCGCTGCCATGGATGCTTCTGGCGTCGAACCGTTCCTGTTGGCGCAGGGACCGTTGCCGGCCTACCGCGCCCGTCGCGATGCCGGCAACCTCACGCGCGACTCGTCGCAGGAACGGGCGGCGGAGCGGCTGCAGGAATTATGGGTGAAACTGCGCGGCTACGACCCGGTAGCGAAGCCGGCGGCGAATGCCGGATTGCTGGGCCTTTTCTCGCGCCGCAAGACGGCCGATTGGGCCAACGAGGACCGTCATGGGGGGCTTTACCTCGTCGGCGAGGTCGGCCGCGGCAAGACGATGCTGATGGACCTGTTCTTCGCCGCCGCGATGGTGAAGCGCAAGCGGCGCATCCATTTCCACAGTTTCATGCAGGACACGCACAAGCGCCTGCATGCCTGGAAGCGGGCCAACCCGAAAGCCGATGACCCGATCCCGCCGCTGGCCGACGCGATCGCGGCCGAGGCGGCGCTGCTGTGCTTTGACGAGTTCCAGGTCAACGACATCGTCGATGCGATGATCCTGGGCCGGCTGTTCCAGGCGCTGTTCGACCGCGCGGTGGTGGTGGTGGCGACGTCCAACACCCTGCCGGACGATTTGTTCAAGGGCCAGCCCGGCCGCGATGCCTTCCTGCCCTTCATTGCCATGCTGAAGCAAACCCTTGACGTGCTGGTGCTGGAGCCGGGCCAGGATTACCGACGCGAACGCCTGCGCGGCATGCCGACCTGGTATGTGCCGGCCGGTGCTCGGGCCGAACAGGCGCTGGATGCCGCCTTCGCCGAGCTCGCCGGCGATGCGCCGGTGCGTCAGCCGCATTTGCTGGTGATGGGCCGCACCGTCGAGGTGCCGATCGCCGCCGGCGGGGTCGCCCGGTTCGATTTTTCCACTTTGTGCGCAACCGCTCTGGGGGCCGGCGACTACCTGGCGCTGGCGACCCATTTCCACAGCCTGGTGCTGGACGGCATCCCCCGCCTGTCACCGGCCAATTTCGACCAGGCACGCCGCTTCATCGTGTTGATCGATACGTTGTACGACCACCGCGTCAAGCTGGTGGCCTCCGCCGATGCCCGGCCGGACCAGCTGTATGAGCGCGGCGAAGGGGCGAAGATGTTCGAGCGGACGGCGAGCCGGCTGGCGGAGATGCAGAGCCAGGAATATCTGGCGCTGCCGCATCTCACCTGATCGCGCAGGCGGTTGTGCGGCGCCCTGGGTTCGTCTTGCTCCCCCCGTCATGATGGGCTAGCAACGCTGGCCTTCCGGGACCCCCCGGGTGCCCGGCGGGCGGTCAACGATTTTACTTGGAACGACCTGTTCCCGTCCTCCGCTTCGGAAGGTTCCCCCGCAATGGCACGCAACAAGATCGCCCTGGTCGGCGCCGGCAATATCGGCGGCACGCTGGCCCACCTGATCGGCCTCAAGGAACTCGGCGACGTCGTGCTGTTCGACGTGTTCGGCGGAGTCGCCGCGGGCAAGGCGCTCGACATCGCGCAGTCCAGTCCGGTTGACGGCTTCGATTCAAAGCTGGTCGGCAGCTCGGACTACGCCGCCATCGCCGGCGCCGATGTGGTGATCGTCACCGCCGGCTTCCCCCGCCTGCCCGGCATGAGCCGCGACGATCTGCTGACCAAGAACGCCCATGTGGTCGCCCAGGTCGCCGAGGGCATCAAGACCTACGCGCCGGACGCCTTCGTGATCTGCATCACCAACCCGCTGGACGTGATGGTGTGGGTGCTGCAGCAAAGGTCCGGCCTGCCCGCCAACCGGGTGGTCGGCATGGCGGGCGTGCTCGACAGCTCCCGCTTCCGGCTGTTCCTCGCCGAGGAGTTCGGCGTGTCGGTGGAGGACGTGACCGCCTTCGTGCTGGGCGGCCATGGCGACACCATGGTGCCGCTGATCCGCTATTCCACCGTCGCCGGCATTCCGGTGCCCGACCTGATCGCGATGGGCTGGACCACGCAGGAGCGCATCGACGCCATCGTGCAGCGCACCGCCAATGGCGGCGGCGAGATCGTCAAGCTGCTGGAAAAGGGCAGCGCCTTCTATGCCCCGGCGGCCAGCGCCATCGCCATGGCGGAGAGCTACCTGAAAGACAAGAAGCGGGTGCTGCCCAGCGCGGTGCTGCTGAACGGCGAGTACGGCCAGAGCGGCTTCTATGTCGGCGTGCCGGTGGTGATCGGCGCCGACGGGGTGGAACGGATCGTCGAGGTAAAGTTCACCCCGGCGGAGCAGGCGGCGTTCGACAAATCCTGCGCGGCGGTGCGCGACCTGATCGAAGCGTTCAAGAAACTGGGCGTCTGAACCGATGAACATCCACGAATACCAGGCCAAGGAACTGCTCCGGCAGTACGGCGTGGCGGTGCTGGAGGGCCATATCGCCTGGACGCCCGAGGAGGCCGAGGCGGCGGCACGCAAGCTGCCCGGGCCTGTGTATGTGGTGAAGTCGCAGATCCATGCCGGCGGCCGCGGCGCCGGCCGCTTCGCCGAGGACCCGAACGGAAAAGGCGGCGTCCGGCTGGCGAAGTCGCCCGAGGACGTACGCGCGGCGGCCGAGGCGATGATCGGCCATACCCTGGTCACCAAACAGACCGGCCCGGCCGGCCGGCGTGTCCGCCGCGTCTATGTCGAGGCCGGCAGCGACATTGCTCGCGAACTCTATCTGTCCCTGCTGATCGACCGCGACACGGCGCGCGTCACCATCGTCGCCTCGACCGAGGGCGGCATGGAGATCGAGGAGGTGGCCACCCACCATCCCGAAAAAATCCTGCGCGCGGCGATCGACCCGGCTTCCGGCATTTCCGCCTTCCACGCCCGCAAGCTGGGTTTCGGGCTCGGGCTGCAGGGCAAGCAGATCGCGGCGTTTTCCAAATTCGTCACCGGCATGTACCAGGCCTTCATCGCGCTGGACGCCGCCATCATCGAGATCAACCCTTTGGTGGTGACCGGTGCGGGCGAGGTGGTGGCGCTGGATGCCAAGGTGAGCTTCGACGACAACGCCCTGTTCCGCCATCCCGAGATTGAGAAGCTGCGCGACGAGTCCGAGGAGGACCCGAAAGAGCTGGAGGCGGCCAAGCACAGCCTGAACTACGTGGCGCTGGACGGCACCATCGGCTGCATGGTGAACGGCGCCGGGCTGGCGATGGCCACCATGGACATCATCAAGCTGTACGGCGCGTCGCCGGCCAATTTCCTCGATGTCGGCGGCGGGGCCACCAAGGAACGGGTGACCGCGGCGTTCAAGATCATCCTGTCGGACCCGAACGTGGAAGGCATTCTCGTCAACATCTTCGGCGGCATCATGCGCTGCGACGTGATCGCCGAGGGGGTGGTGGCGGCGGCGCGCGAGGTCAGCCTGAACGTGCCGCTGGTGGTGCGGCTGGAAGGCACCAACGTCGCGCTGGGCAAGGAGATCATGGCCCGCTCCGGCCTGCCGATCATTTCGGCGGACAATCTGGCCGACGCCGCCGAGAAGGTGGTCAAGGCCGTGCAGGAGGCCGCCTGATGGCCATTCTCGTCGACGCGCGCACGCGCGTCATCACCCAAGGCTTCACCGGGGCGCAGGGCACCTTCCATTCAGAGCAGGCGATCGCCTACGGCACCAAAATCGTCGGCGGCGTCACCCCCGGCAAGGGCGGCAGCACCCATATCGACCTGCCGGTGTTCGACACGGTGGCCGAGGCGGTGGCCAAGACCGGCGCCGATGCCTCCGGCATCTACGTGCCGCCGCCCTTCGCGGCGGACGCCATCCTGGAGGCGATTGATGCCGGGGTGCGGCTGATCGTGTGCATCACCGAGGGCATTCCGGTGCTCGACATGGTGCGGGTCAGGCGCGCGCTGGATGGCTCGCGGTCGCGCCTGATCGGGCCGAACTGCCCGGGCGTGATCACCCCCGATGCGTGCAAAATCGGCATCATGCCCGGCCACATCCATCGCCGCGGCAAGGTTGGCATCGTCTCGCGCTCCGGCACGCTGACCTATGAAGCGGTGGCGCAGACCACCGCCGCCGGGCTCGGCCAGTCCACCTGCGTGGGCATCGGCGGCGATCCGGTGAAAGGCACCGACTTCATCGAGGTGCTGGAACTGTTCCTGGCCGATGCCGAGACCGAAGCCATCATCATGATCGGCGAAATCGGCGGGGCGAGCGAGATCGACGCGGCCGAGTTCATCGCCGCCAACAAGGTCAAAAAGCCGACCGTGGGCTTCATCGCCGGCGCGACCGCCCCCGCGGGCCGGCGCATGGGCCATGCCGGCGCGGTGATCAGCGGCGGACGCGACACCGCGGCGGCGAAGTTCGAGGCGTTGCGGCTGGCCGGCATCCACGTGGCCGACAGCCCGGCGGCGCTGGGCAGCACGATGCTCAAGGCGCTGCGGGGCTGAAGGCGACGCTCCCGCCGCCCGTGCAGGCGGCGGGAGCCGACGAACCGAGGGGGAACAAAATGGCCGGCGTCGACTTACTCGCCACCGCCTTCAACGGCGCCAACGCCGCCTTCATCGCCGATCTGTACGCGCGCTGGGTGGCCGACCCGGGCGCGATCGATCCGGGCTTCGCCGAGCTGTTCGCCGCCCTGAACGACGAAAGCCGGGCCATCCTGGAGGATAATTCCGGCGCCTCCTGGGCGCCGCGGAAATGGCAGTTCGGCGAGCCGGAGCCGGCGAAACCGGCGGCCAAGGGCGCCGCCGCGAAGGACGCCCGTCCGGTCCCGTCGGCCGCTACCGAGCGGGGCAGCGCCGAGCAGGTGCGCGCCGCCACCAAGGACAGCATCCGCGCCCTGATGATGATCCGCACCTACCGGGTGCGCGGCCATCTGGAAGCGAAGCTCGACCCGCTCGGCCTGCAGGTTCCCGCCCCGCATCCGGAACTCGACCCGGCCACCTACGGCTTCACCGCCGCCGATCTGGACCGGCCGATCTTCATCGACAACGTTCTGGGCCTGGAGGTCGCCACCCCGCGGCAGATTCTGCAGGTGCTGCGCGAGACCTATTGCGGCCCGGTCGGCGTCGAGTTCATGCACATCCAGGATCCCGACCAGAAGGCGTGGATTCAGCGCCGGGTGGAAGGCGCACCCTGGCGCACCCATTTCGACGCCGAGGGCAAACATCACATCCTGGACGACCTGACCGAGGCCGAGGGACTCGAGGCGTTCTGCCAGAAGCGCTACGTGGGAACCAAGCGGTTCGGGCTGGAGGGGGCCGAGGTCACCATCCCGGCGCTGCACGCCATCATCGAGGTCGGCGCCCGCAACGGCGTGAACGAAATCGCCATCGGCATGCCGCATCGTGGCCGGCTGAACACGCTGGTGAACGTAGTCAAGAAGCCCTACGCGGCGCTGTTCAGCGAGTTCGCCGGCACCAGCTTCAAACCCGACGACGTGCAGGGCTCGGGCGACGTGAAATATCATCTCGGCACCTCCACCGACGTGGAGATCGCCGGGCGCATGGTGCACATCTCGCTGCAGCCCAACCCGTCGCATCTGGAGGCGGTGGACCCGGTCGTGGTCGGCAAGGTGCGCGCCCGCCAGGACGCGGCCGGCGACACCCGCGGGCGGCATTCGGTCATGGGCATCCTGATGCACGGCGACGCCGCCTTCGCCGGCCAGGGCCTGGTGTACGAGACCCTGGCGATGAGCCAGCTGATCGGCTACCGCACAGGCGGCACGGTGCATGTGGTGGTCAACAACCAGATCGGCTTCACCACCGTGCCGGCGCACGCCTATTCCGGCCTGTACTGCACCGACGTCGCCAAATCGATCCAGGCGCCGATCCTGCACGTCAACGGCGACAACCCCGAGGCGGTGGTGTGGTGCGCCGAGATCGCCGCCGAGTTCCGCATGACCTTCGGCTGCGACATCGTGCTCGACATCGTCTGCTACCGGCGGCACGGCCATAACGAGGCCGACGAGCCGGCCTTCACCCAGCCGGTGATGTACCGCGCCATCCGGGAGCGCAAGACCACGCGGGCGCTGTATGCCGAGCAGCTGGTGGCCGAGGGCGTGGTGACCGCGGATGCCGTCAAGGCGCTGTGGGACGGCTTCACCGCCCGGCTGGAAGACGCCTACCAGGCGGCGCAGGGCTTCAAGCCGAACAAGGCGGACTGGCTGGAAGGCAGCTGGGCCGGCCTGTCGCCGCCCGACCCGACGGCCGAATGGGCCGAGGGCGACACCGCGGCCGCGCCGGACGCGCTGCGCCAGGTCGGCCTGGCGCTGGCCCGCGTGCCCGAGGATTTCGACGTCAACCCCAAGATCGCCCGCCAGCTCGAAGCCAAGCGCGTCATGATCGAGAGCGGCCAGGGCATCGACTGGGCCACTGGCGAGGCGCTGGCCTTCGGCACGCTGTTGCTGGAAGGCCAGCGGGTGCGGCTCTCCGGCGAGGACTGCCAGCGCGGCACCTTCAGCCAGCGCCATGCGGTGCTGGTGGACCAGACCACCCAGAACGAATACGTGCCGCTCAACAACATCACCCCCGCCCAGGCCAAGATCGAAATCTACAACTCGCTGCTCTCGGAAGCGGGCGTGCTTGGGTTCGAGTACGGCTATTCGCTGGCCGACCCGCGTTCGCTGGTGCTGTGGGAGGCGCAGTTCGGCGATTTCGCCAATGGCGCGCAGGCCATGATCGACCAGTTCATCGCCGGCGGCGAAACCAAATGGCTGCGCATGTCGGGGCTGGTGATGCTGCTGCCGCACGGCCATGAGGGCCAGGGGCCGGAGCATTCCTCGGCCCGGCTGGAGCGCTACCTGCAGCTTTGCGCCGAGCGCAACATGGTGGTGGGCAACCTCACCACCCCGGCCAATTACTTCCACGCGCTGCGCCGGCAACTGAAACGGAACTTCCGCAAGCCGCTGGTGCTGATGACGCCGAAAAGCCTGCTGCGCCACCGGCTATGCGTCTCGCCGCTGGCCGACATGGGGCCTGGCTCACGGTTCCGCACCGTCATCGGCGAAACCGACGCCATCGCCCCGGCGGAGGAGGTCAGGCGGGTCGTGCTGTGCAGCGGCAAAGTCTATTACGACCTGCTGGCACAGCGGCGCGAGCAGGGCATCGACAATGTCGCCCTGGTGCGGCTGGAGCAGCTCTATCCATTCCCGAAAGTGTCGCTGCCGAAAGCGCTGGCGCCGTACCGCAACGCCGAAATCGTGTGGTGCCAGGAAGAACCGGAAAATATGGGCGCCTGGCAGTTCGCCGACCGGCGCATCGAGAAAGTGCTGGTAAAGCTGGACGGCGCGGCGAAGCGGCCGCGCTATATCGGCCGCCGCGCCGCCGCCAGCCCGGCCACCGGTCTGGCCAAGATCCATGCCGTCGAGCAGGCCGCGCTGGTCACCGCCGCGCTGACACTCGACTGACCCTACCTCACGACCGGACAGGACCTGCCGCCATGGCGACCGAGATCAAGGTGCCCACCCTGGGCGAAAGCGTCACCTCGGCGACCGTCGCGCGCTGGCTCAAGCGGGCCGGCGAGGCGATCGCGGCCGATGAGCCGCTGGTCGAGCTGGAAACCGACAAGGTGACGGTGGAGGTGAACGCACCGTCCGCCGGCACGTTGTCGGAAATCACCGCCGACGAAGGCGCCGAGGTCGCCGTCGGCGCCGTGCTCGGCGTGATGGTTGACGGGGTCGCGGTGCTGACACCGGCCCGGCCGATGTCACCGAAACCGGTCGAGGTCGCGCGCCCCTCCGCCAATCCCTCGGCCGGCATCAACCCGCCGCCCTCGCCCACCGGCCCGGTCGCCCGCCCGGCCATGCCGCCGGCCGAGCGCCCGGCCCAGCCGGGCAGTTCGCACCTTCCACTGCCCGCCGCCGCGCGGCTGATGGCGGAATCCGGTGTCGCTCCCACCCAGCTCGGCGAAGGCACCGGCAAGGACGGGCGCATCACCAAGGGCGACGTGCTCGCCTTCCTCAGCCGCCCGGCCGCCCCTCCCCCCGCGGCGCCCGCCCCTCACGCGCCGCGCCCGGCCACCGAGGGCGAGGAGCGGGTGAAGATGACCCGCCTGCGCCGCACCATCGCGGCCCGGCTGAAGGAGGCGCAGAACAACGCCGCCATGCTCACCACCTTCAACGAGGTGGACATGAGCGCGGTGCTGGCCCTGCGCGCCGAATACAAGGACGCCTTCGAGAAGA
Organism: uncultured Acetobacteraceae bacterium; assembly: GCA_903918195.1. Classification (GTDB taxonomy): domain Bacteria; phylum Pseudomonadota; class Alphaproteobacteria; order Acetobacterales; family Acetobacteraceae; genus Rhodovastum. The sequence continues at coordinate 6,999 of CAIXDS010000222.1, read as the reverse complement.
AGCACGCTGGCGTGCGGCTGGGCTTCATGAGCTTCTTCGTGCGCGCCTGCGTGGTCGCGCTGACGGAGTTCCCGGCGGTGAACGCCGAGATCGACGGCGACGAGATCGTCTATAAGCATTTTGTCCACATGGGCATTGCCGTCGGCGGGGCGAGCGGGCTTGTCGTGCCGGTGATCCGCAACGTGGACCGGATGAGCTTCGCCCAGGTGGAAAAATCCATCTCCGATTTCGGCCGCCGCGCCCGCGACGGCCAGCTCAAGCTGGAGGAGCTGTCCGGCGGCACCTTCAGCATCACCAATGGCGGCGTCTATGGCAGCCTGATGTCCACCCCGATCCTCAACCCGCCGCAATCCGGCATCCTGGGCATGCACAAAATCCAGGAACGGCCGATCGCGGTCGGCGGCAAGGTAGAAATCCGGCCGATGATGTACCTCGCTTTGTCCTACGATCACCGCATCGTGGACGGGAAGGAGGCGGTGTCGTTCCTGGTGCGGGTGAAGGAAGGCGTCGAAGACCCCCGTCGCCTGCTGCTGGACCTGTAACGCCATGCCGGAGTCGTTCGACGTCATCGTCATCGGTTCGGGGCCGGGCGGCTATGTCTGTGCCATCCGGGCCGCCCAGCTTGGCCTGAAAGTGGCGTGCGTGGAGAAACGCCCCACCCTCGGCGGCACCTGCCTCAACATCGGCTGCATCCCCAGCAAGGCGCTGCTGCAGTCGAGCGAGAATTACGCCGAGGTCACCCACGCCTTCGCCGATCACGGCATTCTGGTGGAGGGGGTGAAACTCGACCTCGCCCGCATGCAGGCGCGCAAGGCCGAAGTGGTGGACGCCAACGTCCGCGGCGTCGAGTTCCTGTTCAAGAAGAACAAGATCACCTGGCTGAAGGGGCATGGCCGCATCGCCGGACCCGGCCATGTGGCGGTTGACGGCAAAGACTACGCCGCCAAGCACATCGTCATCGCCACCGGCAGCGACAGCATGCCGCTTCCGGGCGTCGAGGTGGACGAAAAACGCATCGTCACCTCCACCGGCGCGCTGGAACTCGACCATGTGCCCGGCCATCTGGTGGTGATCGGCGGCGGCGTGATCGGGCTGGAACTCGGCAGCGTCTGGCGCCGGCTCGGCGCCCAGGTGACCGTCATCGAGTTCCTCGACCGGCTGATCCCCGGCAATGACGGCGAAATCGCCAAACAGTTCGAGCGCATTCTGGCCAAGCAAGGGCTGAAATTTCGTCTTTCCGCCAAAGTCACCGGCGCCCGCGTGACCAATGACGGCGTCACCCTGACGGTCGAACCCGCGAAGGGCGGGCCGGCCGAAGACATCAAGGCCGATGTGGTGCTGCTGGCAATCGGCCGGCGCGCCTACACCGAAGGACTTGGCCTGACCGAAGCCGGCGTCGCGCTCGACGACCGCGGCCGGGTGAAGACCGACGGTCATTTCGCCACCAACGTGCCCGGTATCTACGCCATCGGCGACGTCATCGCCGGGGCGATGCTGGCGCACAAGGCCGAGGACGAAGGCGTGGCCCTGGCCGAACAACTGGCCGGCAAAGTGGGGCACGTGAACTACGGCGCCATCCCCGCCGTGGTCTACACATGGCCCGAAGTGGCCGGCGTCGGCCGCACCGAGGAACAACTCAAGGCCGCCGGCATCGACTACCGGGTCGGCAAGTTTCCCTTCACCGCCAACGGCCGCGCCCGCGCCATGGGCAGCACCGACGGATTCGTGAAAATCCTCGCCGATCGCGCCACCGACCGGATTCTCGGCTGCCATATCATCGGCCCCGATGCCGGCACCCTGATCGCGGAAATCGTCACCGCCATCGAGTTCGGGGCCTCATCCGAAGACGTGGCGCGCATCTGCCACGCTCATCCCAGTCTGAACGAAGCGGTGAAGGAGGCGGCTTTGGCGGTGGACGGGCGGGCTATTCATATATGAGGGAAGGAAGGCCAGGGCTCTGCCCTGGACCCGCCAGGGGTCAGTGGACCCCTGGACCCCATTCTGAAAGACTGCCGCCGCTGGCCGTTACTATGGGCGATCCGGCCGGCATTGGGGGGGAGCTGACGCTGCGCGCCTGGCTCGCACGCCGCCACGGCCGCACCTTTGTCGCGCTGGATGATCCCGCCCGCCTGGAAGCGCTCGCGCACACACTCGGCCTCGACGTGCCCATCCGGGTGGTGAACGCGCTCGACGCCGCCGGCGCGGTGTTCCGCGACGCGCTGCCCGTGCTGCCCGTGCCCCTCGCCGCCACGCCGCGCCCCGGCACGCCCGACCCCGCCAACGCCGCCGCCGTCATCGCCTCCATCGAACAGGCGACCCGGCTGGCGCTCGCCGGCATCGCCGCTGCAGTGGTGACCAACCCGATTCACAAATCCACCCTGTATGGCGCCGGCTTCCCGTATCCCGGCCACACCGAGTTCCTGGCGGCACTGACCGGGGCGACACTGCCGGTGATGATGCTGGCCAGCCCCATGCTCCGGGTCGTGCCGGTCACCGTGCACGCCTCGCTGCGCCGCATGCTGGACATGATCACGATCGAACGCATCGTCGCCGTGTGCCGCGTCACCGAAGCGGCGCTGCGCACGCACTGGGGCATCGCGGCGCCGCGGCTGGCAGTGGCGGGGCTGAACCCGCATGCCGGCGAAGACGGCACCATGGGCGAGGAGGAAACCACCATCATCGCCCCCGCCATCGCGCAATTGCGCGCCGAAGGGCTGGACGTGTCCGGCCCCTTCGCCGCCGACAGCATGTTCACCCCGCCAGCACGGGCTGGCTACGATGTCGCAATGGGTATGTACCATGACCAGGCGTTGATCCCGCTCAAAACACTTGACATGCGCCATGGCGTGAACGTTACGTTAGGCTTGCCGGTGGTGCGCACGTCGCCCGACCACGGCACCGCCTTCGCCATCGCCGGGCAGGGCCGGGCTGATCCGTCCAGCCTGATCGCGGCGATCGACCTGGCGGCCGAGCTAGCCGCCCAAACGGAGGCTCGTCCATGAATCCAATCCGCCTTGGCGTGAATATCGACCACATCGCGACCGTGCGGAACGCCCGTGGCGGGCTCGACCCCAGCCCGATGCGCGCCGCGCGGGCGGTGCTGGCGGCGGGCGCCGACAGCATCACCATGCATCTGCGCGAAGACCGCCGCCACATCCGCGAGGACGACGTGCTCGCCGTGCGCGCCGCCATCACCGCCCCCCTGAACCTGGAAATGGCGGCGACCGACGAGATGGTACGCTTCGCCCTGCAGGTGCGCCCGCACGCCTGCTGCCTGGTGCCGGAAAAACGCACCGAGGTGACCACCGAGGGCGGGCTGGACGTGGCCAGCCAGCGCGCGTCGCTGGCGCCGGTGGTCGCGGCCCTGCGCGAAGCCGGCATCCGGGTGTCGTTGTTCATCGACCCCAACCCGGCGCAGTTGGAGGCAAGTGCCGCCATCGGCGCCCAGGTGGTGGAGTTGCATACCGGCGCCTATGCGCAGGGCGTGCCGGGCGAGCTTGACCGCCTGCGCGCGGCGGCGGCGCTGACGACGACGCTCGGCCTGCAATGCCATGCCGGCCACGGCCTGACCTTCAAGAATACCCCGCCGGTCGCGGCCTTGCCGGAGGTGGAGGAGCTGAATATCGGCCATTTCCTGGTCGGCGAAGCGTTTTTCGTTGGTCTGTACGCGGTGATCCGGCGGATGAAAATGGTGATGGCGCGCTGACCCGGATGCTTCCTGGCCGTAAAGACGACTTTATGAAGCGCCTCACTGCCGCGCAGGCGAGCCCGGCGGCCGTCGCGCAAGGTGCAACATGTGGCGGCGTCCCGACCGCCGTGCTAGCCATTCTGGCATGTCCGACCATACCGATTCGCCCCCCGGCACCGAGGCCGGCTTCGCCGCGCTGGAGCAACGCCTGCTCGAGGCCGACCGCCGCGCCGCCGGCCTGCACGCCGCCATCCGCAAGGGTCTGCGCGCCGCCCGCGAAGGCAGCGCCGGCGCCCTGCCCGACTCGCTGGCCCAGTCGCGCCGCCTGAGCACCGAGGTCGCCACCGCGCTTGACGAGGCGGCTACACTGCCGGTGCCCGACATCGCCGCCGCCTTCCGCGACGGCAGTTTTGTCGCCGAACTGAAGGCGCAGGCGCGGGAAGGCGGCGTCCATCTGGTTGAGCGCGAGGGGAAAATCAGCGCCTTCCCGGTGATCGTGCGGCTGGAGCCGCGCGCCCAGGCCGTGCGTTTCGGCCGCAAGCTGGAGCGGCGGGTGCGCCCTTCGTTCCTGGCCGGCCTGCTGCGCGCCGTCCAGCTTCGTCCCGACCGCTTCCAGGCGCGCGCCTTTCTCGACCGCCTGTTCGCCGCCTATCGTCCGCTCGCTGCCGCCATCGAGCCGGCGTGGCGGCCAAACGCCGGCACCGCCGGCCCGCTGGTACCGCTGCTCGATCTGCACGCATTGCTGACCGTTCTGCCGGTGGCCGCCGCCGACTACCCGGTCGAGGAATTCGCCGCCGACCTGCTCCGCCTCGACCGCGCGCCGGATGCCACCACCGGCACCGGACATCGCTTCGCCCTGTCCGCCGCCACCGGAACAAAAGGTCCCAAGCGGGTGACCGTGTTCGATGAGCAGGGCGGCCAGCACGAGTATTTCGCCATCCGCTTCAGTCCGGAGCCGAGCCATGCAGCCAGCGACCGGCCAGGACCTGCCGCTCGCTGAGTGGCTGGGCATCCTCGCACAGGAATATCTGGCCGGTTTCATCCCGGCCGGCGGCGGGGCGGTAAAGTTCGCCATCGCCTCGCCCGAACGCATCCCCACCATCATCCGCTTTGTGGGCGAAGCGGGGACGCGGCATGGGCTGATTTCGCTGCATCTCAGCGCCGCCACCACGCGCGTTCACCTGCTGCACGATGTGTTCTTCGCCATCGCCCGGCAACTGCCCTGGGACCGTCTGGTGCAGCGCCAGGTCGAGGACATGTTCATCCGCCACGGCTATGCCTGGCCGCGCCCCGGCCAGCCGGTGCCGCTGGCCGGGCTGGCCGAAGCCCACGGCATCGCGCTGTCGCTGCTGGAGCGCAGCCGCGACCAGTGGCTCAGCGAGGATATCTGGGACGATGCGGCGCTGGCACAGGATTTCCGCAGCGCGCTGATGCGCCTCTGCCTCGACCGCCTGGGCTCGGAGTCCGGCGCGGCGGAACCGGTCATGCAGTGGCTGCGCGGCGAACTGGGCGCCATCGGTGCCTTGCGCGACGTGCAGATTTTCTCGCGCATCAACCGGCACAATGCCCGCGCCGTGTTGTCCTCGGTGTGCCACTGGGTGCGCAGCGCCGGCGCCGCCGGCCTGTTGGTAACGCTCGACCTGCAGCAGGTCATGCGCACCGGCCCGGTCACCGATGGCGAAATCCGCTATTCCCCCGCCGCCGTGATGGATGCCTATGAGGTGTTGCGCGAACTGATTGACGACATCGACCGGCTGCCCGGGTTTTTTCTCCTGGTGCTGGCCGACCCGGCGCTGACCGCCGGCGAGGGCAAGCGGGCGCTCGACCAGTATGTCGCCCTCAAGGCGCGCATCTGGCCGGACGTGCATGCGGGCGCCCGGCAGAATCCGGTGGCGCCGCTGGTGTGGGTGGCGTCATGAACCTGCCGGCGCGGATTGCCATCGAGGCCCTGCGGGCCGGTGTGCCGAACCGCGAAGCGGTACGCCTGCTCGGCACCGAACAGACCGACATCGAGCAGGGCTTCGAGGCGGCCCTGCACCGCGCCTGGGCGGACGGCGCGCGGCCCGGCACCGGGCTTGGCATCGCCGGCGATTTCGGCACCGGTAAGTCGCATCTGCTGGGCTATTTGTCGGAAGTCGCGCTGGCCCAGGGCTTCGTGGTCAGCCGCGTGGTGGTCAGCAAGGAAACGCCGCTCTCCGACCCGGTCCGGCTGTTCCAGGCCGCCCTGCGGGAAGCCGCCCTGCCCGAGCGCAACGACGACCCGATGACCGCGTCCCTGGCCGAGCTGCGCCGCCACCCGGCCGATCTGGCATCGCTGCAGGCGGCGGTCAGCGCCCCCGACTCCGGCTTCGCGCCGGTGTTCGCCGCCCTGCTGTTCCTGCTCGGCCGGCCGGCGACGCCGCCCGAGCGGGTGCGCCGGTTCGAGAAATTCCTGGCCGGCGGAAAGCTGGCGCAGGCCGATCTGCGGCAGGCGCTGAAGGAGGCCGGGGCGGCCCGGATGTTCAACCTGCGCGCCGTGCCGGCGGCGGAAATGGCGCGCCAGCAGGCCCGCTTCGCGCCGCTGCTGTTCCGCCTTGCCGGCTTCGCCGGCTGGTGCCTGCTGCTGGACGAGGTGGAGCTGATCGGCCGCTACACCCCGCTGCAACGGGCACTGGCCTATGCCGAGATGGCGCGCTGGCTGGGGCTGGATGCGACGGTACGCATTCCCGGGCTGGTGTCGGTGTATGCCATCACCGACGATTTCCGCGCCGCCGTGATCGAGGCGCGCGGCGATGCCCAGAAGCTGCCGGACCGGCTGCGCCTGAAGGGGCGCCCGGCCCAGGCCGCGCTGGCGCTGGCCGGCATCCGCCACATCTCCAATGCGCCCAAACGCCTGCTGCCACCGCGCGATGCCGATCTGGTCGCCTGCCACGACCGGCTGCGGGAGTTGTACTCCGGCGCCTATAACTGGCCCGCCCCGCCGGCACCGCTCGCCACCCGCACCGCGGCCGGGACAATGCGGCAGTACATCAAAAGCTGGATCACCTGTTGGGACCTGCTGCGGCTGGAAGGGGCGGTAGCGCAGATCGTCACCGGCACGCTCGGCATGAACTACGGCGAAAGCGGCGATTTCTCACCGCCCGCCGAGATGGACGATGAGCCAGAATAGAATCGGGGTGCAGGGGGGGGGGCCCATAGGCGTTAAATTACCGCTTGACCCGACGCGACGGGGTACGATTCTGGGGGCGGATGCAGAGCACAGCATCTCTTCCGGCGGACCAGTTTGAGGAAGTTCTGCGTCGGCTGCCCGCCGACCTGGACTTGGACGGCTT
>CAIXDS010000221.1 GCA_903918195.1 uncultured Acetobacteraceae bacterium | reverse complement strand
GTCACCAGGTCGCAGGGAGCGCGGAATGGGTGAGACGCTGAAGCGCTTGCTGCGGCACCTGCCGGCGCTGCTGGGCCTGCTGCTGCTCGGCGGCGCCATCTACGTGGTGCAGACGGAATTCCGCAACCTCAAGATCGAGGACATCGCGCGCGCGCTGGAGGCCATCCCCAGCCGCACGCTGGCGATCGCCTTTCTGTGGAACCTGCTGTCGTACGGCATCCTGACTTTCTACGACCGGCTCGGCACCTACTATGCCGGCCGGTCGGTGAGTTACGGCAAGGTCGCCTTCGCCTCGTTCTGCGCCTATTCGCTGGCCCATAATCTCGGCTTCGCCGCGGTGTCGGGCGCGGCGGTGCGGTACCGGCTGTATGCCCATTGGGGGCTGACGCCGCTGCAGATCGCCAAGGTGGTGGGGTTCTGCAGCCTCACTTTCGGGCTCGGGGGCATGGTGCTGGGCGGCATCGTGCTGTTCTTCGAGCCGGAAGCGGTGCCGTTCTTCGGCGCGTGGCTGCCGCTGTGGGTGATGCACGCCATCGGGGGCCTGCTGTGGGCGATCGTGGCCGGCTACATCACCCTCTCGCGCCTGCTGCGCGGGCGGACGATGTTCGGCCACGAACTCGATCTGCCGGGCTGGCGGATGGCGATCCTGCAGGTTCTGCTGGCCACCGTGGACGTCGCGGTGACGGCGTCCATCGTCTACACGCTGCTACCCGCGGCGCCGGGGCTGAACTGGCTGCGCTTCCTCGGCATCTACGTCGCCTCCTACACCGCCGGACTGGCCGCCAACATCCCGGGCGGGATCGGCGTGTTCGAGACCGCCATGCTGATCGGCCTGACGCCGTACCTGGAGCCGCCGCAGATCCTTGGCGCGGTCGTGGTGTTCCGGCTGTACTACTACATCATTCCGCTGTTCCTGGCCGGCGGGCTGTTCGCCGGCAACGAGATCATCCTGCGCGGCCGCACATTGCTGCACGTGCCGCCCTCGCCACGCAGCGTGGTGCCGACCGCGCGCTGGAGCGAGCCGGATTTCGTGGTGGCCGCGGTCACCGGCGCCGTGAGCATTTGCGGCGCCCTGTTGCTGTGCCTGGGCGTGGTGGAGCATCGGCCGGACTTCTCGTGGATTGACCCGGACTTCGCCGAGGTCGCGGCGCAGGCCGGCGAGTTCGTGCCGAGCCTGATCGGCGGCGCGCTGATGGTCTGCGCGGTGGCGATGTCGCAGCGGGTCACCCTGGCCTGGGGCGTCACCATCGCCCTGCTGCTGCTGGCGGCCGCGTTCACGGTGGCGCAGAGCGAGCCGATATGGATACCGGCCGTGCTGGTGCTGGCCGGCGTGCTGATCGCGCCATTCCGCAGCGCCTTCTATCGGCACGCGCGGCTGCTGTCCGGCCCGATGGAAGGCGCCGTCGCGGGGCCGTTGCTGACGCTCGCCGGCTGCATCCTGGCGCTGGCCGCCTTCGAGCGGCATGTGCGCTGGCTGTCGGACAATTCCTGGTGGGAGGTGGTGCTCTCGCCGGCTGTCCCGAACTCGCTGCGCGCCAGCGTGGCGTTCACGGTGGTGCTCGCGCTGCTGGCGTTGTGGCGCCTGCTGCGACCCACCCGGGTGAGTTACCTGCCGTGGGGCGAGGAGGCGCGGCTGCGCTATGGGGCACTCGGCGTCCCGCCGCCGGCCGCGGCGGATGGCATCGTCTGGGGCGAGGCCGACCGCGCCGGCATTGCGTTCCGCCGCACCGGCCGCGTCATGCTGGGCCTCGGCGATCCGGTCGGTGCCGAAAGCGACCGGGTCTCGGCGATCTGGCGGCTGCGCGATCTGGCGCGTCAGGAAGGGCTCGACCCCGCGATCTGGCGGGCGGGACGCGGCTATCTGGACGTGTACGCCGATCTCGGCCTGGCCGCCCTTCCGCTCGGCGCGGACGGGATGCCGCTGGGAGATGGCGCGGATTGCAGCGGCATGCGTGCCATCCAGTACCTGGTCTGCAAGGCGGAACGCGACCTGTCGATCCTGCTGCCGCTGTTGCCGAAGCTGGCGCGGGCGACGCCTTAGCCGGAAGCCTGGCTTCCTTGCGCCTTACGTAAAGGTCATCGCGGCGCCGCTTGATCTGGCCGGGCCGCGCGGGCAGGGTCGCGGTGCAAAAATAAGGACTCGCCGATGCTCGCCCGAACCGGACTCGACGCCCAGGAAGCGCTGGTGTGTACCATGGTGCTGGTGGCCGCCACCGGCGGCGGCATCACCGATCGCGAGATCGGGGTGATGTCCGGCCTGGTGCAGACCTTGCCGGTGTTCCGCGACTTCTCCGCCGAGCGGCTGCGGACGGCCACCGATGCCGTGGTCGGGCTGCTGGACGAGGAGGAGGGATTGGCGCATGCGGCCAAACTGATCCGCGGCGCGCTTGAGCCGCGGCTGCGTGAGACGGCCTATGCGCTGGCCTGCGACGTAGCGGCGGCGGACCGGTTCGCGCAGCAGGACTGTCTGCGGATGCTGGAGTTCATCCGCAACGAATTGCATCTGGACCCGCTGGTCACGGCCGCGATCGAGCGCGCAGCGCGGGCACGACACCAGCAGGTGTAGCGATCGTCGCACGGCAAGCCGTAGCAAGGCCGAAAGGAAACGCCTGGCGACGGGTCACAAAGCGTGTCAGGTCAAAAAGCCGCCACGGGAGCCACCTTCGTGGCTCCCGTGCCGTTCCAGACCCTGGGTGAGATCAGGCGAGCTTGAGGTTGGTGGCGGCGGCCTTGCCGCGCTCCATGGCGACGTCGTAGCTGACCTTCTGGCCCTCGTTGAGGCCACGGAGGCCGGCTGCCTGGACGGCCGTGATGTGCACGAACACGTCCTTGCCGCCATCTTGAGGCATGATGAAACCGTAGCCCTTCGTGGTATTGAACCACTTGACAGTGCCGATAGCCATAGCTGCGTCGTACTCCGCTGCAAGCGCCGCACAACAGCGTGCGACGCGGACAACCGGGCCTTTGGACGTCTTGAAGGCACCCGATGGGTCGGAGGCGCAGCAAGCCTAGCCAAAATGCGATTGCGGCCACAACATGACCAGAAGAAGGCCACAAAGTCAATCGCCCAGCATGACAGGGTGGCGATAATGGGCCATCTAAAGTCTGGACCAGGCCAGGGCAAAAGGGAAGGATTCTGGCCGGAATTTCCGCATCCGCAAGGTTACAATGACGTAGGGCGGAGCCGGTTTCCCGGCTCCGCCCCTTGCCTTGCGGCTGTCGCCCGCCTTAGGGCTGACGTCCGGCTCAGAAGTCCATGTCGCCCATGCCGCCCATGCCGCCGCCCGGTGGGCCGCCGGCGGGGGCCTTCTTTTCCGGCCGCTCGGCGATCATGGCCTCGGTGGTCACCAGCAGGCCGGCGACGGAAGCCGCATCCTGGAGCGCCGTGCGGACGACCTTGGTCGGGTCGATGATGCCGGCCTTCACCAGGTCCTTGAACTCCGCGGTCTG
>CAIXDS010000220.1 GCA_903918195.1 uncultured Acetobacteraceae bacterium | reverse complement strand
TTCGAGCCCGGCCTTTTGCATCAGCCGGCTGTCACCCGACGCGATCGCCTTGGCCATGGCGAACTGGTTGGCCTGGCTGCCGACATCCTCCAGCCGGCGGATGGCGCGGTCGCCGGACAGCGCCGCTTCGATGAAGCGCGCCTTGCGCTCGTTGTTCTGCCACATCGTGGCGTCCATCGAGCCGAGGGTGGCGTAGGCGCAGATGTCGATCTCGTCGTGCTGGTTGCCCTGCCGCTCGATGCGGCCTTCGCGCTGCTCGATCTGGCTCGGCAGCCACGGCACGTCCAGATGGTGCAGGGCTTTCAGCCGCTGCTGCACGTTGACGCCGGTGCCCATGGTCTCCGACGAGCCAATCAGCACCCGCACGCGTCCGGCCCGGAAATCGACGAACAGCCTCTGTTTATCAGCCGAACGGGTGTAGTCCTGCATGAACGCGATCTCGCCGGCGGGAACGCCCCGGGCAATGAGTTGCTGCCTGATCCAGCGATAGGCGGAGAAGCCACGCGTCGCCTCGACATTGATCGTGCCGAGGTCGGAGAAGATCATCTGCCCGCCGCCCGGGATCGGATACGGCGTGCCGTCCGGCCGCGTGTAGCTCTGCGCCGCCGTGTCGGTCCAGATGCGGTGCACGTTGTCGATCAGCTTGTTGAGCTTGTTCGCCGGCTCGTCACCGCTGGCAGGCCAGACCAGCCGCATGTCGATGGCGGCGTGCCTTCCGTCGGTTATCACCGCCAGCAGGATGTCGCCGCCCTTCTGCACCCGGCCGGTGCGGGATTCGATTGCCGCGATCCGGCCCGCGAGGTGGCGCTGGTGGTCCTTGAAGGCCGGGCTTGCCTCCGCCGTGATCAGCTCGCGCTGGCCGCCGCGGATGCGGGGCAGCGTCAGATGGCCGCGCAGGTCAGCCTTCTGCACCACGTCGGCGATCGAGCGGAACATCATCATCAGGTCGGCGACGTTGATAAAGGCGGCGAAGCGCGTCACCGGCTTGTAGGTTCCGCTGGGCTGCAGCTCCAGTTCGGTGGTAGTGTCGCCGAAAGCCGACGCCCAGGCGTCGAACTCATGCACCCCACGTTCCCGCAGCGCTTCCGGTGCCTGGAACCGTAATAATGTGTACATCTCGCCCAAGGTGTTGGTAATCGGTGTGCCCGAGGCCTGAATCAGCGCGCGGCCGGGGCGCTTGCGATCAAGGTAGCGCGCCTTCACGAACAAATCCCACGCCCGCTGCGAGCCGTCCGGATCAACGCCCTTCAGGTTCACCTGGTTGGTGGCGAAGCTGAGTTTCCGGAATTCCTGGGCCTCATCGACGATGATCTGGTCGATTCCTATCTCTTCCAGCGTCACCATGTCGTCGCGCCTTCCCTTCATCGCCGCCAGCTTCTCGGCCAGTTTCTCCTTCATGGCTTCCAGGCGCTTGCGGGTGATGCGGTCGTCGGAATCGACGCGCAGCGCGATGCCGACGCAGGCGGCGATTTGCTCCTCGATCATCGCCCGCTCAAAAGCAGTCGGCACCGGGATGAAGCGGAAGGCCGCATGGGTAATGATGACGGCGTCCCAATTGGCCGTTGCCGCGCGGGCGAGGAACCGGGAGCGCTTCTCCTTCACGAAGTTCGTCTCGTCGGCAACCAGGATGCGGGCGGTGGGGTAGAGCTGCAGGAATTCCCGGGATACCTGCGCCAGGCAGTGGCCTGGCACGACCAGCAGGGCCTTGCTGATCAGGCCGAGCCGCTTCTGCTCCATGATGGCGCCGGCGATGGCGTAGGATTTCCCGGCGCCGACCGCGTGGGCGATGTAGGTCGAGCCGGACGCGACAATGCGCCAGATCACCCGCTTCTGGTGGTCGTAAAGGCGGATGATGCTGCTGGCACCGGGCAGGGTCAGATGCCGGCCGTCGAACCGGCGCGGCACCAGATTGTTGAAGTGCGTGTTGTAGACGCGCGCCAGCCGGTCGGTGCGGTCCGGGTCGGTCCAGACCCAGGAGGTGAAGGCGTCCTTGATCTTGGCCAGCTTTTCCTTGGCAGCCTCGGTCGCCTCGCTGTTGAGCACGCGCTTCTCCACCCCGTCCTCGATGACGGTGTCGAAGATCTGCGGGGTGGCGCTGTTCAGCGCGTCGTGCAGCAGCCAGCCGGCGTTGCGCCGCGAAGTGCCCCATTCGGAGGTGCCGGCGGCGGTGCCGATGAACGGCGTGACATCCACCGACCAGGAGGCGATCTCGACGGTGTGGCGCACCCGCGCCGCGGCGCCCATCACGTCGGCGATGAACGCCTCGATGTCGGTGACGGGAATCCACGGCGCGCCGAGTCGGGCAGTAATGTCCGAGGGCTGAAGGTCTTCGGGCTGCACCAACCGTAGCGCCGCCACGTTGCGGGCATACAGCGGATCGCGTTCGGCCGCTGCCTCGGCGTCCGCGAGCTTGGTGCGGACCGACCCCGACAGGTAGGCGTCGTCCGTCTCCCATGCCTCCGTGCGCGGGTTGAGGAACACGGCGGTGCCGAGTTGCGCCAGCGCAGTCTCCGGGTCGCGATCCAGCAGCTCGGCTAGGTGGTCGATGTCCACGCGGCCGGTCTCGTTGAGGGTGACGGCGAGGGCATCGGCCGCGGTTGCGATCAGCGGCGCGGAAGGCGGGGCGATCACCCGTTCGCGGAAGATCGGCCCCATGCGGGCGAGGCCGGACTCCAGGTCGTAGTCCTCGATGCTGGCCACCAGCCAGCAATCG
>CAIXDS010000219.1 GCA_903918195.1 uncultured Acetobacteraceae bacterium | reverse complement strand
GTTCCTTGCGGTATTCGCCCTTGCGGTCGCGCACCACCGGCGCCAGCAGCAGCAGCCGCGTGCCGGGCTGCATCGCCATCACCCGGTCCACCATCTGGCTGACCGTCTGCGCCTCGATCGGCAGCCCGGTGGCGGGCGAGTAGGGCACGCCCACCCGCGCCCATAGCAGGCGCATGTAATCATGGATTTCCGTCACCGTGCCGACGGTGGAGCGCGGGTTGCGGCTGGTGGTTTTCTGCTCGATCGAAATGGCCGGCGACAGGCCCTCGATGGAATCCACGTCCGGCTTGCCCATCAGCTCGAGGAACTGGCGGGCATAGGCCGATAGCGATTCGACATAGCGGCGCTGCCCCTCGGCGTAGATCGTGTCGAACGCCAGGCTGGACTTGCCGGAGCCGGACAGGCCGGTGATCACCGTCAGGCTGTCACGCGGGATTTCGACATCCACGTTCTTGAGGTTGTGCTCGCGCGCGCCGCGCACGTGGATTGAGCCGGCCATCCTGGAAGGGTTCCTTGCGGAGGGGGCGATTCTGTTCTTGAACTGTTCTAGCTATATGGACCTTCGGGGGGCGGTTGGGAAGGCTGCCGGGGCGCTGCCCCGGACCCCACCAGGAGGCTTTGCCCCCTGGACCCCCACCAGGGGCCTCAGGCCCCTGGACCCCGTAACATTATTGCTACCGACGAGTCATTCTTCGCATCGACATGCCCCGTGCCATAGTGGCGGCGGGCCAGGGGAGACGGCGCATGCGCACCGATGCACAAGGCCTGCAACTTTCCACCACCCACGATGACGCCGCGACCGCTTTCGACGCCGCCGTCGCGATCTACCTCAACTTCCACACCGGTCTGCCCCGCGCGGTCAAGGCCGTGCTGCAGGCCGATCCCGACTTCGCGCTCGGCCATTGTCTGGCCGGCATCGGCGCCATGCTGGCCTATGACGCCCGCTTTGTGCCCGCCGCCGCCGCGGCCCTGGACCGCGCCAGCGCCAGCGCCGCCGGCACCACGCCGCGGGAACGGGCCCATATCGCCGCCCTGGCCGCCTGGGTCGCCGGCCTGCTGGACCGCGCCGCCGGCATCTGGGACGCCATTCTCACCGAGCATCCGCGTGACATCCTGGCCTTCCGGCTCGCCCATTTCGCCAATTTCTGGCTCGGTCGCCCGCAGGACATGCTCGCCTCGGTGCGCCGCATCCTGCCGCACTGGGATGCCACCGTGCCCGGTTTCCCGGCCGTGCTCGCCTGCCAGTGCTTCGCCGAGGAGGAAGCGGGCAACCTGCTCGCCGCCGAGCCGGTCGGGCGGCGGGCCGTGACGCTCGACCCCGGCAATCTCTGGGCCGCGCACGCGGTCGCGCATGTGATGGAAATGCAGGGCCGTCGCCGCGAGGGGATCGACTGGCTCACCGGGCTGGCGCCGCACTGGGAGGGTGCCAACAACCTGGTGCACCATGTCTGGTGGCACTGTGCCCTGTTCCACCTGGAGCAGGGCCGGTTCGACGCGGTGCTCGAGCTCTACGACACGCGCTTCCGCAACCTCGACTCGCCGCTCACCCTGGCGATGCCGGATCTGTTCAACGATGTGCAGAATGCCGCCTCGATGCTGTTCCGGTTGGAGCGGCAGGGCGTGGCTGTGGGCAGGCGTTGGGAGGAACTGGCGGACAAGGCGGAAGCGCGGATCGGCGATTGCCTGGCGACGTTTGCGCTGCCGCACTGGATGATGGCGCTGGCCGCCACCGGCCGGGCAGAGGCCGCCGACCGCCTGCTGGCGGCGCTGCGCACGCAGGGCCAGGGCAACGGCGCGGCCGCCGCGGTGCTGCGCGAGGTGGCGCTGCCGGTGTGCGCGGCGGTGCGTGCCCACCGCGCCGGCGCCTATGCGGCCTGCGTCGCCGGGTTGCGCCCGGTGCTGGGGGCGATGCACCGGCTCGGCGGCAGCCACGCCCAGCAGGACGTGCTGGAGCAGTTGTTCCTGGATGCCGCCCTGAAGGCCGAACTGGAAGCGGATGTGCGGCTCGCCCTGGAGCGGGTGGCGGGACGGCGGGCGGTGCCGCCCTGCCGCTGGATCGGCTATCGCGAGGCGGCGGCGCGTTATCCTTTGTAGCGCTCTGGTTTGGGAAAACAGGATGCAGAAGAACCTCGCGGCGATCACGTTGCCGGTACCGGTGCCGCCGGAGCACAGGCTGCCGGCGTGGCAGGTGTTCCGCCTGATGCGGCGCAACATCATCGCCACCTGGCCGCGCGCCGCCTACGAGGACATGGTGGTGCGCCGCCGGCTGTTTGGCACCGATACGCTGATCATCAACGAGCCCGCCCTGGTCCGCCACATCCTGACCGGCAATGCCGCGAACTACGAACGCCCGCTGACAATCCGGCGTCCGCTGCGGCCGGCGCTGCGCAACGGGCTGGTGCTGTCCGACGGGGCCGACTGGCGCCGCCAACGGCGGATGCTGGCGCCGCTGTTCACGCCCCAGCATATCGGCCGCCTGCTGCCGCACTTTGCCGAGGCCGGGGCGGGCCTGCTGGCACGCGTCACCGACGGGCGTGTCAACCTGGCCGACCTGCTGCAGGGGGCTGCCGTCGATGCGGTCTGCCGCGCCCTGTTCTCGGTGCCCGCCGAATCCGCCGGGGCCGCCGGGCTGCCGGGGCTGGTCCGGGAGTTCCTCGACGGCGTCGCCCGGGTCACGATCTGGGACATTCTGGCCCGCAGCGAAGCCGACTTCGCCTGGTTCGTGCGTGACCGGGTCGAATTCGCCGCCCGGTGGACCGCCGGCATCGGCGCGGTGATCGCGGCGCGGGACGCGCTGCAGCCGGGCACCGCCCAGCGCGATGTGATGCAGTTGCTGCGCGATGCGCGCGATCCGGAGGGCGGCGGCGCCCTGTCGGAGGACGAAATCCGTGAGCAGGTCGCCACCCTGCTGGCGGCCGGCTTCGAAACCACCGCCCGCGCCATGTTCTGGACCGTGTATCTGCTGTCCTTCGACCCGGCGGCCCAGGCGGAGATCCGCGCCGAACTCGCCGCCTTTGCGCCCGGGCAGGCGCGGACACTGGCCGATCTCACCCGCTGGCCGGCCTTGCGCCGCGCCTTTCTGGAGGCGTTGCGCCTCTACCCGACCGTGCCGTTCATCAGCCGGGTCGCACGCGGACCCGACCGGCTGGGCGACATCACCATCGACCGCGGCACGCTCGTGTTGGCGTGCCCCTGGATCATCCATCGGCACCGGCAGTTCTGGGAGGCCCCGGATTGCTTCCTGCCGTCCCGCTGGGTGGGGCGCGAGGAGCAGACCGGCCCGCAGCATTACCTGCCCTTCGGCGCCGGCCCGCGGATCTGCCTCGGCGCCGCCTTCGCCCAGACCGAGGCCATGGTGCTGCTGGCGACGCTGCTGGCACGCTTCGAGATCGTGCTGGACGATGACCGGCCGGTGCTGCCGCAGGTGGTGCTCACCACCGTGCCGACTGTGGAGCCGTGGTTCCGGCTGCGGCGGTGGGCCGGCATGCCTTCGGATGCGGGGGCCGGCGCCGGGTTTGCCTGAACCCGGCTCTGCAATAGTCACGCGATCGTGTTGTTCGCTACGCCAATTGAAAGCGGGTTCCGATGTGGCCGCGCTGGATATAATGCTTCGATGGCGAACAGGAGAGTAGCATGCGCGTGATTGCGACGACAGCGTTCCTGGGTTTGGCGCTGGCGGCCGCAGCCCAGCCCAGCCGGGCGCAATTGCCGCCGCCCGACCCGGCCTCGATCTGGACGTTGCAGGACGAGAACGCCTCGGTCACCACGTCGAATCTGCCGGACCGCTACTACACCAACGGCATCCGCCTTGGCTGGACCTCGGGCGAGGATGGCGCGCCCGCCTTCCTCGACAATTTCGGGCAGACGCTGTGGGGCGAGGGGAGGCAGCGCATCGCCATCGACTTCAGCCAGCAGATCTACAACCCGTCCGACACGCTGACGACCTATCCGCCGCTGACCGACCGCCCCTATGCGGGGGTGCTGCTGGGCACGGTGTCACTGATCCATGACGGCACCGACGCGCGCACGGTGCTTGGGCTCGGGATCGGGGATGTGGGGCCGTCAGCTTTGGGCGAGCAGGTGCAGAACGGGTTTCACAGCATGATCGGCCAGAAACACACGGATGGCTGGGACACCCAGTTGCATGACGAGCCGCTGATCCAGATCACGGCGGGGCGCACCTGGCGGCTGCCGATCGGCGGCGGCAGCGCGCTGGAAACGGACGCGCTGCCCGAAATCACCGCCGCCGCCGGCACTCTGCGCATCTACGGGCAAACCGGTATCACCCTGCGGCTCGGCCAGGGGCTGGACAGCGATTACGGCGTGCCGCGCATCCTGCCGGGCCTGACCGGCACCGACGCGTTCCGCCCGACCCGTCCGTTCGCCTGGTATGTGTTCGCCGGCGCCGATGGCCAGGCGGTGGCGTACGACGTCACGCTGAACGGCAACACCTGGCAGAACAGCCGCAGCGTCACCGTCATCCCGTTGGTCGCCGAGGCACAGGCCGGGTTCGCGCTGATGGCGTACGGCGTGCGGCTGACCTACACGCACGTGTTCCAGACGCAGGAGTTCCAGCACCAGACCGGCGGGCTGCACCAGTTCGGCTCGCTGGCGCTGTCGGTGCGGTTCTGACGCACCGACAGCGCCAGCGACGGCTACGGGAGGCTACCCGGCCAGCCGGGCCGACAGCACCGGCGCACCGAGCCGGGTCAGCCGGGCGATGTCGGGCAGCGTGTCCAGCACCAGCACCGCATCGGCCAGCCGGCTGGCGCGCTCCGGCCCCAGCACCGGGGTCGCCAGGGCATCGAACTTGGCGCGCAGATCGCCGATGTCGGGGAAATTCTCCGGCTCGCCGGCCGGCACCGCCACAACCTGCGAGAAGGTGCGGCCACGGGCGGCGATGGTGATCCGGCCCGCCATCGGACCCAGCGCCTCGATCTCGGCGTCGTGCACGCACTGCACCTTCGGCACGAGCGCCCCGATGGTGGGGTCGCGCAGCAGGAGCTGATACGAGTCCCATGTCATGGCGCCGGTGGCCAGCGCGCAGGCGATCACGAAAGGCGCGCTGAACTGGGCGTCCACCACGTTCTGCGGATCGGCCTTCTTCGCCGCCGGCTCGCCGATCAGCTTCACGCCGGCCTGCGACAGGCCATAGGTAACGGAGACGATTTCCTCGGCGCGCAACTGGTGCGCGGCGCGCAGTGCCAGCGCTGCGTCGATGCCGGCATGGCCGTAGCGGCAGGACGGGTATGGCTTCACCGCCGTGCGCATCAGCTCGAAACTCTTGCCGAGCCCCTGCACGGCGTTTTCGGGTACCGGGTCGGGCGCATAGGCGCGCAGGAAACCGTGCGCCCCCTCCAACGCCGCCGTGGGGCCGCAGAAGCCCTCGGCGGCCAGCGTCGCCGCGACCAGGCCCGACATCGCCGCCCAGCCGACCTGGAATCGCTTCGTCCAGGCGCCGTTGGCAAGGAATTGCAGGCTCCCCGAGGTCTGGCTGAGCGCGATGCCGAGGGCCGACTCGATCCCGGCCGCATCCAGCCCGAGCACCCGCCCGGCGGCGGTGGCCGCACCGAACGTGCCGCAGGTGGCGGTGGGGTGGAAGCCGCGGGCGTAATGCGCGCGCGCGGGGAGGGCAAGCGCTACCCGGCAGGTGACCTCGTAGCCGGCAACGATACCGGCCAGCACCTCCGCGCCGCTCGCGCCGGCCATCTCGCCGGCGGCCAGCGCCGCCGGAATGACGACCGCGCCGGGGTGCACCGAGGCGGCGGCATGGGTGTCGTCGAAGTCGAGGGAATGGGCGAACGCTGCGTTGAGGAAGGCGGCGCCGGCGGGAATCCAACGGCACGGATCGCCGAATACGCCGGCATGGCCGGCACCAAGCCCCAACGCACGGGCGGCACCGAGCATAGGTTGCGTGCTCTCCGCGTCATGGCGTGCCCGCACGATGCTGCCGATCAAATCAAGTACAAGCACGCGCGCGCGATTCACCACCTCGCGTGGCAGCCCGGGCACCGCCACTGCAGCGCCGAATCGGGCAAGATCCGTCGTGATGCCCATATCGTTTCCTCCGAACTTGTTAATCCTACACCGTGAAGGAAGGATATTACCAGCATGATCAGCTTGTGATTGCCGCCGACTCGGCGGCCGTGGCACATCGCACGCTATGTTGAACCGTCGTTACCTGCTGGCCGCCGCGCCGACCCTGCTCGCCGGCCTTTCCGTCGCATCGCCTGCCCTTGCGCAGGCGCCGCAGAAGCCACCCCGCATGACAACCCCCGAGGAGGCGGAAAGCTTCGCCCGCTATATCGCCGGGGTGAAGGATGAAGCCCGCCGAAAGGGCATCTCCGCCGCCGTGCTCGACCGCGCCTTCGCCGGCGTGCACATCAACTGGCGGGTGATCGAACTCGACCGCAGCCAGCCCGAGGTGCATTTCACCTGGGAACAGTACCGCACCCGCATCGTCAACGACACCCGCGTCCAGCGTGGCCGCGAGCAGTTGGCGAAGCACCGCGACGTGCTGCGCCGCGTGCAGGACCGCTTCGGCGTGCCGCCGGAGATCATCGTCGGGCTGTGGGGCCTGGAATCCGACTACGGCCGCCAGATGGGCAATTTCAATGTCATCGAGGCGGTGGCGACGCTGGCCTGGGAAGGCCGCCGCGGCGCGTTTTTCCGCCAGGAGCTGATGGACTCCCTGAAGATCGTCCAGGCCGGCGACATCGCCCCGGAAAAGATGGTGGGAAGCTGGGCCGGGGCGATGGGCCAGACCCAGTTCATGCCGGACAGCTTCCTGCGGTACGCGGTCGATTTCGACGGCGATGGCCGGCGCGACATGTGGGACAGCTTCCCCGATGTGTTCGCCTCGACCGCCAACAACCTGGCGGTGGAGGGCTGGAAGGCCGCCCAGCCCTGGGGCCAGCAGGTGCGCCTGCCCGCCGCATTCGACCCCGCCCTGGCCGGGCGCGACAAGCGCCACCCGGCGGCGGAGTGGGCAAGGTGGGGCATCGTTTCGGTTGACGGGCGGGCGCTGGCTCCCAGCGATGGCGTGGCCTCGATCGTGCTGCCCGGCGGCGTGCAAAGCGACGCGTTCCTGGTGTTTTCCAGCAATTTCCGGGCGCTGCGCGCCTATAATCCATCCGACTATTACGCGCTGTCGATTGGCCTGCTTGCCGACCGGATCGCCGATTGATGCCGGCGGCCCGGAATCACGACGCGTCCGCCGTTCCGGGCCGCCGGCAACGCCCGCGGGCGTGGCGGTGCGTACTCCTAGTGCTGGCCGCCGCTCTGGCGGGGTGCGACACGCATGGCGGCCCATCCTCCCTGCCGGCGCCGCATTATGTGGTGGGCGAACCGTACGAAGCCGGCGGCATCTGGCGCTACCCGCGCGAGCAGTTCGCCTATACCGATACCGGCCTCGCCATGCTGGCCGGCAACCAATCGGGGCTGACCGCCGATGGCGAGGCGTTCGACCAGGGCGCGCTCGCGGCCGCCCATCGCACGCTGCAATTGCCTGCGCTGGCGCGGGTAACCAACCTGCAAACCGGGCGGGCGGTGCTGGTGCGCGTCAACGATCGCGGCCCCGCCGAGCCCGGAAGGCTGATCGCGGTGACGCGCCGCACGGCCGAATTGCTGGGGGCGTCGGGCGGTTCGCCGTTTCGTGTGCGCGTGGACGTGTTGGAGACCGAAAGCCGTCAGCTTGCCACCGGCATGGGCGCGCCGACGACGCTCGCGGTGTCGGCCGCGCCGGTCGATACCGTGCAGACCGAAAGCCTGCCGCCGCCCGCCGGTGCCGTGCAGTCCGGCCGGCTGCGCGTGGCCGCGACCGGGCCGGTGGTGGCAGCGGCGGCGACCGGTGCCGGGCCGGCGGACGTGCCGTTGCGGCTGCCCGAGCAGGTGTGGCAGACGGTGCCATCGCCCGGATCGTTGTACGTGGAATGCGGCAGCTTCGCCCGGCTGCAATACGCCTCGGTCATGCAGCGGCGGCTGGCAGCTTTGGGCGCACGCGTCTCGACCGACACCGGCTCCTCCCGCGATTTTGCCTATCGCGTGCGTATCGGCCCGCTGCGCGACACTGCCGATGCCGACGCCACGCTGGACCGTGCGCTGGCCGCCGGCGTATCAGATGCCCGCATTACCGTGGACGATTTCTAGGCCATCCGAGTCCGCGCAAGGAGTTCCCTCATGCTTAGCCGTCGTATCCTGCTGGCGGGTGCCGCGCTCGGCGTGCCGGCTCTCGCCGCCGCCCAGCAGCCGCGCCCGGCGCAGCACCCAGCCGTGCATCCCGCGGCGCCGGCGCACGGCGCCCGCAAGCCCGCCGAGGCCGCGGTACCGACCGGCAGCCCGGCCAACACGCCGCTCGGCCCGCTCGATACCGCCGCGCGGTGGGCGGTGATTCTCGACTTCAACACCGGTGCCACGCTGCTGGACAAGGACGCCGACGCGCCGATGCCGCCGTCGTCCATGACCAAGCTGATGACGATGTACATCGTCTACAGCCTGCTGAAATCCGGCCGGCTGCAGCTCACCCAGGAACTGCCGGTCTCCGAGCGGGCCTGGCGCATGGGCGGGTCGAAGATGTTCGTGCAGATCGGCTCGCAGGTGAAGGTCGAGGACCTGATCCGCGGCGTGATCGTGCAGTCCGGCAATGATGCCTGCATTGTGTTCGCCGAAGCGATCGCGGGGTCCGAGGAACAGTTCGCCGAGCAGATGAACCAGAAGGCGCGCGAGCTCGGACTGGAACACGCCAATTTCCGCAACGCGACGGGCTGGCCGGACCCCGAGCAGAAGATGAGCGCGCGCGACATTGCCACCCTGGCCCGCCGGTTGATCCAGGACTTTCCTGAATACTACAAATACGACTCCGAAAAAACATTTAAATACAACAACATCGAGCAACAGAATCGCAACCCACTGGTGCAGAAGGGGCTCGCCGACGGGCTGAAGACCGGCCACACCGACGATGGCGGCTTCGGCCTGGTGGCGAGTGCGGAGCGCAGCGGGCGGCGGATCGTGCTGGTGGTGAACGGCCTGAACTCGATGCACCAGCGCGGCGAGGAGAGCGAGCGTCTGCTGGAATGGGCATTCCGCGAGTTCGAGGACGTGACGCTGTTCACCGCCGGCGACACGGTGGAGCAGGCGCCGGTGTGGCTCGGCACCCAGCCCACGGTGCCGCTGGTGGGTGGGCGCGACCTGGTGGTGACGATGCCGCGTGCCTGGCGCAAGACCGCCAAGGTGACGGTGGAATACGACAGCCCGGTGCCGGCGCCGGTGACCCGCGGCAGCACGCTGGGGCGGCTGACCGTGGCGGGGCAGGGGGTTCCCGACCTGCAGATTCCGCTGCTGGCCGGCGCCGATGTGCCCCGGCTGAGCCTGCCCGGGCGTGCTCTGGCGGTGCTGTCCCGCTTCGTGACCGGCAGCTGATTAGGTGCCGCCGCGCGCCGGCGTATTTTTCGCCCTCGAAGGATGCGACGGCAGCGGCAAGACGGGCGCGCTGGCGCATCTGGGCGAGGTGCTGCACGAGGTTACGGGCGGGTTTCTGCCCACGCGCGAGCCCGGCGGCACTGCGGAGGGCCAGGCCATTCGCGCCATGCTGTTGGCGCGCGGGGCGCATGACTGGGAGCCGCAGGCTGAGCTGCTGCTCATCGCCGCGGCGCGGGCGCAGCATGTTGCGCGGGTGATTCGTCCTGCGCTGGCAGCCGGCCGGGTGGTGATGTCGGACCGCTATGTGGGCTCTACGCTGGCCTACCAGGGCGCAGGCCGCGGCCTGGATGCGGCGGCGATTCGCACGGTGCATGCGCTGTCCACCGGCGATCTGTGGCCCGACCTGACCGTGGTGCTGGATGTTGACCCGGAGGTTGCGCTGGCGCGGGGCCTCGCGCGCCTGCGGGCGGAGGGCAGCCGGGAGGACCGTTTCGAGTCGCTCGGTCTGGAGTTCCAGCGCCGGGTGCGCCGGAGTTTCCTCGATCAGGCGGCGTCGGCGCCGGCGCGGCATGTGGTCATTGACGCGCACCGGCCGGCCGAGGTGGTGCAAGCGGAGGTGGCCGCCGTCATCCGGGATTTCCTGGCGGAAACCCGAAGCGCTTGAGGAATGGGGGGCAGGGGTCCACCGACCCCTGCCAGGGTCCAGGGGCAGAGCCCCTGGCCTTCCTCACTTGAACCGTGCGGCCCATTACACGCAAACCCCCGCACCTTGCGGCGCGGGGGCTGGCAGGCACGGGAAAGAAAAAGCCGGTTCAGACCGAGTAGTACAGCTCGAATTCGACCGGGTGCGGGGTGTGCTCGAAGCGGTACACCTCGTTCCACTTCAGCTCGATATAGCTCTCGATCTGGTCGGCGGTGAACACGTCGCCGGCGAGCAGGAACTCGTGGTCGGCCGCGAGCGCGCCGAGTGCCTCACGCAGGCTGCCGCACACGGTCGGGATGCCGTGCAGCTCTTCCGGCGGCAGGTCGTACAGGTCCTTATCCATCGGGTCGCCCGGATGGATCTTGTTCTTGATGCCGTCGAGCCCGGCCAGCAGCATGGCCGAGAAGCCCAGGTACGGGTTGGCGGCCGGATCGGGGAAGCGGACCTCGACGCGCTTGGCCTTCGGGCTGGTCGCATACGGGATGCGGCAGGACGCCGAGCGGTTGCGCGAGGAGTAGGCCAGCAGCACCGGCGCCTCGAAGCCCGGGATCAGGCGCTTGTAGCTGTTCGTCGTCGGGTTGGTGAACGCGTTGATCGCCTTGGCGTGCTTGATGATGCCGCCGATGTAGTGCAGCGCGGTTTCCGACAGGTCGGCATAGCCGTTACCGCCGAACAGCGGCTTGCCTTCCTTCCAGATCGACTGGTGGACGTGCATGCCCGAGCCGTTGTCGCCGTAGATCGGCTTCGGCATGAACGTCGCGGTCTTGCCGTAGCTGTGCGCCACGTTGTGGATGACGTACTTGTAGATCTGCAGATGGTCGGCCAACCGCACCAGCGGGCCGAACTTGATGCCCAGCTCATGCTGGGACTGCGCCACCTCGTGGTGGTGCTTCTCGACGATAACGCCCATTTCGGCCATCGTGGACAGCATCTCGGCGCGCAGGTCGCTCTCGCTGTCCACCGGCGGGACGGGGAAGTAGCCGCCCTTGACGCTCGGGCGGTGGCCCAGATTGCCTTCCGGGTAGTCCTTCAGGCTGGCCTGCGGGCCTTCCTGGCTGTCGATTTGGTAGATGCCGTAGTTCTGGCCAGTGCCGAACTTGACGCTGTCGAACACGAAGAACTCGGCCTCGGGGCCGAACACCGCGGTGTCGCCGACGCCGGACGCCCGCAGATAGGCCTCGGCCTTCTTGGCGGTGCTGCGCGGGTCGCGGGTGTACGGCTGACCGGTGGAGGGCTCGATCACGTCGCACACCAGGATCAGCGACGGCTTGGCCGCGAACGGGTCCAGCACCGCAGTGCTGGCGTCCGGCAGCAGGATCATATCGGACTCGTTGATCGCCTTCCAGCCGGCGATCGAGGAGCCGTCGAACCCGAAGCCATCGCTGAACACGTCCTCGTCGATGGTCGAGACGTGCTGCGCCGTGTGCTGCCACTTGCCGCGCGGGTCGGTGAACCGCAGGTCCACGTACTCGACGGAGTGCTCCTTAATCAGATCCAGGACCTTGGCTACGTTGCTGTCGGTCGCCTTGCTCGTCATTACTTCATCCCTCGTCCAAACGCCGCCGGGCGGCGCGCAGGGAGCCGCCCCACGCGGCTCCCGTTGGCGACCGCTTTACGTCGTTCGCAAAGCGGCCGGAAGTCGATTTCGTTCCCCGCCCGGCGCGAGTCGGGCCGGCCGGTCAGACTGCATCCGGCCCGCGTTCGCCGGTGCGGATGCGAATGACCTCGTCAACCTGGCTGACGAAGATCTTGCCATCGCCGATCCGGCCGGTGCGCGCGGAGTTCACAATCGCCTCCACCGCGCGCTCGACGAGGTCGTCGTCGCACACCACCTCGACCTTCACTTTCGGCAGGAAGTCAACGACATATTCGGCGCCGCGATACAGTTCGGTATGGCCTTTCTGCCGCCCGAAGCCCTTCGCCTCGACCACCGTGATGCCCTGCAGACCGACCTCGTGCAACGCCTCTTTCACTTCGTCAAGCTTGAACGGCTTGATGATTGCTTCGATCTTCTTCATCCGTGTTCGCCCGGGTGCCGGGCGCCCTCCTTAAATTCTGGCAGCACTTTGCGGGCTGCCGCTGCGGCGCCTGGTGGTGGCGCCCCCACGACCGCCCGCCCTGACGACAGGGGAGCGGTGCCCCAGGTTTGCACGAAGCGTGCCACCCGGCAATGCGCAGTTACCCTTGGCTATGCCTCGTTTTACGGCAGAAGGCCCGCCCGCCTTCTGGGCTGTCCTGCCCGGTTTTGCGCCACTCCGAAGCCGCCCGGCTGGGCGCTGTTGAACCCTGGTGGCGGCGCTTCCATACTCGCGCGTTCGTTATCAAGGGCGCCCGTCCGTTCCGGCCGGACGGTGCCGCCAGCATCCGGCCGGGGAGGTCTGCCTGCGGTGACGCAGCCCAACGCGCTTTTGTCGGCTACCGGAACCACGATCTTCACCGTCATGTCGGCGCTGGCCGCCCGGCATGGCGCGATCAACCTCGGCCAGGGGTTTCCGGATACCGACGGACCCGAGGACGTGGTGCGCGCCGCTGCCGAAGCGCTGCTGGACGGGCGCAACCAGTACCCGCCAATGACCGGCCTGCCGGAGCTGCGCCAGGCCGTCGCGGCCACCAACGCCCGTTTCTACGGGCTGCAGGTCGATGCCGATGCCGAGGTGGTGGTGACCTCGGGCGCCACAGAGGCACTCGCGGCCAGCCTGATGGCGCTGCTGGACCCGGGCGACGAGGTGGTGCTGATCGAGCCGCTGTACGACACCTACCTGCCGGTGGTGCGGCTGCTGGGCGCGGTGCCCAGGCTGGTGCGGCTGCAGCCGCCGGACTGGGAGTTGCCGCGCGCCGAACTGGCCGCCGCCTTCGGCCCGAAGACCAAGGCGATCCTGTTCAACACGCCGATGAACCCGACCGGAAAAGTGTTCAGCGCCGCCGAACTCGGCTGCATCGCCGACCTGCTGGTCCGCCACGACGCCTACGCGGTGTGCGACGAAGTTTATGAGCATATCACCTATGACAACTGGCGGCACATTCCGCTGATGACGCTGCCCGGCATGCGTGAGCGCTGCCTGCGCATCGGCAGCGCCGGCAAGACGTTTTCGCTCACCGGCTGGAAGGTGGGCTACATCACCGCCTGCCGGGCGCTCGCCAGCGTGGCGGCGAAGGCGCACCAGAACCTCACCTTCACCACACCGCCCAACCTGCAGCGTGCCGTGGCGGTGGGTCTGGCCAAGGACGATGCCTATTTCGCCGGCCTGGCTGCCGGCCTGGCCGGGAAGCGCGACCGGCTGGCCGAGGGGCTGGCGCGCATCGGCTTCGGCGTGCTGCCCGTGCAGGGCAGTTATTTCATCACGGCCGATTTCTCCCCGCTGGGGTTCAACGGCGATGATGCCGAATTCTGCTGCCACATCACTGAGGCTGCCGGGGTGACGGCGATCCCTGTTTCGGCCTTCTACGAGGGAGAGGCGCCGGGCCACTACGCGCGCTTCGCCTTCTGCAAGCGCCCGGAGGTGCTGGATGCGGCGATCGAGCGGCTGGCGGCGCATTTTGCCGGTGCCGGCGCGGCCCCGTTGACGGGCCGGGCGCGAACGGCGTAGACCGCGCGTCCACCGGGTATGGCGGGCGTAGCTCAGATGGTAGAGCGCCAGGTTGTGGTCTTGGATGTCGCGGGTTCGAGTCCCGTCGCTCGCCCCATTCCGGTTTCTTAGGTTCCGACCGTCGCGATCGATGGTCTGGCCGCCCCGCCACCCTGGCCGAATACCCCGCATCCTGGAGTCCGCTGCCGCGGCTTATCGTTCGCGGGCGGCAAGCGGATGTCCATGGTCCCGAGAGTAGATTAGACTGGCGGAAATTTGCCGTTTATACAGAGATAGGGTGAGCAGACATGGCGGGCTCGGTTAACAAGGTCATCCTGA
This sequence comes from uncultured Acetobacteraceae bacterium, assembly GCA_903918195.1. Lineage (GTDB taxonomy): Bacteria > Pseudomonadota > Alphaproteobacteria > Acetobacterales > Acetobacteraceae > Rhodovastum. Next base: position 27,352 of record CAIXDS010000219.1, on the reverse strand, counting down.
TCGGCAACCTGGGCAAGGACCCGGAGGTGCGGACCACCCAGGACGGCACGAAGATCGTGCAGTTCAACCTGGCCACGAGCGAGAACTGGACCGACCGCGCCTCGGGCGAGCGCAAGGAACGCACCGAGTGGCACCGGGTTGTGGTGTTCAACGAGCGCATCGCCGATGTGGTCGAGAAATACGTGCGCAAGGGCCGCAAGGTTTACGTTGAAGGCTCGCTGCAGACGCGCAAATGGACCGACCAGTCCGGCCAGGAAAAATACACCACTGAAGTAGTGATCGGCCGGTTTCGCGGCGAACTCACCCTGCTCGACGGCCGTGGTGAAGGCGGCGAGGGTGGCGGGGCCGGCTATGGCGGCGAGAGCAGCGGCGGCTACCAGAAAAGCGAGCGGGCGCCGGCAGCCCGCCCGGCCGCTCCGCCTGCGGCAGGGCGCGGTGGCCCGTCCTGGGACGCCCCCAAGGGCGGCGGCGACCTCGACGACGAGATTCCGTTCTGACGGAGAACGGATCGCGACAGATGCGCCCGCCCGCCGCGTGAATCGGAACACAAAATCAAGAGCTTGTGTTGCGGCCCGACGGCATTATCCGTCGGAGTCGCAACCCTAACCGGCAGCGGAAGAACTCCGGCCGGGTTGGCGCCGAGGCAAACAGCTCGCGGCTGACCGAGGCATTCCGCTGCGTGGTGGAGCGTGTCATCGCTCTCCCGCCGCCACAGCGGTACCGCACCATGACCTTCACCCATGCCGATCGCACCCAGGCCGTCGATGGCGGTTCAGGGGCAGGGGGCCTTCCCGACATCATCGGCTGAGATTCGCACGCCGGTCATGCGGCATTTGGCGCGCGGGTGCTGCATCTGGTCAGGCGCGATAACTGGTCCTTATCGCGCACATGCAAATTACGCCACATTCGGCCGCTCAGTGATGGATTTCGGTAAAACTCCGGGTCGGCGTCTGCCGCCAAGGCATTGAAAATTTGCGCGATTTTGGATGGAAAAGGGGGCTTGGGGATTGGACGTTCATGCAGAGATAAAAATCGCAGAAGATATATTATGGAAACTCATGTCAGCCGGATCGGTCAGGCCGGCGCCATAATGCGCTGCGCCGCGCGCCGGCGGTCCAGCAATGCCGCGAAGCTGGCCAGCGCAACGCTGCCCGCACCGATCAGCGCCATGTCCAACGCGGCGAACGCCACGCCCTGCGCCGGGACCAACCGGAATACGGCGGAGGCGCCCCAGGACAGAAAAAGCCCGAGGCAGAACACCTCCAGGCTGTACTGCCCGATTCGGGCCAGCGCCCGCGGCAGAGTGCGGTGCATCCACGGCGCGTCGCGCGGCACCAGCGCCGCCACCACAAAGGCCAGTGCCAATGCGTGCAGCAGCCTTGGCAAGGCCAGATTCTCCTTGCCTTCAATCCAGTAATCCTCGCCGAACGGCGCCGGCCACGGGACGAACCCGTACCAGGTCAGCCGCATGACAAACCCTGCCGCCAGCACGGCAAACGCCGCCCAAAGCGCCACCCGCGCAGCCGGCGCCCGGAACGGCAGCGCTCGTCCTTGCCGCAGCGCGCGCCGCCCTAGCCAGGCGCCAGTGAGAAAAAGAAGCTGCCAGGCGAACGGGTTGAACTGGATGCGGCCGTCGGGCGGCAGGCTCGGCATGGCCAGGCCGAATGCCCAGACCGCCGCGTAGCATGCCACCGGCAGCCCCATGGCCGCGCCGCCCCAGCGGCCCAGCGCCATGACAAAACCCGGCAGCAGCAGCATGCACCAGACGAACACCGGCAGGATGCCCATGAACTCCGGCTGGTACAGCATGGCCAGGATGCCGGGCACCGACCGCCGCGGATCGGCGGCAAGCAAGCCCCAGCCCAGCCGCTCCGCCTCGCCGGGCAGGATGGTCGCCCCCGCCGCCGCCACCATGATGCCGAACAGCACCACCACCAGCAGATGCATGCGATACAGCCGCCGCGTGCGGAACAGCAGGTCGGCCGCCCCGACCCGCCAGCCACCCCGCAGCGCCTTACGGGCGAACACGCTGCCGAGGGAAAAGCCGGACAGAAACACGAACAGCTCGGAACTGTCGGAAAACCCCCAGGCCGCGTGGATCATCCAGCCGCCGATGAAGGTGCCGCCCGCGTGGGTGGCGAAGATGGACAGCTGCAGCCAGCCCCGGACAATGTCCAGGCGCTGGTCGCGCGGCGGCCGGGCGGGAATCGCATGCATGCCCGGATTTGTCTTGCCAGCGCCGTGGATGTTACGCCTCCCCCCACCGGGGAGCGTCCCCGGCCGATCGCCTCCGGAGAACGCGCCCATGTCCGTCATGTCCGACCGCTGGATCCGCCGCATGGCGACCGAGCACGCCATGATCGAGCCGTTTGTGGAAACACAAAAGCGCGATGGCGTGATCAGCTTCGGCCTGTCCAGTTACGGCTATGACGCCCGCGTTGCCGATGAATTCAAGGTGTTCACCAACGTCGACTCGGCCATCGTCGATCCGAAATCGTTCAATCCCAGTTCCTTCGTCGATCGCACCGGGCCAGTCTGCATCATTCCGCCGAACTCCTTCGCGCTGGCCCGCACGGTGGAATATTTCCGCATTCCGCGCGACGTGCTGGTGATCTGCCTGGGCAAATCCACCTACGCCCGCTGCGGCATCATCGTTAATGTTACCCCGCTCGAGCCGGAATGGGAGGGTCAGGTAACCATCGAAATCAGTAACACCACCCCCCTGCCCGCCAAGATCTACGCCCACGAGGGCATCTGTCAGTTCCTATTTATACACGGCAACGAACCTTGCGAGACCAGCTATGCGGACAAGCGCGGAAAGTACCAGGGCCAGCGCGGGGTTTCGCTTCCCCGGCTCGGCTGAGCCCGGGTAGATAGCCAGATGGACAAGATACGCATCCGCGGCGGTAGGCCGCTTTCCGGCGAGATCGTCATCGGCGGCGCCAAGAATGCCGGCCTGCCGCTCATGGTGGCCGGCATGCTGACCGACGAGCTTCTCACCCTCACCAACGGTCCCCGGCTGGCGGACCTCGACACCATGGCCGCGCTGATCGCCCAGCACGGGGTGACAGTGGACCAGCCGACCAATGACGGGCGGGTTCTGGCGATCGGTGGCCCGATCACCAACACCGAGGCGCCGTACGACATCGTGCGCAAGATGCGCGCCTCCGTGCTGGTGCTCGGTCCCCTCGTCGCCCGGGTGGGCGAGGCGCGGGTGTCGCTGCCGGGCGGCTGCGCCATCGGCACCCGGCCGGTCGATCTGCACCTCAAGGGCCTGGAGGCGATGGGCGCCACCATTCGGCTCGACGCCGGGTATGTGCACGCCAGCGCCCCGCAGGGGCTGCGCGGCGCCACCTTCGTCTTCCCCTTCCCCAGCGTCGGCGCCACCGAGAACCTGCTGATGGCGGCCAGCCTGGCCGACGGCCGCACCGTGTTGGCCAACGCCGCCCGTGAGCCCGAGATTTCCGACCTCGCCGACTGCCTGGTGGCGATGGGCGCGCGCATCGAGGGAATCGGCACCGACCGGCTGACCATCGACGGGGTGAAGCGCCTGCACGCCGCCACCCATGCCATCATTCCCGACCGCATCGAGACCGGCACCTATGCCTGTGCGGCCGCCATCACCGGCGGGCAGGTGCACCTGCGCAATGGCCGGCTCACCCATCTGGGCGCCCTGGTGCGTGCCCTCGGCGAGGCCGGCGTGGAGGTGATCGAGCAGGATGGCGGGCTGACGGTCAAACGGCTGAACGGGTTGCACGGCGCGGACGTGATGACCGAGCCCTATCCCGGTTTCCCCACCGACATGCAGGCCCAGTTCATGGCGCTGATGTGCGTCTCGGACGGGGCGGCGATGGTCACCGAAACCATCTTCGAGAACCGCTTCATGCACGTGCCGGAGCTGAACCGTATGGGCGCGCGCATCAACGTGCACGGCGCCTCGGCGATCGTGCGCGGGGTGCCGGCGCTGTCCGGCGCGCCGGTGATGGCGACCGATTTGCGCGCCTCGGTCAGCCTGGTGCTGGCGGCGCTGGCGGCGAAGGGCGAGACGGTTGTGAACCGCGTGTACCACCTGGACCGCGGCTACGAGGCGGTGGAACAGAAGCTGGCCGCCTGCGGTGCCGACATCGAACGCCTGTCGGAGTGACGGCCCGCACCATTTTGCCGCGCCAACCCACAGTATCAGCTAAAGCGCTGGTGACTCAGAACGGTTTTCAGTGTCAGGGCGCAAGCGCAGGCGCCTCCTTCTGCTATCCCCGTCCGGCCCCGCAAAAGCCGGGCGGGGAAATGTTTTTGTCAAAGTGTCGCTGGCCCGGAAAATCGTTGGCTTTTGCCACGGCGTTTGCGGCACAACACCTGAACGTTGCCATCTCAACAAAACTCAGGGGAGAACCACGTGATCAATGCGGTTTTGAGCTTGTTTCTCAGCCTCTCGCTGGTGTTTGGCTTGGCCGGAAGCGCCCGGGCCGCACCCGTTCACCTGGCCGCACCAGCCCACATGACCGGCAGCGCGGTGATCCAGGTCGCCGAGACGCCGATGGAGGGCATGAACGAAATTTTCCATATGGAACCGCCACGTCTGCTTTTCCTGGGCGGCGGCATCCTCGCCGGCTTGATCCTGATCTCGCCGACTCTGGAAGTTGGCGAGTTGTTCGGCGTCGTCCTCGGCGTCATCGGCTCGGAATACCTGTACCAGACACTCTACAAAGGCCCCGAGAGTTCATCCCATTGGTTCTACTAGCCGCCGTATCGCGGAGGCCTGGCTGAGGCTTCCGGCCGGGCGCGCAGCGGTGTAAACGCCTGCATCATGACCGCTGCATTCCCTGCCGCCGCCCTGGAGCCGGAAGCCACGGGGCCGCTCATCCTCGCCTTGCCGAAGGGGCGCATTCTGCAGGAATGCGCCCCTTTGCTGGCACGCGCCGGCATCCGGCCGCATCCGGACTACGCCGACGAAGACAGCCGGATGCTGCGTTTCCCCACCGACGACCCGGCGCTGGATGTGGTACGGGTGCGCAGCTTCGACGTGGCCACCTTCGTTGCCTTCGGCGCCGCCCAGCTCGGCATCTGCGGCGCCGACGTGCTGATGGAATTCGATTATCCGGAAATCTACGCCCCGCTCGACCTCGGCATCGGCGGCTGCCGGGTGTCGGTGGCCGAGCCGCGCGACACCGCCGGCAGCGACGACCCGCGCACCTGGAGCCGGGTGCGGGTGGCGACCAAGTATCCCAACATCGCCCGCCGCCACTACGCCGCCCGCGGCATTAATGCCGACGTGGTGCACCTGAACGGAGCGATGGAGCTGGCCCCCGGGCTCGGGCTGACCCGGCTGATCGTCGATCTGGTGGCCACCGGATCGACATTGAAGGCGAACGGGCTGGTGGAAACCGAGGTGATCGCCCATGTCACCAGCCGCCTGATCGTCAACCGCACCGCGCTGAAGACGCGCCCCGAGCAGGTCGGCGCCTGGATCGCCCGGTTCCGCGCGGCGCTTCTGGGCGGCGCCGGCGGGATGAGCACGCGCCCATGATCAGCCTGACCACCACCGCCCCCGGCTTCGAGACCGCATTCCGCGCCCTGCTTGAGCAGGCGCGCGAGACCACCGAACGCGTGGACGCCGCCGTCGCTGCCATCATCGCCGAGGTGCGCGCCCGCGGCGATGCGGCGCTGTGCGACCTCACCCGGCGCTTCGACCGCATGGAGGTCACGCCCGACCGCCTGCGCATCGGCGCCGACGAGATCGAGGCCGCCGTCGCCGCCGTGCCGGCCGAGTTGCACGCGGCCCTGGACCTTGCCGCCACGCGGATCGAGGCATTCCACCGCGCCCAGCTTCCCGCCGATCTGCGCATCACCGACGCCGAGGGCCTCACGCTGGGCATGCGCTGGACGGCGCTCGATTCGGTCGGCCTGTATGTGCCGGGGGGGAAGGCCGCTTATCCGTCCTCCGTGCTGATGAACGCGATTCCGGCCCGTGCCGCCGGCGTCGCGCGCATTGCCATGTGCGTGCCCACGCCCGGCGGCGTGCTCAACCCGCTGGTGCTGGCCGCCGCACGGCGCGCCGGAGTGACGGAAATCTATCGCGTCGGCGGTGCCCAGGCGGTGGCTGCCCTGGCCTGGGGCACGGCGACCATTGCCCCGGTGGACCGCATTGTCGGCCCCGGCAATGCCTATGTGGCGGAGGCCAAGCGCCAGGTGTTCGGCCGCGTCGGCATCGACAACATCGCCGGCCCCTCCGAGGTGGTGGTGATCGCCGACGCCGCCCAGGACCCGCGGCGTGTAGCCATCGATCTGCTGGCCCAGGCCGAGCATGACGAAGCGGCCCAATCCATCCTGATCACCGACGACGCAGGTTTCGCCACCGCGGTGGCCGAGGCGGTGACCGCCGAACTGCCTACACTTCCGCGCGCCGCCATCGCCGGCACCTCGTGGGAGCGCCACGGCGCCATCATCGTGGTGCGCGACTGGGAAGAGGCCGCCACCCTGTCCGACCGCCTGGCGCCCGAGCACCTGCAGATCATGACCGCCGATCCCGCCGCGCTGTTTGCGCGCATCCGCCATGCCGGCGCCGCCTTCCTCGGCCCGTCCTGTCCAGAGGCGCTGGGCGACTACGTGGCCGGGCCGAACCACGTGCTGCCCACCGGGCGCACGGCGCGCTTCGCTTCTGGCCTGTCGGTGTTCGACTTCCTCAAGCGCACCACCTGGATTGCCGGTGATGACGACGCCCTGCGCCGCGTTGGGCCGGCGGCCATTGCGCTGGCGGAAGCTGAAGGATTGCATGCGCACGGACGCAGCATTGGGGTGCGACTGGGCAATAAGTGATGGGGTCCAGGGGCCTCTCGGCCCTTGGCGGGTCCAGGGCAGAGCCCTGGCCTTCCTTCCCTGCGCTTGACCCCGCATTACCGGGTGCTCATGTTGCGCGCACTCTGACGCCGCTCCGGCGCCACCACAAACAAAGGATATGCATGTCGAAAGAAGACATGATCGAGTTCAGCGGCACCGTGACGGAACTGCTCCCGAACGCCATGTTTCGCGTAAAGCTCGATAACGAACACGTCATCCTGGCGCATACCAGCGGCAAGATGCGCAAGAACCGCATCCGCGTGCTGGCCGGCGACCGCGTGAACGTGGAAATGACCCCCTACGATCTGTCCAAAGGCCGGATCACGTTTCGGTTCAAGTGATCTGGCCCGCCTGATCCTTGCTTCGGCCAGCCCGCGTCGCCTCGACCTGCTGGCCCAGATCGGTGTCATTCCCGACGCCGTTGTCCCGACCGACATCGACGAGACCCCGCTGCGCGACGAGTTGCCGCGCCAGGCGGCGCAACGGCTCGCCCGCGCCAAAGCAGCGGTGGCGGCCAGCGCGGCCGACTATGTGCTGGCGGCCGACACGGTGGTCGCCTGCGGCCGGCGCATCCTGCCCAAGGCGGCGACCGAAGCGGAGGCGCGCGCCTGCCTGACGCTGCTCTCCGGCCGCCGCCACCGGGTGCTGACCGCGGTGGTGCTGGCGGCCCCGGACGGGCGCCGCGCCGAGCGGCTAGCGGAGAGCGTGGTCGGCTTCGCCCGCTTCAGCGAGCCGCAATTGTCCGCCTATCTCGCCAGCGGCGAATGGCGCGGCAAGGCGGGCGGCTATGCCATCCAGGGCCGGGCAGCGGCGCATGTGCGCTTCCTGTCCGGCAGCTATTCCGGCGTGGTCGGGCTGCCGCTGTTCGAAACCGCCAGCCTGCTGAGCGGCCTCGGCTACACGTTGCCGTGAAGCTGCTGGCGGCCTGCAGCCCCGGCGAAATCCGCGTCGCCGCGGTCGATGAAACAGGCCTGGTGGACTATGCGGTATGGCGCCCCGGCGCGCCGGACGGGGTGGGCGACCTGCATCGCGGCCGCGTCGCCGCCCGGGTGCCGGCCATGGCGGGCGCCTTCGTGCGGCTGGAGGGCGGCGCGGACGGGTTCCTGCCGGACAGCGAGGGCGGTTCCGGCGTCTCCGAGGGGCAGGCGCTGGGGGTGCGCGTCGTGCGCGCCGCCCAGGGCGGCAAGGGGCCGCGCCTGACAGCACATCTGGATGCCGCCGGGTCGGCGCTGGTCGGCGCCGGCCCCCCTTCGCTGCTCCGCCGCGGACCGGGCGCGGTCGAGCGCCTGGCAGCGCTGCACCCGGACGCCCCGGTCGAACTCGATGATGCCGCGGTCGCGGCGGTGTTGCGGCCGGTGCTGGGCGAGCGGCTGCGGCTGACGCGCGCCGCCTTCGATGACGACGTGGCGGCCCAGGCAGCGGCGCTGGCAGAGCCGGAAGCGGCGCTGCCCGGCGGCGCCCGGCTGACCGTGTATCCCACCCCGGCGCTGACCGCGATCGACATCGACCTCGGCGCTTCAACCGGGGCACGGGGGAGCAAGGCGCGCACCCAGTTCGCCGCCAACCTGGCGTTGCTGCCGCCGCTGGCCCGGCAGATCCGGCTGCGCAACCTGTCGGGCGCCATTCTGGTCGATCTTGGCGGGGTGTCGGTGTCGCGCCGCGCCCGGTTGGGACCCGAGTTGCAAGCGGCGATGTCCACCGATCCGCTGGCGCCGCGGCTGCTCGGCTTCACCGCGCTGGGCCTGGCCGAGATTCTGCGCCCGCGCGTGCACCCGCCGCTGCACGATGTGCTGGCCGGCCCGCATGCCGCCGGGCTGGCAGCGCTGCGCGCGGCCGACGCGGCGTTTTCCGCCCGCCCGCACCGGGCACCCGCACTGCGTGCCGCCCCCGCCGTGGAGGCGGCATTGCGCGCCGACCCGGTGGCGCTGGCAGACTGGCTGCGGCGTACGGGACACCCCTTCCCCGTGCGCCCCGACCCAACCCTGCCCGCCTGTGCCTGGAGCCTGGACGAATGAGCAAAGCCTCCACTGCCGGCCGCCCGCCTTCCTGCCCGATCTGCGGCAAACCGCCGGCCCCGCGGTTTCTGCCTTTCTGCAGCGGCCGCTGCGCCGAGATCGATCTTGGCCGCTGGTTTGGCGAGTCTTATCGCGTTCCGGCGGCGCCGGTGGAAGAGTTGCCGTCTGATGACGATTTGGCGGGTTGATTGCCGCGCCGCACTGGGCTATTTCCGCCGCCTCCGACGCTTCTGCGGCGGGCCCAGGTAGCTCAGTTGGTAGAGCATGCGACTGAAAATCGCAGTGTCGGTGGTTCGATCCCGCCCCTGGGCACCATTCTGAAACCGCTTTGTTTTTCGGCAGTTTTGGAATTTCAGAAATGCCTTGAGAATCATCCAGGTCCGGCATGAGGATCTCCGGCGTATCCCTTTCGGGTCCGGAAGGTCGGGCGCTTCCCCTCCACATCGCCGCCGATTCCACCCAAAGACGACCGGCATGTGGCGATGGTGCGTCTTGGCCATCGGCGCCGCGTACCGTATGGCTGCGAATCTCATCATCGGCTGCCCTCGGGAGACAGGCATATGCGGAGTGGCGGCTCGGAAAACGGAACGTCGCTGGAGTCGTGCGCACTGACGGGTCGGTCGTGCGGGCGGGCGCGCACCGCACTGGCAGGGCTCGCGGTACTGATCGTCACCGGGGCGGCGGCGCCCCCATCGCCGCCCGTACCGACGCCCGCACCGCCGCAGGTGGCGACGGATGCGCCAGCCACACCGGACGCCGCTGCCAAACCGGAGGCGGCAGCCGCACCGGACACCGACCTCAAAGCAGAGATCGCCGCGTTTGCGCCGCTCGACCTCTTTGGCGCGCTGATCGGCATGCTGACCTACCGCACGGCGTTCACCGCCGTGACGGAAGGCGCGATGAGCGCGGCCACCGGAGCGATCGGTATCGCGACCGCGGCGGGTGCCACGGCCGGTCTGATCTGGGCGGGCTACGGCCCCGGTGACGAGAAGACGAACTACTGGGACCTGGTTCCGGCAGGGCTTGGGGCACTCGGCGGTATCGCCGTGGGGGAAGTGGTCGCCTATGGGCTGTTCGGCTACTCGCCGTTCGCGGCCGGGGTCGCGGGTTACGTGCCGCTGACCAGCCTGACCTTCGCCCGCTACGCCAACGGCGCCTATGCCTATATGAGCGCGATCCTGGGCGCGAAGGCGGCACTGGGACTCTATTCCGCCGAACGGCCGGACGATGCACCTCGCAATGCGGCGACACCGGCCCCCGCGCCACTGCCAGCGCCACCGGCCCCGGCCAGTCCGGCCCCTCCGCTGCCGGGGGAGCACGGCGCATAAGCCGCCTGGGCGGGCGCTGCGGCTCGGGGGTGGGGGTGAACAGGCCCCCTTCCCCCGAACATTAAAACAAGCCCCGTGCGATCAGGCCTTCTGCATGGCTTTCTGCAGATTGTCGTCGATCTTGGCCAGAAATGACTGGGTGTTCAGCCAGGGCTGGTCCTTGCCGATCAGGACAGAAAGGTCCTTCGTCATGGCCCCGCTCTCCACCGTCTCGACGCACACGCGTTCCAGCGTTTCGGCGAAGGCGGTTACGTCCGGGGTGTTGTCGAACTTGCCCCGATAGACCAGGCCGCGGGTCCATGCGAAGATCGAGGCGATCGGATTGGTGCTGGTTTCGCGTCCCTTCTGATGCTCGCGGTAGTGGCGGGTGACGGTGCCGTGCGCCGCCTCGCTCTCCACGGTATGCCCGTCCGGCGACATCAACACCGAGGTCATCAGGCCGAGCGAGCCGAAGCCCTGCGCCACGATGTCGCTCTGCACGTCGCCATCATAGTTCTTGCACGCCCACAGATAGCCGCCGTTCCACTTCAGCGCACAGGCGACCATGTCGTCGATCAGGCGGTGCTCGTAGGTCAGGCCGGCGGCGGCGAAATCGGCCTGGAACTCGGCGTCGAAGATCTCCTGGAACACGTCCTTGAACATGCCGTCATAGGCTTTCAGGATGGTGTTCTTGGTCGAGAGATACACGGGGTACTTGCGCAGCAGCGCGTAGTGGAAGCTGGCGCGGGCAAAGCCCTCGATCGAGGCGCGGGTGTTGTGCATGGCCATGGCCACGCCGGGACCTTTGAAGTCGTGCACGTCCATTACGTGCGGCGCCCCGCCATCGGCCGGCTGGTAGACCAGCGTGACCTTTCCGGGGCCGGGAATCCTGGTTTCGGTGGCGCGGTAGACGTCGCCGTACGCGTGACGACCGATGACGATCGGCTGGGTCCAGTGCGGCACCAGGCGGGGCACGTTGCGACAGATGATCGGCTCGCGGAAGATGGTACCATCCAGGATGTTGCGGATGGTGCCATTCGGGCTGCGCCACATCTTCTTCAGCTTGAACTCGACGACGCGCGCTTCGTCCGGGGTGATGGTGGCGCACTTGACCCCGACGCCGTACTGCTTGATGGCGTTGGCCGAGTCCACGGTGACGCGGTCGTCGGTCTGGTCGCGGTATTCTATTCCTAAATCGTAATACTTCAAATCGATATCAAGATAGGGTAGAATAAGTTTGTCCTTGATGAAACCCCAGATAATACGGGTCATCTCATCCCCGTCGAGCTCGACGACGGGGGTTTTCACCTTGATCTTTGCCATTCAGCCCTCTGAATTTGTCCCGCCGCGCCTGAGCGGCCGCGTCTGTGTCGCGCAACTTCCGCTTCTGCCACCCCTCCCGGCGCCACACAAGCGGCCACGGCCCGGGGCAATCAAGCGAAAGAAGGCCAGGGCTCTGCCCTGGACCCGCCAAGGGCCGAGAGGCCCCTGGACCCCATCACTTGATTGCCTTGGCACCGCGGTCCTGCTCGGGCAGGATTATCGTCCATGCGCGTATATCTTGCCGGGCCTGATATCTTCCTGCCTGACCCGTTCGCCCGGGCCGAGGCTTTGAAGGGTGTGTGCGCCCGTCACGCCCTGCACGGCGTCTCGCCGCTCGATGACCTGGCGGACGAGCCCGCGTGCTGGGCGGTGCTGCCCGAGGCGCGCCGCATCGCGCTCCGCAACGAGGCGCATATCCGCTCGTGCCAGGCGCTGATCGCCAACCTCACGCCATTTCGTGGCCCCAGTGCCGATGCCGGCACAGTGTTCGAGGTGGGGTTTGCGCGCGCGCTCGGCCTTCCCGTGTTCGCCTGGTCGAACGATTCCCGTCCCTTTGCCGACCGCACTCGCGCCTTCCTCGGCGCCGCCGCCAGCCGTGCGGGGGATTGCTGGCGCGATTCCGAGGGCCTCCTGCTGGAGGATTTTGCTCTGTCCGACAATCTGATGATCGAGGCGGCGGTATTGGCTTCGGGCGGCGCGCTGATGCTCGGCGAGGTGGCGGACGCGGCGCGCTGGCATGATTTGGACGCCTTTGCCCGCGTGGTCATGGCAGTGGCCGGAGTCCCCTAGGGCCGCCGCCGATCTGCGTCAGTCCGGCTCTGCCGGTGCCAGACTGCCCAGCGCGGCGGCGATACCGAACGCACCGGGCAACCCGCCGCGCGGAAACAGCCGAGTCACGTGGCCCATCTTGCGGCCGGGCCGGGCCTCGGTCTTGCCGTAATGGTGCGGAATCAATCCCGGGCTGGCGACGATCTCCGGCCAGAGTGCCATTTCCTCCGGCCCGACCAGATTTTTCATCACCGCATCCGAATGCCGCTCCGCCGGCAGCAGCGGCAGCCCGGCGACGGCGCGCACATGCATCTCGAACTGGCTGGCCGGGCAGGCGTCGATGGTCCAGTGCCCCGAATTATGCGGCCGTGGCGCGATCTCGTTGGCCAGCACCCGCCCGTCGGCGGTGACGAACATCTCCACCGCCAGCACACCCACCAGGTCGAGTCCCTCCGCCACCCGCCGCGCCAGCGCCTGCGCGGCCGCGGCGGTTTGCTCGGGGATGCGCGCGGGGGCGTAGGTGATGTCCAGGATGTGGTCGCGGTGGCCGTTTTCCACCGTGTCGAAAGTTGACATCGTGCCGTCCGAGCCGCGTGCCACCAGCACGCTGATCTCGCAGGCGAAGTCGATGAACCCTTCCAGGATCAACGGCTTGGGCGACAGTTCGGCGAACGCGGCGGCGACCTCGCCGGGCTCGCGCAGCAGTGCCTGGCCCTTGCCGTCATAGCCGAGGCGGGTGGTCTTGAGCACCGCAGGCAGGCCGATATGGGCGACCGCCGTGTCCAGTTCCGCCAGGGTGTCCACCGCCGCCCAGGGTGCCGTCGGCACGCCGATGCGGTTGAGAAAACGCTTCTCGGCCAGCCGGTACTGGCTGATCCGCAACACCGACGGCGAGGGCCGCACCGGCCTGAGCGAGGCCAGCAGATCGAGCCCCTCGGCGCTGATATTCTCGAACTCGAAGGTGATCACATCGGTCCGGCCGGCGAAGGCGCGCAGAGCCGCCGGATCCTCATAATCACCGAATGTCGTGCCGGCCGAAACCTGCGAAGCCGGGCTGTCGCGCTCGGGGGTCAGGATGTGGCAGCGATAACCGAGGCGTGCCGCCGCCAGCGCCGACATCCGGCCGAGCTGGCCGCCGCCGACGATGCCGATGGTGCTGTTGGGCGGCAGGGCGATGCTCATCGGGGGACCGGGTCCATTGGTTCGTTCGCCACGGCTTCGGTTTGCCCGGCGCGCAGCGTTTGCAGCCGCGTCGCCAGAGCGGGGTCGCTCGTGGCCAGAATGGCGGCCGCCAGCAGGGCGGCGTTGACCGCCCCGGCGCGGCCGATGGCCAGCGTGCCGACCGGCACGCCGGCCGGCATCTGGACGATCGACAGCAGGGAATCCATTCCCTTCAGGGCCTGACTTTCGACCGGCACGCCTAGCACCGGCAGCCATGTCCAGGCCGCGCACATGCCGGGCAGGTGAGCAGCCCCGCCCGCCCCGGCGATGATCACCCGCAGTCCCCGCCCGCTCGCCGAGACGGCGTAGTCGCGCAGCCGGTCCGGCGTGCGATGAGCCGAGACGATGCGGGTTTCGTGCGGCACGTCCAGCCCGGCCAGCGTCTGGGCGGCATGGGCAAGCGTCGGCCAGTCCGACTGGCTTCCCATAATGATGCCCACCAGCGGCGCAGGTGACCGGTTGTCCGGGGCGAGGGCGTTCACAATGGGGGGTCCACGCTGGGGGTCAGGCGATGCTGTCCGGGATCAGCCGGGATTCCAGCCAGGAGATCTCGTCCTTGAGCAGCAGCTTGCGCTTCTTCAGCCGCTGCAGCTGGAGTTGGTCCATGGCGCCATGCTCGGACAGCCGCGCGATCACGGTGTCGAGGTCGCGGTGTTCGCTTCGCAGTTCGTGCAGCTTGCGCAGCAGGGAGTCACGGTCTGTCAGCATGACGGTTTGTTATCACACCAGCATGCGCCCGCCTACGCGCCGACCATTGCGCATCTTTCATGCCGAGTGTGCTGGCAAAGGCGGCCCGAACCGGGTTACGGTTCCATGGCACGCAGCGCCGGCGCCCCCCGGCCTGCCGCAGGTCTGCCTGCAGGTCTGCTTGCAAGCCGTGGCTCCGGCAGCGTGTCATTGAAGACAGCACACCCCCGAGAGGAGGCCCTATGAGCCTGCAGTCCCGTATCGAGAGCCTGAAGATGCGCCATGCCAGCCTTGAGGCACGAATTGCCGACGAGGATCAGCGCCCCCGGCCCGATTCCGAGACCTTGGTGAAGCTGAAGATCGAGAAGTTGCACGTGAAGGAGGAGATGGAGCGGCTGCGACCGATGAACTGACCCCATCGACAGCGCTCGACCAGGGGAAAAGCCCCTGGTCGGGGCAGCTCACCCTGGAGCGAAGGTAAGGATCGATAGCGAAGCAAGGGCCCGACAGTACTGCGTAGCCATATCCGGGCAGCCAGTATCGGTGCCCTTCTTCTTTTTTGCGGTTTTTCTTTTTCGGCGCGACTCAGATCCGCCTTACGCCCTTAGGTCTCCCCTCATTTTCAGATTCTTCAACGATAGCAATGTATTAGGCCGACTCGGCAAATAAAGTCAACCCGCGGATTTTGCTCATGTTTTCGAAAATGAGGGGAGACCTAAGCCTTACGCCGCCTCTTCCGTCTCGGGCGGTGGGGGCGGAGGAACGGCCTGCCCCTCACGGGCCAGCCGGTCATTGGCTTGCTGCACCATCACATGCAGGTCGGTCTGGCTGCACAGACCCAGGATGACCGGGTCGCGCGGCTTGATGTTCGGGCTGTTCCAGTGCGTGCGGTCGCGCACCTTCTGGATGGTGTCCTTGGTGGTCCCCATCAGCTTGGCGATCTGCGCGTCGGTCAGTTGCGGGTAATTGCGCAGCAGGAAGGCAATGCCGTCCGGACGGTCGTTCCGCTTGGCCACGGGCGTGTAACGGGCGCCCTTGAGCTTCTTCGGCGTCGGGATGGTGCTGGCCGCCAGCCGCAGCCGGGCTTCCGGATTGGCCTCGCAGCGGCGGATGTCATCGGCGGTAAGCTGGCTGTTGGCGACCGGGTCGTAGCCGACGATCCCCTGCGCCACCTCGCCATCGGCGATCGCCTGCACCTCGAGCGGGTGCATGCCGCAGAAATCGGCGATCTGGGTGAAGGTCAGGGCGGTCTTCTCGATCAGCCAGACCGCCGTTGCCTTGGGCATCAAAGGGAGGGTCATAACGTGGTACCTTAGCGTCTCGGGGGCGGCTTTTCAGCGGTGGCGTTCCACCGACGCCTCCGGCAGAAATGATTCCCAGTGGTCATTGCCGGGAGCCACAACCTGCCGAAAAAGCCGGGACTGCCGGGGCAGCGGGAAAGTGGCGCATATGGACCCCGCTTCCCGCGCCGGTCAAGCCGCGCCACGCTGACGTGACGCAACGAGGAGACAATCCTGTGATCATCGACGAGGACGAAACACCGCACCTCCGGCCTCGGCGGCTGACCCCGCCGCCGCTCGACCTGCTCGGCGTGGCCGAGTTACAGGCGTATATCGAAGAGCTGACAGCGGAGATCGCCCGCGTCGAGGCGGAGATCGGCCGAAAGCAGTCGCATCGCAGCGCGGCCGACGCATTTTTCCGCAAGCCATAGGGCCGGAGGGTAAAGGAAGGGGGCCGCACACGCGGCCCCCAACGGTCTGCGTCAGCCGACGCGGTCAGGCCGCTTTGCTGGCCGTGCCGCTGTCATTGCCGACTTCGGTAGCCAGCCGCGGAGCGGTCGCGTTCACCACGATTCGGCGCGGCTTCAACGCCTCGGGCACGACGCGCTTCAGGTTTACGTGCAGCAGGCCGTTCAGCAGGTCGGCACCTTCCACCACGATATGGTCGGCGAGCACGAATCGGCGCTCGAAGGCGCGGCCCGCAATGCCGCGATAGAGCACCTCAGCCTTACGGGCCTCACCGTTACCGGCGCGGCCGGCGACAAGCAGGGTGTTTTCCTTCACCGTCAACTCGATGTCGTCCGGACCGAACCCTGCCACCGCCATTGTCAGGCAGTAGCTGTCATCGCCGGTCTTCTCGATATTGTACGGGGGGTAGGCCACGTCGGCGGTGGCCGAAGCCGTGTCCACCATGCGCGCCAGACGGTCGAAGCCGATGGCGGTGCGGAACAGCGGGGCAAAATCGAAAGCGTTCATGGGAGTACCTTCTGTGTCAGCAAGGTTGCAGTTGCGGCCGCCCATACGGGCCGACCGTCAGAGAAGCCCCGGAACCCCATTTGGGCATCCCGGACGCTTCTCCATATGGAAAGCGCCACCCCCGGTTCAAGGGAGGCGGCGCCCATACTGCCTGCCGGCGGGAAAGGAACTCCCTGCAGCTTCAGGCCGGGGTTTTCTTTATCCCCAGGCCGGCGAACTTCTTGTTGAACTTGGCCACCTGACCGCCGGTGTCCATGATGCGCTGCACTCCGGTCCAGGCCGGGTGCGATTTCGGGTCAATGTCCAGCCGCAGCGTGTCGCCGGGCTTGCCCATGCACGACCGCGTCTTGAACGTGGTCCCATCGGTCATGACGATATTGACCTCGTGGTAGTCCGGGTGAATGCCCGTCTTCATCGCTGCTCGCTCCTGACGGTCCCGCCGATCCCGACCGGCCGGACAGGGGGCGGCCTATAGGCCGGCCAGGTCGGTGGCGCAAGCGCGCGCCCTGAAGGTCGCCGACCCAGGCGAACAGACAGGACGGGCCGCCCGGACCGCGAGGCCGCGTTTCCGCCGCGTCGCCTGCCGATGCATTTTCAATTTTTTGTATGACACGCAAGCAGCCGCCCTGCCCTGGGGAAGAACGTGTCATGATGAAGTGGAACGATCCGGGATTTGGTTTCAGTTTCGGTTAACCAGATCGTGAGCTCAATGATGCATTGACCATCAGGAGGTGCAGGATGCGCCCGCAACAGCCCCCTTCTTCCCCCGGTCAGCCGGCCAGCCCCGTCTCGCAGGCCTGCACGGTGCAGCTGGGTCTGATGGTGGAGGCCGCCGACGAACTCGCTTTTGAGATCGGCCTCGGTGCATCCCCGGGCGCGGACCGCATCGCCGCGGAACTGCTCGCCGGGCTGCGTCCCGTGGTGCCCGAGCTCGCCCGTGAGCGGGCCTGCGGCCGGGCCATGACGCACCTCATGCTCGACGATGTGGCCGACAAGCTCGAATCGGTTGCCGACCGGCGCGGCTACTGGCCGCGGCACACCGGTGATCGTCCGCCCCTGCCGAATGAAACGCAGCTGCGTGCCTTGATCGCCCGCCTGCGCATCGTGGCCCGCAACTGACGGATTTCGGCCGGCGCGACGCAGCAACGCCGGGGGGCTCGTAACACGGAGTCCGGGATGGACCGGGCGCCTGCGGCAGAGCGCGCTCAGTCGCCCGGATCCTGCTCCTTGCGGAACGGCGAACCTGGATACACCCCCAGGATACGGGTCTCGCGCGAGAAGAAAGAAAGCTCCTCCAGCGCCCGGCGCAACGCGGGTTGTTCGGGGTGGCCCTCGACGTCGCACAGGAACTGGGTGGCGGTGAACTCGCCGCCCAGCATGTAGCTCTCCAGCTTGGTCATGTTCACGCCGTTGGTGGCGAATCCGCCCAGCGCCTTGAACAGCGCCGCCGGCACGTTGCGCACGCGAAAGACAAACGTGGTCATCAGCCCGGCCAGGTCGGCTGGCAGTTCGGCCGGCTGGCGCGCCATCACATAGAACCGGGTGGTGTTATGCGCCGCGTCCTCGACGTTGCGGCGCAGGATGTCCAGCCCGAACAGCTCGGCCGCCAGCGATGAGGCGATGGCGCAGTCCTCCTGGTTGTTCCACTGCGCCACCATCTCGGCCGAGCCGGCGGTGTCGGCCTGCACCACCGGCTTCAGGTTCAGCTCCTTGAGCATCCGGCGCACCTGGCCCAGCGCCACCTCGTGCGAATGCGCCCGCTTCAGCCCCTCGATGGACGCGCCCTTCGGCACCAGCAGGCAGTGCTCGACGCGCTGGAAATGCTCGCCGACCACGAACAGGCCCGATTCGGGCAGCAGGTGGTGCACGTCGCCCACCCGTCCGGCCAGGCTGTTCTCGCAGGCGATCATGGCCAGCCCGGCCGTGCCCTCGCGCACCGCCTCCATCGCCGCCTCGAAGCTCTCGCAGGGCAGGGTGCGCCACTGGGGAAAAGCGATACGGCAGGCGAGGTCGGAATAGGCGCCGGGCCGCCCCTGGAAGGCGATGGTGCCGGTCATGCTTGGCGCCGCCGCGCGGCGGGAGGGAATGATGTTGATCGGGTTCATGATCCGGGCCGGCGTGGGAGGGAATGACAGGTGGGTTGAAGCCAGTTGGGCGGTTCCCTATGGTGCCCGCACCTTAGGTAGCGGCCGATCCGCGCGCAACGCGGGTTGGCGCCTACCCCATTCCTGATCCATGAGAGGCCACGCGGATGGAGCGCCCGCCGATCGACGCCCTGATCCGCGCCGCCGAAGCCGCGGCCGAAATGGCCGGCGCGGCCATCCGTCCGCTGTTTCGCGCCGGGCTGCAGGCCGATCTCAAGCACGACCAGAGCCCGGTGACCATCGCCGACCGCAGCGCCGAGCAGGCCATGCGGGCTGTGCTGGCGCAGCGCTTCCCCGACCATGGCATCCTCGGCGAGGAATTCGGGCTCGACAACCCCGGCGCCTCCCTGCGCTGGGTGCTCGACCCGATCGACGGCACCCGCGCCTTCATCACCGGCCGCCCCGTGTTCGGCACCCTGATCGGCCTGCTGGACGGTGACACCCCCATCCTCGGCCTGATCGACCAGTGCGTCACCGGCGAGCGCTGGATCGGCGCCGCCGGCCGCAGCACCAGTTTCCGCGGCCGGTTCGGCGGCACCGCAGGCTGCCGGCCCTGCCCTACGGTCGCCGAGGCCGAGCTATCCTGCACCAGTCCGGACATGTTCGGCGACGACCTGCCGGCCTGGGAGCGGTTGTCGGCGGCGGCGCGCCGCATCTCGTTCGGCGGCGATTGCTATGCCTATGGGCTGCTGGCGCTCGGGCAGATCGACATCGTTGCCGAATCGGGGCTGAAGATCTGGGACTGGGCGGCGCTGGCACCGGTCATCGAGGGCGCCGGCGGAAAACTGACCGACTGGCGCGGACAAAAGCTGCGCCCGGACGGCAACGGACAGGTCCTGGCCGTCGGCGACCCGGCATTGCTGCCGCAGGCGGTGCGGCTGCTTGGGTGAAAGAAGGCCCGGGGCCATATGCCCGGTCCTTGCCTCGCCGGGATTGACCACAAGCCGACACCGTGCAACCGCATTCGACAGCCCGTCACACTGGGGAAACAGAATTTGCGCGTCATCGCTCTGGTCCTGAGCCTGCTCGCTGCCGCCAGTGGAGCGCAGGCGCAGGCGCCCATCCGCACCCCTGGCATCTCGCTGCTCGGCACCCCCGCGCTGCCGCCGGATTTCACCCATTTTCCCTGGGTGAACCCGGACGCGCCAAAAGGTGGCGAGGTGGCGCTCAGTGCCATCGGCACCTTCGACAGCTTCAACCCCTTCATCGTGCGGGGTCGCGCCGCCGCGGCGTCGGCGCGCATCTACGACACGCTGCTGATGCGCAATGCCGACGAAGGCGAAACCGAGTACGGCCACCTCGCCGGCGTCATCGAGATACCCGCCGACCGGATGAGCGTAACATTCGAGCTGCGACCGGAAGCGCGGTTCAACGACGGCACCCCGGTGACCGCCGAGGACGTGGCCTGGAGCTTCGACACGCTGCGCACCAAAGGGCGGCCCAACTACCGCCAGTATTACGCCGACGTGACAGAGGCGGTGGTGGAAGGGCCGCGCCGCATCACCTTCCGCTTCCGCTCCAACGCCAACCGCGAGCTGCCGATGATCCTCGGCGAGCTGCCGGTGCTGCCCAAGCACTGGTGGGAAGGCCGCGAGTTCGACCATCCGCTGACCGACCCGCCGGTCGGCTCCGGGCCGTACCGGGTCGGCCATTTCGAATTCGGCCGCACCATCGCGCTGGACCGGGTGCCGGACTGGTGGGGGCGCGATCTGCCGACGGCAAAGGGGCTGGACAATTTCGACCGGATTCGCACCGAGTATTTCCGCGACAGCACGGTGGCCATGGAGGCGTTCAAGGCCGGCCAGATCGACTACCGCAACGAAAACGTGGCCAAGGAATGGGCCACCGCCTACGATTTCCCGGCGGTGCAGAAGGGCTGGGTCCGCAAGGAGGCCATCCGCCACTACCTGCCCACCGGCATGCAGGGCTGGGCGATGAACACCCGCCGCCCGCTGTTCCGCGACCGCCGGGTGCGCGAGGCGCTGGCGATGGCGTTCGACTTCGAATGGGCCAATACCAACCTGTTCTACGGCGCCTATGCCCGCACCGACAGCTATTTCAGCAACAGCGATCTGGCGTCCTCCGGCGTGCCGGCAGGGGAGGAACTCTCGCTGCTGGAGCGTTGGCGCGACAAATTGCCGCCGGAAGTGTTCACCACGCCGTTCAGGCTGCCGGTTACCGACGGCTCAGGCAACAACCGCGACGGGCTGCGCAAGGCCCTCGCCCTGCTGCGCCAGGCCGGCTGGGAGGTGAAGGACCGCAAGCTGGTCGATGCCCAGGGCCAACCGTTCAGTTTCGAAATGCTGCTCGACGGACCCTCGCTGGAGCGCATCGCCCTGCCCTATCGCCAGTGGCTGTCCCATCTGGGCATCGAGGTCACTGTGCGCACCGTGGACGCGGCGCAATACCAGCGCCGGCTGGACACCTATGACTACGATATGACCATGACGGTGATTGGCGAGTCCGACAGTCCCGGCAACGAGCAGACCGGATTCTGGACCTGCGGGGCGGCCAGCCTGGAAGGTGGCGACAACCTGATGGGGGTATGCGACCCCGTGGTGGATGCGCTGGTGCCGCTGGTGGTGAACGCACCCGACCATGCCCACCTGCTCACCGTCACCCATGCGCTCGACCGGGTGCTGCTGTGGGGCTGGTATCTGGTGCCGAACTGGCACGTGCAGTCCGTGCGCATCGCCTATTGGGACCGGTTCGGCCGGCCGGACAAGCCGGTGCGGCCGGGGGTCGTGTTCGAGTCCTGGTGGATCGATGCGCAGAAATCCGCCGCCCTCGAGGCCGCCCGCAGCGCCGGTCCCTGATGGGCGCCTATCTTCTCCGCCGTCTGTTGCTGGTGGTGCCGACGCTGTTCGGCATCATCGCCATCAATTTCGCCGTCGTGCAGTTCGCCCCCGGCGGCCCGGTGGAGCAGATGATCGCCGAATTGCGGGGCCGCGGCGGCGACGCCACGGGTCGGGTCAGCGGCCAGGGCGGCGCCGAAGTGTCCACCCCGACCGGCGAGGGCGCCTATCGCGGCGCCCGCGGCCTCGACCCGCACATGGTGGCCGATATCCGCCGCATGTTCGGCTTCGACAAGCCGGCCGGGGAACGCTTCGTGACCATGCTGGGGAACTACCTGAGCTTCGATTTCGGCCGCAGCTTCTTCCTCGACGAGACGGTGATCCATCTGGTCGGGCAGAAGATGCCGGTGTCCGTGTCGCTCGGTCTGTGGTCGACGCTGCTGGTTTATTTCGTTTCCATTCCGCTCGGCATCGCCAAGGCGGTGCGCGACGGCTCGCGCTTCGATGTCGCCACCTCCGGCGTGGTGCTGGTGGGCTATGCGGTGCCGGGGTTCCTGTTCGCCATTCTTCTCGTCGTGCTGTTCGCCGGCGGCAGCTTCTTTCATGTCTTCCCGCTGCGCGGCCTGACCAGCCCGGAGGCAGCTTCATGGGCCTGGCCGGCGCGGGTCGGCGACTATCTCTGGCACATGGTGCTGCCGACGGTGGCCCTGGTGGTGGGTGGGTTCGCCGGGCTGACCATGCTGACCAAGAACTGCTTTCTGGAGGAAATCCGCAAGCAGTACACCGTGACCGCCCGGGCGAAGGGCGCCAGCGAGCCGCGGGTGCTGTATCGTCACGTGTTCCGCAATGCCATGCTGCTGATCATCGCCGGCTTCCCGGCGGCCTTCATCGGGATTCTGTTCTCCTCGGCGCTGCTGGTGGAGATCATCTTCTCGCTCGACGGGCTGGGCTTGCTGGGCTTCGAGTCGGCGATCCGGCGTGACTATCCGGTGATGTTCGGTACGCTCTATATCTTCACGCTGCTCGGCCTGGTGATGCAGATCGTGGGGGACATGCTGTACACGGTGGTGGACCCGCGGATCGATTTCGAGGCGCGGCGGTAACCCTGCATCGCCGCGCATGACCCTCACGCCCCTCACCCGCCGCCGCCTCGCCGTTTTCCGCGCCCATAAGCGCGGCTACTGGTCGATGTGGATATTTCTCGCCCTGTTCGGCCTGTCACTGTTCGCTGAGTTCCTCGCCAATGACCGGCCGCTGCTGATCTGCTTCGACGGCCATTGGTACGTCCCGGTGTTGCGGGATTACAGCGAAGACGCGTTCGGCCCCGACTTCATGCCCACCAGTGCGGACTATACCGACCCCGACCTCGCCGCCGCCATCAACGCACATGGCTGGATGATCTGGCCGGCGATTCCGTTCTGCTACGACACCGTGTTGAAAAACCTGCCGGTGCCCGCTCCGGCGCCGCCCTCGTGGAACAACCTGCTCGGCACCGACGACCAGGCGCGCGACGTGCTCGCCCGGGTGATCTACGGTTTCCGGCTGTCGGTGCTGTTCGGTTTCACGCTCACCATCATCTCGTCCATCGTCGGCATTGCCGCCGGCGCAGTGCAGGGCTTCTATGGTGGCCGGGTGGATTTGTTTTTCCAGCGTTTCATCGAGATCTGGTCGGGCATGCCGCAACTTTATCTGCTCATCATTCTGGGCAGCGTCATCACCCCGACCTTCTGGATACTCCTGATTTTCCTGCTGCTGTTCTCCTGGATGTCGCTGACCGGCGTGGTGCGCGCCGAGTTCCTGCGCGGTCGCAACCTCGATTACGTGCGCGCCGCCCGCGCGCTTGGCGTGGCGGATGCCGCGGTGATGTGGCGGCATATTCTCCCGAACGCCATGGTGGCGACGCTGACGTTTCTCCCGTTCACGCTGTCGGGCTCGGTCACCATCCTGTCCTCGCTCGACTTCCTTGGCTTCGGCCTGCCGCCCGGCTCGCCCTCGCTCGGCGAGTTGGTGGCGCAGGGCAAGAACAACCTGCAGGCGCCGTGGCTCGGCATCACCGCCTTCCTCGTGCTCGGCGGCATGCTGTCGCTGCTGGTGTTCGTGGGCGAGGCGGTGCGCGACGCCTTCGACCCGCGACGTACGGCAGCATGAGCATCGTCCGGGTCGAGAACCTGACCGTCGCCTTCGGCGAGCGGCGGGTGGTGGACGATGTGTCGTTCACCCTCTATCGCGGCGAGACTCTGGCGCTGGTCGGCGAAAGCGGATCGGGAAAATCGCTCACCGCGCTGTCGCTGCTGCAGCTTCTTCCGCCAGGGGCCGCGTGCACCGGCCATGTGGAATTGGCCGGCGTGTCGGTGATCGGCGCGCCCGAGCGCCGCCTGCGGGCGTTGCGCGGGGTTGCCGCCGGCATGGTGTTCCAGGAGCCGATGAACAGCCTCAACCCGCTGTCGCGCATCGGCGTGCAGGTGGCCGAGGCGATCAGCCTGCACCGCACCCTGCCGAACGGCGTGCTGCGGGCCCGCGTTATTGACGTGCTGTCGCAATGCGGCTTCCCCGATGCCGAGCACCGGCTGGACGCGTTCCCCCATCAGCTCTCCGGCGGCCAGCGCCAGCGTGTCATGATCGCCATGGCGCTGGCCAACGACCCGGCGCTGCTGATCGCCGACGAACCCACCACGGCGCTGGACGTGACCATCCAGGCGCAGATCCTGAAACTGCTGGCCGATCAGAAGGCCGCGCGCGGCCTTGCGCTGCTGCTCATCAGCCACGACTTGGCCATCGTGCGCCGGTACGCTGATCGGGTCTGCGTCATGAAGAACGGGCAGGTAGTCGAGACCGGGAAGGTGAAGGCGGTGTTCGACGCGCCGCAGCACCCCTACACCTGCATGCTGCTGGCCGCCGAACCGAGGGGGGCGCCGCGCCCGGTGCCCAACAATGCCGAAGTGCTGATGGAAGCGCGTGATTTGCGCGTGCACTTCCCCATCCGCCGCGGCGTGCTGCGCCGCACGGTCGGCTATGTGCGCGCGCTCGATGGGCTCGACATCACGGTGCGCGAAGGCGAGACGGTGGGGCTGGTCGGCGAGAGCGGCTCCGGCAAATCCACCACCGGCTATGCGCTCCTGCGCCTGCAGGCGGCGGAGGGACATATCCGCTTCCGCGGCCAGGACCTTTCCTCCCTCGACAAGCGGGCGCTGCGCCGGTTGCGGGCCGGCATGCAGATCGTCTTCCAGGACCCGTTCGGCAGCCTATCGCCGCGGCTGACGGTGGGCGAGATCGTCGCCGAGGGGCTGATGGTGCACGAGCCCTGCCTCTCCCGCGCCGATCGCCAGGCGCGCGTGGCGGAGGCGCTGGAAGAGGTCGGCCTGCCGCCCGACTGCACCGGCCGCTACCCGCACGAGTTCAGCGGCGGCCAGCGCCAGCGTGTCGCAGTGGCGCGGGCCATGGTGCTGAAGCCGCGCTTCGTCGTGCTGGACGAGCCGACCAGCGCGCTCGACATGAGCGTGCAGGCGCAGATCGTGGACCTGCTGCGCCGCCTGCAGCAGGACCATGACCTCGGCTACCTGTTCATCAGCCACGATTTGCGCGTGGTGCGCGCCCTCGCCCACCGGGTGGTGGTGCTGCGTCAGGGCGTGGTGGTGGAGGAAGGCCCGGCCGAACAGGTGTTCGCCCGCCCGCGCCACGACTACACACGCGCGCTGATGGCCGCCGCCTTCGCGCTGGAAGCCGACGAAAGCGGGGTGGTGCAATCGTGACCGCTCCGCAGCTGCGCCGCCGCCGCTGGCAGGACACGGAGATCGTGCGGTTCATCGTCCTGCCCGGCCTGACCGGCAGCCTGGCCGGGCTGGTGGCGGTGGCGGGGCTGCTGGTGCTCGACGTTGGCTCCCTCCGCACGCTGGTGCTCGGCCCGTCCGGCGGGTTCGTGCCGCTGGCGTTGCTGTCGGCGGGCTTCATGATTACGTTCGGCTCGGCGGCGATCGGGGCGGCGATCATGGCGATCGGCAACCCTGATGATTGAACGGGGACGATTGAACCAGGCCGATTGATCCAGGCCGTTCGCCGCCCACATGGTCGGCCACACAGAAGGAGGCTATGCCATGATGCAACGCCGTATCCTGCTGGCCGCCACCTCCGCCGGCCTGGCGACCTCCGCGGTCGGGCTGGCCAATCTGGGTGCCAACGCCCAGCCCGCCGGCCCGTACACCCTGCCGCCGCTGCCCTATGCCCCGGACGCCAACGAGCCGTCCATCGACGCGCTGACGATGACGATCCACCACGACCGTCACCATGCCGCCTATGTGGCCAACCTGAACGCGGCGCTGAAGGACCACGGCCAGCTCTCGGCCCTGCCGGTGGACCAGTTGCTGGCGAGGCTCAACGAGGTGCCCGACACCATCCGCACCGCGGTGCGCAACAATGGCGGCGGGCATGCCAACCACTCGATGTTCTGGCTGGTCATGGGCGGCAAGGGCGGGGCGCCCACCGGCCCGCTGGCCGAGGCAATCACCCGCGATTTCGGCGGGCTGACGGCCCTGCAGACCGCCTTCAACCGCGCCGGTCTGGGCCAGTTCGGCTCCGGCTGGGTGTTCGTGACGGTGGACCGGGCCGGCAAGCTGGCCCTAATCGCCCGGCCGAACCAGGACACGCCGCTGAGCGAAGGCGGGCGGGTGCTGTTCGGCAACGACGTGTGGGAGCACGCCTATTACCTGAAATACCAGAACCGCCGGGCGGACTACCTGACGGCCTGGTGGAACATCGTGGACTGGACCAAGATCGCCGTCCGCTACGATGAGGCCAGGACCGGCACGCTGACGATCTGAGTCGGGCAGCTCCGGCAAGCGGTGTCGCGCGGTCGGCGCGTTCACCCGTTCCGCGTACAACAATATCTAGCCTGAATGATCGGGAGAACCAACCGCGATGCCGCTGTTCAGCTATCACTGCACCGGGTGCGACACTGATTTCGAGGCCCTGGTGCTGAATTCCGAGCCGCCCGTCTGCCCGAAATGCGGCGGCACCGCGCTGGAGCAATTGCTGTCGCGCGTCGCCGAGGAGGCCCGCACGCCCGGGCTGGTCAAGCGCGCCCGCACCCAGGCCGCGAAACAGGGGCATTTCAGCAACTACTGACCGGCGCGGCGGCCGATTTGGCAGTCGCGACCGTTCCTGCCTAAAGTAAATGCGAACGAACCGATCAGGAGAACCGACCGCGATGCCGCTGTTCAGCTATCACTGCACCGGATGCGACACTGAGTTCGAGGCGCTGGTCATTGGCGCCGACCAGCCGGCCTGCCCGGACTGCGGCAGCGTCGAACTGGAGAAGCTGCTGTCGCGCGTGGCCGCGGAGCCCCGGGTGCCGGAGCCGGTGGGGGCCTGTTCGACCTGCGGGCAGTATGGCGGGTGCGCGGCAGGACGGAGCTGACGTCCCGCCCGCGCTTCGTCGCCACCGCCGCCGAGGCGCCCGGCCTCCCCGGCGCCTATCTGCTTGTCGTCACATTGCCGGCACCGCTGACCGTCACCCTGCCACACCGGCCCGACGCCACGCTGCCGCCCGGCCGCTATCTCTACGCCGGCTCCGCCCGCGGTCCCGGCGGCCTGCGCGCCCGGCTCGCACGCCACATGCGCGCGGAGAAAAAGCCGCACTGGCACATCGACCGCCTTACCGAAGCCGGCACCGTCGAGGGGGCCTGGGCCTTTCCCGGCGGCGACGAATGCGCCCTCATCACCGCGCTGGCCTTCTTGCCAGTGCCGTTGCTTGGCTTCGGCAGCACCGATTGTCGCAGCTGCGCCAGCCATTTGCTCTCTTGGGCGGATGGGACTGCTCTAGCCTTTGAAAAGTTAGCACACAGAAAAGCAAGGAAGGCCAGGGGCTCTGCCCCATAGGCACTAGGTTAAGCTATTTGATTGATTTAATTGGCAAAATAAAAGGGCCAGAGCTGTGTGGGAAGCGGCGCCTTCCACGAAGGCTCCTCACCACTGGGATGCCGGACGCGATCCACACCTGCCAGGGATTGG
>CAIXDS010000218.1 GCA_903918195.1 uncultured Acetobacteraceae bacterium | reverse complement strand
TGCAGCTGCATACCCACACCGCCGTCTTCAACGCCGTGCTGACCGAGACCGGCCGCATGGGCGGCCTGTGGCTCGACCAGCTCGACGGCCGGGTGAAGGAATGGGGCGCGCTCTATCAGGCCTATCTCGCGACCAACCTCCGCAGGCACGGGGTTGATGTCGTGCTCGACGACCGGACGGAGATGGCCCGGCTCACCGCCGTGCCCGAGCGCGTCACCGAGCATTTCTCCAAGCGGACCATGGGCGGCACCACCGCCGCCCGAGCCTATGCCGCCGAGCAGGGCCTCGACTGGGATACGCTGGACGCCGAGCGGAAGATCGGCCTGCTCAAACAGGGCGTGCAGGACCCGCGCGGTGCCAAATCCGACGATTTGGGCGACGTGGCGGCCTGGCGCGAAGCGGCGGCGGCCATCGGCTATGAGCACCGCAGCGTCCTCCGGCCCGACCAGCCGCACCAGGCGCCCTCGCGCGACGAACGCCTGGAGGCCGCCTATCAGGCCGCCCTCCCCGTCTTCGACAAGCAGCTGCAGCGCCGCGCCGCCGTCGAAGGGGCGGATGCCCGGCTTGCCGCCGCCAAGGGGCTGATCGCCGCCGGCGTCGAATCCCCTGCCGATGTCAGCGCCATCACCAAGGCGATGCGCGAGCGTGGCGTCACGCAGCGGGGCGAGGCCACGTCGCTCGTCTGGGGCGATCTGAAAGGCGAGAACGGCCGGGACAAGGTCGGCATCACCACAACCCTGCACCGCGACGAGGAACTCTGGCTGGTCGCCGCCGCCCGAGCCGCCGGCGCCGACAAGACTTCCGCCCTCACGCCGGTGCAGATCGCCGCGGCGGTCCGCCGCTTCCCCGAGCTCGACTTCACCTCCGGCCACGGCAAGGCGCAGCGCGCCGTGATGGAGCAGCTCGGCACCGGCGGACGCCTCACTGTCGCGATCGGCGTCGCCGGCTCGGGCAAGTCCACCCTGTTGAAGCCGTTGGTGGATGCCTGGAAGGAAGACGGCCGCGACGTCCATGGCATCGCACTGGCGTGGCGTCAGTCGGATGACCTCACCGATGCCGGCGTCACCGCCAGGAACGCGCGGGCCGTGGAGAGCTTCCTGAAATCGGTTGAGAAGGGCCGGATCAAACTGGGCGCCAGGTCGGTCGTCGTGGTGGACGAGTTGGGGTTGCTCGGCACGCGCCAGCTCAACGACCTGCTGCGCGCGCAGAAGGAGCACGGCTTTCAGATCGTCGGCATCGGCGATCCGAAGCAGATGCAGAGCGTCGAGGCCGGCGCCGTCGTGGACCTGCTGCGCCGCGGCCTCGGCGAGACGGCGATCCCGACGCTGGAGACCTCGGTGCGCCAGGTCGAGAAAGAGGAACGGGAAACCACCCTGATGTTCCGCAACGGCGAGACCGCGGCGGCGGTCCAGCGGAAGGTTGAGAACGGCACCCTGCTGGTGACGCCGGGCGGCTACGTCGAAGCCGTGCAGAGCGTCGTGGATCTCTGGCAGCAGCGCCGCGCCGCCAATGCCGGCAGGGACCGGTATGCCATCTCGATCAGCGCGCCGACCAATTTCGACGCCCACCGGCTCAGCATTGCGATCCGGAACCGGCGGCGCGACCTCGGCGAGGTCGGCGCTGACCGGATCACCGTGCCGGCGACGAGCAAGGGCGGCGTCGATGCCAGGACATACGATCTGCCGCTGGCCGAGGGCGACCGGGTGCGCCTGTTCGAGCGCACCAACGCCCGCTTCCTCGACACCAACAAGGGCGGCAACATCGGCCGCAACGGCACCGTCCTGGAGGTTGCCGCGATCAATGACGAGGGCCTGGTCC
>CAIXDS010000217.1 GCA_903918195.1 uncultured Acetobacteraceae bacterium | reverse complement strand
GACCCCTTCACTTAAGGAATGGGTTCCAAGGGCCTCTCGGCCCTTGGCGGGTCCAGGGCAGAGCCCTGGCCTTACTTACTCCGTCACCAACTCAATCAGAAACGGCCCGCTCCGGCCCATGGAACGCCCAAAAATATCATTGAACTGTCCCATCGTTTCGGCCCGCGCCCCCGGCACGCCCATGCCCTCGGCGAGCTTCACGAAGTTCAGGTCCGGCCGGCCGATATCCATCATATCCAGCGCGGTGCGCCCCGGGTTGGCGCCAACGCTGGCCAGTTCGCCGAGCAGAATGGCATATTTGCGGTTGGCGAAAATCACCGTGGTAACGTCAAGTTTCTCGCGCGCCTGGGTCCACAGCCCCAGCAGCGTATACATCGCCGAGCCGTCGGCTTGCAGGTTCACCACCCGCCGCCCCGGGCACGCGACGGCGGCCCCGGTGGCCAGCGGAATGCCGTCGCCGATAGCGCCGCCGGTAACGGTGATCCAGTCATGCGGCGCCGCATCCTGGGTCGCCGCGAACATCGAGCGGCCGAACGACACTTTACTCGTCGGCAATGATGGCGTGCTCGGGCAACAGCGCGGTGAGCGACCGGGCGAAGCTCTCGGCGGAGATCGTTCCCCGAGCCGGCTCGGCGCGCGCCGTGCGGGGCGGTGGCGGCACGGCCGGAGCGCCGAGTTCTTCGGCCAGCGCGGCGGGCAGGTCATGCTCGGGGCGGGCCAGCACGTGCACCACGGCGTCGGCCGGCGCCATCAACCCGGGCTTGTCCGGATAGGCGAAAAATCCCACCGGCGGCTTTGCGGCACCAACCAGCACCACGTGCCTGATGCCCGCCAGCGCACGCACGGCGCTCTCGACACCATAGGGGATGCAGTCGATCGGGTGCCGCCCGGCGCCACGCTCGATGCGGCGGTTGGCGGTGGGCGCCCAGAGCTTTGCGCCGGTGGCCACGGCGATGCGTTGCGCATCGGCGAGCGGGCCGGCACGCAGCGCGTCGGTGGCCAGCAGCAGCATGCTGGGCTCGCCGCGCCGCAGCAGGCAGGCGATCTCCTGCACCACGTGCGGTGCCACCAGCGGCGCCGGCGGCACCGGCAGCCACTTGCCGGGCACGCCGCCCGGATTCCAGCACGTGTCCGACGGCAGGATCAGGGTGGCAATGGTGCCCGGCGAGGTGAATGCCGCCTGCACCGCCGCGGCGGCATCGGCGCCGACCTCCCCGGCGCGGCTGGCGGTGCGCACCCAGCCGGAGACGCCGGGCGCCCAGCCTTCGGTGTCCGCGGTCAGCGGCGCATCCAGCGGGCGGTGATACGTGGCCTGATCGCCGACGCAGTTGACCATCATGGTGGTGGCGCGGCGGCCGTTGTGCAGGTTGGCCAGGCCGTTCGCCAGGCCGGGTCCGCAATGCAGCAGGGTGGCGGCGGGCCTGCCGGCCATGCGGGCATAGCCGTCCGCCGCCCCGGTCACCACGCCCTCGAACAGGCCGAGCACGCAGCGCATGCCGGGCACCCGGTCCAGCGCCGCGACGAAATGCATCTCGCTGGTGCCGGGATTGGCAAAGCAGGTGTCCACCCCACAGGCCAGCAGCGTATGGACCAGGCTCTCCGCCCCGTTCATGGACATTGCGTTTCCCTACTGCTAACCGCCCCTTTATGCCCACCAGGAGGACCTGCCGGGTGCGGTCCTTTGTGGGGGGAGCCAGCATGCCGGTGCAAGGCGGGGAGCCCCGATGACAACAGTGCTTTATTCCGAAACCCTGTATGCCGACGACAGCGTCGAGCGCGACGTGTTCGGCCCGGACGTGCGGCTGCTGGTGCGCGATGTCGGCACGCTGGCCGAGCTCGATGCCGCCGATTGCGAGGCGGCGGCCGGCCTGATCGTCATGCGCCACCACGTCACCGCCGAGGATTTCGCCCGGTTCCCCCGCCTGCGCGCGGTGGTGCGCATGGGCGTGGGCTATGACCGCATCGACCGGACAGCAGCGGCCGAGCGCGGCATACTGGTGTGCAACGTGCCCGACTACGGCACGGCGGAAGTGGCCGACCACACCATGGCGCTGGTGCTGGCCCTGCGCCGCGGCATTCTGCTCTACCAGGACACCCAGCGCGGCGAGGCCCCCGCGCCCTGGCACCCGGTGAACACACCACTGGTGCGCCGGCTGGACATGCAACGCTTCGGCATCATCGGGCTGGGGCGCATCGGCACCGCGGTCGCGCTGCGGGCAAAGGCATTCGGCTTCGCGGTCGCCTTTTACGACCCCTACCGCCCGAACGGCACCGAGCGCGCGCTCGGCATCGACCGCGCCCCCACCCTGGAAGCTCTGCTGGAACGCGCCGACGTGCTGAGCCTGCACGCCCCGCTGACCGAGGAAACCCGCGGCATGCTGGGCATCGACCAGTTGCGCCTGCTGCCCGAAGGCGCGGTGGTGGTGAACACCGCCCGCGGCCCGATCCTGGACCTCGCCGCGCTGGAAGTGCTGCTGCGCGAGGGCAGCATCGCCGGCGCCGGCCTCGACGTGCTGCCCGTCGAGCCGCCCACCGACCCGGTGCCCGACCTGCTGCGCGCCTACCGGGCACAGGAGCCCTGGCTGCAGGGACGCCTCGTCATCACGCCGCATGCGGCGTTCCACTCGCCCGAAGCCTGGGCCGACATACGGCGGAAAGCCGCCGAGACGATGGCGGCGGCGCTGCTGGGGGAGGCGCCGCAGAACGTTGTTGCGCCGACGGAGTGGTAGGGGCAAAAAACAAGCAAGGCTAGGGGCTCTGCCCCTGGACCCCGCTAAGGGCGGAGCCCTTAGAACCCATTCGTTTTAAGATGCAACAACGGGAGGCGGGTCTTGGCATTTCTCAAGCTGCTTCTGGCCTTTGCGCCCTGGATTGCGTTTCTGATCATCGCCCACGGCAGCCTGCTCCGGATGAAAATCGGGCTGGTCGTGGCGCTGGTGCTGAGCGTGGTCATGGGCCTGACCCGCCTGCATCGAGGCGTCATCTTATGGATAGGGCTGCTGTTCTTCTCCTCCGCGACGATAGCCGTGGCGTTGCTTGATAACGCCTGGACCGCACGGCACATGGGCGTGCTAGCGAGCGCCGCCTTGGCAACCGGCTCCTGGCTGACCATCGCGCTGAAGAAGCCGTTCACCCTCGATTATGCCCGGGAACACACCGATCCGTCGCTCTGGAACAGCCCGATTTTCATCCGGACGAATTTGATCCTGACGGCAGTCTGGGCCTCCGTCTTTACGTTGAATGCCATTCTGGCCTGGGGGAAGATGGTGCACTTCGTCCTGCCGGAAGTCGGGTATGAAGTTATTTCATATACATTTCTGATCGGAACGGCAGTATTCACCACGTGGTATCCTGGCTATTTGCGACGTGTTCGGCAGCAATCGTAGATTAGGGCGACAGAGCGAGTTGCGGCATGACCTCGTGACCGGAACACGCTTCGTTTTCTGCGCGCCTGCCGCGTGTAGGAGCCCTGGTGGCAGGGGCAGTTGGTGGTAACGCCACATGCGGGGGTTACCACAGGATCACGACGCATCGGGTCTGACGAGGCTTGAGGCGAATGTCGGCAAATGGTGGGGAACGGCCATACATGGCTTACGGCTCCGATGTCCGCTCTGCGCCCATCGCAGTCGTTCCTTTGACGCTAACCATTGCCCAAAAGCGGACATCGTGGCCGGCTCCGCCTACAAAACGAGCTGACATCCCGGTGCGTTTGGTGCAATATGGAGAATGACTAATTTCATCCTCGACGAGCGGGCGTCCCAAAGCGAATTCTTCAACCGAACCCTGCCTGCAGATGTGACCGGGTATGGCGGGTATGTGTATCGGCTGCAGCCCGCCCAGGCCGAACTGAACCTTGCACCGGGCATCCGAAAGGCCGCGCAAGCTTATTTCAAAGCGAAAGGCATTACTTGGCACCAGCACGCCAACCACGCTCTTTCGTCCCAGGTGAGCTGCCTCAATTTCCTGATGCCGCTCGCTATGGCACCCGAACTTCTGGCCCATATCATAGGGCGCGTCCTCAACATCATACCTCCGACAGTG
This sequence comes from uncultured Acetobacteraceae bacterium, assembly GCA_903918195.1. Taxonomy (GTDB): domain Bacteria; phylum Pseudomonadota; class Alphaproteobacteria; order Acetobacterales; family Acetobacteraceae; genus Rhodovastum. The sequence continues at coordinate 64,985 of CAIXDS010000217.1, read as the reverse complement.
CTTGAGATCGAGGATGGGCCTGATGGCAGGCCCTGGTTCGTGGGTTTCGAATGGATCGGGCGGGCTGATTATCTTAACGAGGGCGGCAAGTCCGGACACCGGACCAGGGGCGCCAATGCCACCAGCGCGGATGCCATAGTGCGGTTTCGGCATGATGGACGTGTTGAAACCCTGCTGATCGAATGGAAATACACGGAGCGGTACCGAGCGCCGATACCGCCCGCAGGGAACGAGGTACGTGTCAATCGCCACAAGGATCTGGCATTCGCGCCGAACGGTCCGATCCGTTGTGGGACAGGATTATCGGTGACCGACTTCTTCTGGGAGCCATTCTACCAGATGCTGCGGCAGCAAATGCTGGCCTTTCAGATGGAGAAGGCGAGAGAGGATGGGTCTGAACGCGTGCGAGTTCTGCACATCTCTCCGAAAGCCAACCGAGCGCTTCACGTCGTCACGGCTCCTACCCTACAGAAGTTTGGCACCGACGCTTTCGACGTGTTCAGGTCGCTTCTTGCAGATGAAAGCTGCTTCATCAGCCGCACAACTGAAGCCGTATTTGGTGCATTACTCGCGGGAGCTGAAGGCATTGAACGAGTTTGGGCAGACTATTTGTTGGACCGCTATAAGCACCTCTCAACCCCCGCGCTGGACACGGTGCCGTCAAGCACTCCCGAATATGCCGTAGAGATGCGCGGTTCAATTGGCCAATAGCATACGTGTATCGGAACACGGGGCATTGCAAATGGACGAACGGCTGGCGGCTACCGTTCGTAATCTGAGTGCAGTGAGCGGAGTGCGCCAATTTGGCTTTAACGCACGTGCGAAGGGCATTTTGACGGACGATTTGCAAGCGGCGCTAAACGAGAGAGCTGGCGAGCTCATGCTGCCAGAGGTTGCCGAAAAACTTGGTGTTTCCTCGGCCGAACTTAGCTCCGCAGAGTTGAAGCTTCTGCAAGTAGTTGGCGAATATGTTGCGATTAAGAGCCTGTTTGAGTCCGTATTTTCAATGTGTTGCGTGTTTAGAGCCGCCAGCGCGGCCCCCATTCGCGCCCGGAGGAGCCGTTGATCCGGGAGAGCTGTCGCTCGGTGCTTGCCGCATACTTGCACGCACGGGGCCGCGCACGCGCCGCTGCAAGTCCTTCTGCTCAAGCTATTGAATCCGTGGACTCAAACAGGCTCTAAGACGGAAGAAGGTAGTAACGCGAATCGCACGCTCGATCAAATCCGAAGAAGGGGCTTGATTGGCGCAGCAGAAGCTGCCGTGGTGCGGTCTCGGCCCTTAGGTCTCCCCTCATTTTCAGATTCTTCAACGATAGCAATGTATTAAGCCGACTCGGCAAATAAAGTCAACCCGCGGATTTTGCTCATGTTTTCGAAAATGAGGGGAGACCTAAGGTCTCGGCCCACAGCCGGTTATGAGACTCTCCTTCAAGCCGGGCGTCACGACCTGTCATACGAGAAAGTTGTCGTCGAGCATGTCGAAGAGTTCTCCGCGACTGCGGTTTGGTATGCTCGAAATGCCCTGGGTTTAGCTAACGAGCTTCCCGAACCTCCAAATTCAATCCGAGAGCCGAAAAAATGGCGGTCTGACGTAGTGGACGAAGATATCACCCCTGAGCTCGAGGATCGATATTGGGTCTTGATCTGCAATCCCCAGAAATGGGCGATTGATCGATTTCTTCGAACCGGCTCGGATGTAGGTACTTGGGGCGTCAGACCTTATGATAGGGAAAAGTTTGCGCCGGGTCAGCTCGCGGTCATTCGGGTGGGCTTGGACCGCCGAAGCGCCGCAGAGCTTGCTGGCGCAGCCAAGCTTGCGTCCGGTATCTACGCTGTCTGTCAGATTGAAAGCGAGGCCTTCGACGCTACAGGCGCGGGCGACGCATTCTGGGCAGACGGCGAAAAGCGCGAGCCGGGATGGCCGACAGTCCAGATCCGATACTTATGCAACCTTATCAATCAACCGCTTTCGATCGAGCGACTGCGGGAAGAGGCGCCTGAGACGTCTCGCTACCTCAGGGACGGGTTTCAAGCGTCCACAATGCCGATCAGCGGCAGCGATTTTCACAGCGTTCTACGGTTATTGGGTAAGACGACCGATGATCTTCCCGCTCCACCGGACTGTGACGTGACCTTTGCTCAGCTCGCGGCGCTTGAAGAGCGGTATCGGCGGGCCAGTCCTGAGGTGAGGTCGCGCGTCAGCCGGTCGATCGAGCGCGGACGCGTCGGCGCGCTTGCGAAGAAAATGAACGGTTTCAGGTGCCTTCTTTGCGAAGCGCACGGGCAACAAGCCATCGGCTTTCGGAAGCCGAATGGCGAACCTTATGTCGAGGCTCATCACGTGATGCCGGTTGCCCGCGGGCAAGTTGGATCGCTCGCCGCGTCAAATATCATGACTCTTTGCGCCAACCACCATCGTCAGATGCACTACGGTGACGTTATCGCAGTGATAGAAGCGGCGCATTTCGATGTGGTGCTAGATGGAACGAAAGTTTGCATTCCGCGCCTCACCTGCGATGGCACTGCCACAAGTTGAGCAAATTTCCCGTCGGCGCAGTCAAGCAAGCGTAGCGCGGAACAGCGTAGCGCATGCCGCCTGTTCCCGAGGCCCGGCGTAGCCCCTGCAGCCAGCAACCATAACGAACCAACGAAACACCTGCCGCGCCGCCGGGTCCACCGCCGCGTGTCCGTTTCCCGCCTATTGCCGCTGCCCCCTTCGCCCATCCCGTTGCGGGGGTCCGCCCACTTGCCACCCAGCGACAAAACAGCCAACCAGCCTCGGGCAAAGCCAAAATGCACCGCGCATCTCCGCCAGCAGCATCCTGCCGGCCAACCGCGAGGGTGGCAGGCCGTGCCGGGAGAGACTATGTCAAGCCATCGCCAACGGACAGAGGACGCCGTTATGGAACGCCTGGGCGAACATGTCGTGCCCGAGCCGGAACCGGCCGAACCGGCCGGCTCGCAATCGGGCGACGGGCGGGCAGCGGCTTTCCTGGCGCGGGATGATCTGGGCGCGATCATGCTGCGGTGTTTGGCTGAGGGCGCACGCAAGGCCGCGCGCGACAACGATGCGCTGCGTGCCCGGGTCGCCGCGACTACGTGACAGCGCCGCAGCCGCAACTCGTCATCCTCGGTGGCATCAACGGCGCCGGCAAGACCACAACAGCCGAAGCAATCGCCCAGCTTCCCGAACTTGCCGACGCGATTTTCCTCAACCCCGACAAGGTCGCAGCCGCCATCCGGGCTGCCAATCCGGGCTTGCCGCAAGCGAAGGCAGAATACAGCCCCGATTGACACCCAACCACACCCGCGCCCACCCTCCCCTGCCCCGCGCCCGTCCTTCGGGTCGCCGGCTTCTCCCGTGGAGAGGAAACCAGCAATGGCAGGCCGCTTGAATGGCAAACGCGCCTTCGTCACCGCCGCGGCGCAGGGCATCGGGCGGGCGACCGCGCTCGCCTTTGCCGCCGAGGGCGCCGACGTCATCGCCACCGATGTGAACGGCGAAAAGCTCGCCCGCCTCGCCGCCCCCCGCCTGCGCACGGCCACGCTGGATGTGCTCGATGCCGCCGCCGTCACGACCGCCGCCACCGCCGCCGGCCCGGTCGACATCCTGTTCAACGCGGCCGGCTTCGTCCACCAGGGCAATGTGCTGGACGCGACCGAGGCGGAATTCACCTTCGCCTTCGACCTCAACGTCCGCTCCATGCTGCGCACCATCCAGGCTTTTCTCCCTGGCATGATTGCGCGCGGGCATGGCGTCGTATTGAACATGGCTTCGGTGGCCAGCAGCGTAAAAGCCCTGCCCAACCGCGCCATCTACGGCGCCAGCAAGGCGGCGGTGATCGGATTGAGCAAATCGGTAGCGACCGACTTCGTGAAACAGGGCATACGCTGCAACGCGATCTGCCCGGGCACGGTGGAAACCCCGAGCCTGCAGGACCGCATCGCCGCCAACGCCGCCGCCGCCGGCGGGCTGGAAGCGGCGCGTGACGCCTTCCTGGCACGCCAGCCGATGGGCAGGCTCGGCCAGCCCGAGGAAATCGCGGCGCTGGCGGTTTATCTCGCCTCCGACGAGGCCATTTTCATCACCGGCCAGGCCGTCGTCATCGACGGCGGGATTTCTCTCTGAGAAGGAAAACCACACCATGAAGCTGCTGCGCTGGGGCGCCCCGGGCGCCGAGAAGCCCGGGCTGATGGACGATCTGGGGCATATCCGCGACCTGTCGGACGTGGTGGACGACATCGACGGCCACGCCATCTCGCCCGACGGCCTGGCCAAGCTCCTCGCCATCGACCCGCACACCCTGCCCATCCTGCACGGCGAGCACCGCATCGGCCCGTGCGTCGCCCGGCCGCTGAACTTCGTGTGCATCGGCCTGAACTACGCCGACCACGCCGCCGAAACCGGCGGGCGGATGCCGAAGGAGCCGATCCTGTTTCTCAAATCGCTCGGCGCCTATAGCGGTCCGTACGACGACGTGAAAATCCCGCGTGGCTCGAAAAAGACCGATTGGGAGGTGGAACTGGGCGTCGTCATCGGCGCCCGCGCCAGCTACGTCTCCGAAGATCAGGCGATGGACCACGTCGCCGGCTACTGCATCGTCAACGACGTGAGCGAGCGCGAATTCCAAAGCGAGCGCGGCGGCACCTGGGACAAGGGCAAGGGCTGCGACACTTTCGGCCCCACCGGCCCCTGGCTGGTCACGAAAGAAGAAGTGCCGGACCCGCAGAATCTATCCCTGTGGCTCGAGGTGGACGGCCAGCGCATGCAGGACGGCAGCACCAAAAACATGATTTTCGGCGTCCGCACCCTGGTCTCCTACGTGTCGCATTTCATCACCCTGCATCCCGGCGACATCATCGCCACCGGCACGCCGGCCGGCGTCGGCCTGGGCCGCAAACCCGAGCCGGTGTTCCTGCGCGCGGGCCAGGTGATGCGGCTCGGCATCCAGGGCCTGGGCGAGCAGCAGCAGAAGCTGGTGGCGGCCTGACTCGGGCGGCTGCCGAAACAGCGTTGACGCAGATGTGAAGCGAGGGCAGTGACGGGCGGGATGTCCCCCGCCCGTTGCCTGCAATTGCTGGTCCTGCTGATCCTCGGCACCGCGCTGCTGCGCCTGCTGGCCGCCGCGACGCTCGGCCTGGGCATCGATGAAAGCTACATGGTGGCGTCCGGGCGCACCCTGCACCTCGGCTATTTCGACCATCCGCCGCTGTCCTGGTGGATCGCGCGCGGCGCGGCGCTGCTGCTGGGCAGCGAGCAGCCCGTTGTGGTGCGCCTGCCCTTCGTGGCGCTGTTTTCCCTGTCCAGCTTCCTGGTCTACCGGCTCGGCGCGATGGCGGACTCGCCGCCGGCCGGGCTGTGGGCGGCGGTGGCGTTGAATCTCGCCCCGGTGTTCGGCCTCACCACCGGCTCCTGGGTGCTGCCGGATGGCCCGCTGGTCTGCGCCCTGCTCGGCGCCGGCTGCTGCCTGATGCGCGCCCTGCCCGCCGAACGCGGCTGGGGCTGGTGGCTCGGCGCCGGGGCCTGCGCCGGGCTGGCCCTGCTGTCGAAATACTCCGCCGTGCTGACCCTCGCCGGGGCGGCGTTGTATCTGCTGACCAGTCCTATCCACCGGCGCTGGCTCGCCCGGCCGCAGCCCTGGGTCGCGGCTTGCCTGGCGGCGGCGCTGTTTTCCCCCGTGCTGGTCTGGAACGCTTCGCATGGCTGGGCCAGCTTCGCCTTCCAGGGCGGACGGGCGATGGCCCACAAGCTGAACCTCGCCGCCCCGCTGCTGGTGCTGGCCGGCGCCGCGCTGTTCCTGCTGCCCTGGATCTGGGCCGGGCTGATGGCCGGGCTGCTGCGTGGCCTGCGTGCCGGACCGCGTGCCTGGCGAAGCTGGCTGCTCTGCTGGCTGGCGCTACCGCCGATCGTGCTGTTCGCCGTGGTGGCGCTGTGGTCGCGCCACGTGCTGTTCCACTGGGCGATGCCCGGCTACCTGTTCCTGTTCCCGCTGCTCGGCGCCGCCCTGGTGCGGCTCGGTCAGGCCCGCCCGGTGCTGCTGCGCCGCGCGACCGTCGGCACCGCGGCCCTGCTGGCGTCCCTGCTGCTGGTGACTTCCGCCGAACTGCGCTGGCACTGGCTGGGCGTCCTCGCCCCGGGCCTCGATCCGGGGCTGCAGGCGCTGGACTGGACGCCGCTGCGCGACGAACTGGACGGGCGCGGCCTGTTACGCCGCCCCGGCACCATCATCGCCGGCAATTCCTGGTGGGTCACCGGCAAGGTCGATTACGCCCTCGGCGGCGACCCGCCGGTGCTCTGTCTCAACACCGACGCCCGCGAATACGGCTTTTCTCCTGGCCCGGAAGCCCATCTGGGCCAGGATGTTCTGCTGTTCGGCCCGACGCTCGACCTCGCGCGGGTGCAGGAAGCCTATGGCCGCCTGTTCGATTCGATCGACGCGTTGCCCCCGGCCCTGCTCCGCTTCCCCGGCCGGCCGGCGGCGTCGATTCCTGTGTTCCTGGGGCACCACCTGCGTACCTGGCCTTGAATTCGTTCCCCCCCGCACTGCACAACAGCGCCAGTCAGTCACAGGACGCCATCATGCCCGGTCTTTTCGATCCGCTCGCCCTCGGCGAACTCCAGTTGCCCAACCGCATCATCATGTCCCCCCTGACGCGCTGCCGCGCCAACAGCGACGGCCGCGTGCCGAACGCGCTGATGGCCGAATATTACGTCCAGCGCGCCTCCGCCGGCCTGATCATCAGCGAGGCCACCTCGGTCACCCCGATGGGCGTCGGCTACCCGGATACGCCCGGCATCTGGTCGGACGCACAAATCGCCGGCTGGCGGTTGGTGACTGACGCGGTGCACGAAGCCGGCGGGCGCATCGTGCTGCAACTCTGGCATGTCGGACGCATTTCCGACCCGTCCTATCTCGACGGCGCCCTGCCGGTCGCCCCCAGTGCCATCGCGGCCGGCGGCCATGTCAACCTGCTGGGCGGCAAAAAACCCTTCGTCACCCCGCGCGCGCTGGACATCGAGGAACTCCCCGGCATCGTCGCCGCCTACCGCCTCGGCGCCGAGAACGCCCAAAAGGCTGGCTTCGACGGCGTCGAAATCCATGGCGCCAACGGCTACCTGCTCGACCAGTTCCTGCAGGACGGCAGCAACCACCGCACCGACGCCTATGGCGGCCCGATCGAGAACCGCGCGCGGCTGATGCTGGAAGTCACCGATGCCTGCATCGACGTGTGGGGCGCCGGCCGCGTCGGCATGCACCTGGCCCCGCGCTGCGACGCCCAGAGCATGGGCGACAGCAACCCCCCCGCCACCTTCAGCTACGTCGCCAACGAACTCGGCCGCCGCAACCTCGCCTTCCTGTTCACCCGCGAACGGCTGGCCGACCCGCGCCTGACCCCGCAGATCAAGGCGATCTTCGGCGGTCCGGTGATCGCCAACGAAGACCTCACCCAGGAAACAGCGGAACAGGTGCTGGCCAACGGCGAGGCCGACGCGGCCGCCTGGGGAAAACTGTTCATCGCTAACCCCGACCTGCCCCGGCGCTTCGCCGAGGGGGCGGCCTTGAATACGCCCGATTTTTCCACGTTCTTTGGCGGCGGGGCTCGCGGGTATGTCGATTATCCGGAGCTTGAGGGGGCAACTGCGTAAAAAGGAATGCCGGGGCTCTGCCCCATAGGCACTGATGTTGCGGCTCCGACGGATAGTGCCGTCGGGCCGCAACACCAGCTCTTGATTTTGTGTTCCGATTCACGCGACGGGGCGGACGCATCTGTCGCGATTGAAACACAATGGTAGCCTCTGTGTCGGGTAATTGACCGCCTGCTCTACTCCGCCGCGGTCTTCCGCTGCCACTCCTCCCGGGTAATCCACGCCTCAAGCACCTTCACATGCTCCGCTTCCTCGCCGACGAACTCCTTCGCCAGTGCCACGATCTCGGGGTTGGTCGAGGTGCCGGCGACGGAATAGTAGAACTCATACCCCCGCTTCTCGCCCTGCAAGGCAGCCCGCAGCGCGTCCAGCCGCGACAATGCCGGATCGCCGGCCCAGAGCGCGGTCCGCTCGGGGGTCACGTGGTCGGGCCAGACATAATCGGGCGGCACATGCTTGGACACGTCGATCGAGGCCGCCCGCTTCAGCGCCTCGGCGAGGTGCAGGCGCGAGAAGCCGGCGAGCTGCGCGAACAGCTTTGCCACTTCCTTGTTGCCGACCTGCTCCATCGCGCTGGCCAGTTCATCGAAATGGATCGCCGCGTCCTCCTCGACCTTGACGGCGTAGCCGAGGAACTCATCGACCGAGGTGATTTCCAGGCCGCCCTTGAAGATCCTGGCGGCCTTGGACAGGTACGGCGGCTTGGCCGGCAGCACCTGATCGCCTTCGAAGGAGACGAGAATGTCCTCGTTGCGGATGAAACACTGGCACGCCAGCCGGTAGCGCGGCGGCATGTCGTTGACTTCGGCGTCCTCGATTTCCTGCTTGGTGATCTTGCCGAGCTGGCGGAGGACTTCCTTTTCCTTCTCGGTCAGGGAGATGCCGCATTTCTGCGCCGGCGAGAGATGTTTGACCTCCACCAGACACGACCCGCACTCGCCGTCCTGGCAGTCGAACGGGATCGGAATCTTGTGGGCCTTGGCAACGGCGAGGATGGTCCCGCGATCGCCGGCAACCGCATAAACGGTCACGTCCTTCGCCATCACGGGGGATGAAAACGTCACATTGCTCACTTGCGTGCTCCTGTCGTTGCGCCTGGCCGATGCGCGGTCGCGCCGGACCGCTCATCGGGGCGCTCCGGTCCGTGCGGCTTTTTGTTCGCAACAGTGCAAAGCAAGCCGCGGGCCAGGCCCGGAAGGGCGACGGATCAAGGCGGTGATGGGACGTGGCGATGGCGACCGACAGCGTTATCGTTGTGTCGATGACATCCCGGTCGGATTCCCGACAGCGAAAACTGCTACCCGCCCTGGCGGTGCGTTCAGCAGGAGGCTGCCTGTCCCACCGCCGCCTGCACATCGACGGACAGGCCGATGAAGTCGCCGGCCCGGCCGATATAGCCGCCGGCCACCGGCACCGCCTGCTCCGGCGTGCGCGCCATGCACACCCGGATCAGGTTGCGCCCTGCCACCAGCCCGTTGGTCGGATCGAATTCGACCCAACCGGCCCCAGGCAGGTAGATGGCGCACCAGGCATGCGTCGTGCCACCGCCCACCACCGGTACGGCGCTGTCCACCAGCGCCTCGTCGTACAGATATCCGCTGACGAACCGCGCCGCGAGGCCGAGCGATCGGCACGCCTCCATCATCAGCAGGGCGAAGTCGCGGCACGCGCCCTGCCGCGTCTCCAGCGTGGCGACCGGCGGGTTGGTGCCCTCGGCCTCCCGCGCCGCATATTGGAAGTCGGACTTGATGGCCCGCGTCATCGCCGCCAGCAGGTCGAGCGTCGAGGTCGTCACCCCGCGTCGCAGGAAGCGTCGCGCCCAGGCATCCACGTGCCGTTCCGGATCGGGGTGGTGGCGCTCCAGCAGGCGCGCGAGGTCGGGAAACTCCTCGGCGGCGTAGCTGAACGGATAGGTTGCGGCCACCGGATCGAGCGAATCGTGCGGCAGCTCGGCCGCCGCCGGGAAATGCTCCAGGTCGAGGATCGACACCAGGCGCAGCGTATCCGCCATCTGGGTTGCGTCCCAGTCCAGCGTGCACACCGAATTGCCGAACACGTCATGCGCCCAGCGTGTCGTCGCCGGCGGGGGAGTCACCCCTATCGTGGCGCTCAGCACCCGCAGATCGTGCGAATCACGCGGCCGCAGCATCAGCCGGTGCGTGGTCAGCTGCACCGGCCGCGCATAGCGGTACTCGGTGGTGTGGGTAATGCGGACCTGTGGCATGATCCCAGTTTAGCAGAAGCAAGGCAGGGATGGGAATCCGTGGAGCGATACCCCTCTGCCTCACGCTGCCGCCGCCTCCCCGGGCAGGCAGCGCGAGAAACGTTCGCTGCAGCGCCGCTGCGCCTTGTGGAAGCGCGCATGGTCGGCCAGCCGCCGATCGAGAAACGCCAGCGTCGCCGCATCGTCCGGGCTGTCGTCGCGCAGCCAGAACAGCAGCGTGGACGTATAGATGGCCGCGAGAATGAACCGCTTGGTGTACCAGGCAAAATCGGCGGAACGGTCGCCCGCCGCGTGCCAGATCGCATCGACCGTGCGCGCCAGCGACCGCGCCGCCAGCCCGGCATTGCGCGGCAATGCCAGCACGGACACCGCCCGGCGCACCGCGGCGCGATGCGGGCGCGCCAGTTCCAGCCGCAGCGCCACCGCCAGCCGCACCCGCGCGGGCAGGCGCAACCCGGACAGGTCGCGCGCCGCCAGCGCCGCTGTCATCTGGCGGTCTTCAAGGTCGATCCAGGCTTCCACCAGGGACGGCGTGCCGCCCGGGAACAGCAACCCGGCGTCCTGCGGGTCGGCACCGGCATCGCGCAGCCCTCGGCGCAACGCCGCCAGAGTCCAGCCCAGCCGGGCGACGTGCGGCAGCATGGCCACCAGCGCCGCGTCACGCTCGGGCGAGCGTTCCGGTGGCACGCTCACGACCGGCCTCCCGCGCCCTGCTGCTCGGCGCGTGCCAGTTCCTCGTTGAACCCGAACAGCCGGAAATCGTTCATGCGCATGGGGTAGAGTATCCCGTTCAGATGGTCGTATTCGTGCTGCACCACGCCGGCATGAAAGCCGGTGACCTCGCCGCCCACCGCAGCGCCCTCGATGTCCACCCCGTGGTAGCGGATGCGCCAGTGGCGCGGCACCGCGGCGCGCAGCCCGGGAATCGACAGGCAGCCCTCCCAGTGCAGCCGCACATCGTCATCCACCGCCGCGATTTCGGGGTTGATCACAACAGTTTTATCCACGGGCCGGTCATCCGCATCGCCGCTGGTGCGGCCCTCGCCCACCCGGAACACGAACAGCCGCAACGGCACGTGCACCTGCGGAGCCGCCAGCCCCGCCGCGGACGCGTCCTCCATGGTTTCGAGCATATCCCGCACCAGACGGCGGATTTCCGCCGCGGTGGGATCGGCGACCGGCTGGGCGCGTTGCAAAAGCACGGGGTGGCCCATGCGGGCGATTTTCAGGATGGCCATGCGACAGGCTCCTCCGGCGGGACCAGGATCAACCGCAGATTGGGTGCAGATGCGCGTTGGCGAGGGGCGGCGACCGTGATATAGCGCCCGCCTTCCGGTCGGGGCAGTCGTCCCGGCCGCTTTTTCGTTCCCCGATGGGCGGGGCGCGTGTGCAAGAGGAGTAGGCGGCCAAGTGCAGGTTCTCGTTCGCGACAACAATGTCGACCAGGCGCTCAAGGCGCTCAAGAAGAAGATGCAGCGTGAAGGCATCTTCCGGGAAATGAAGCTGCGCCGCCACTACGAGAAGCCCTCCGAGCGCCGCGCCCGCGAGGCGGCCGAGGCTGTCCGCCGCGCCCGCAAGATGGAGCGCAAGCGGCTCGAGCGCGAGGGTTTCTGAAACCCTCGACAGCAGCGGCCTCGCGCGTCGCATGGACGACCTGATCGCCGGCTACCGCCGTTTCCGTACCACCGCCTGGCCCGAGCGGCGTCGGTTGTTCGAGCGTCTGGCCGAACGCGGCCAGCGCCCGCAGGCCATGGTGATCGCCTGCGCCGATAGCCGGGTGGACCCGGCGATGATATTCGATGCCGGACCGGGCGAAATGTTCGTCGTCCGCAACGTCGCCAACCTGGTGCCGCCCTACGCGCCCGATGGCGGCTGCCACGGAACCGGTGCAGCGTTGGAATTTGGCGTGCTCGTGCTGCAGGTGCGCCACCTGATCGTGCTCGGCCACGGGCTGTGCGGCGGCATCCGCGCCCTGCTGGAAGGTGGCCCGGCGCCGGCCGGCGACTTTCTCGGCCCCTGGATTGCCGTCGCTGCGCCGGCGCGCGCGCGGGCGATGGCCTGTGCGACCGCCAACCCGCAACTGGCGGGCGAGCATGCCGGCATCGAATTGTCGCTGGCGAACCTTCTCACCTTCCCCTGGATTGCCGAGCGGGTGGCCGACGGGCGGCTGCGCCTGCACGGGGCGCATTTCGACGTGGGCAGCGGCGCACTCGCGCTGCGCCAGCCTGACGGCAGCTTCGTGCCCGTCTGATTCGGGCGCGCCGTCTGGGTGCCGCAACTCCGTCCGGAAAATTTGCCCGTTTCCGCGTCCGGTCAGACCGGCGGCCTGGCCGCCCAGGCGTAGCCGTTGCGGGCGCGCTGGTAGCCGTAGTCGAACAGCGCCTGCATCCAGCGATGATCGAACGGCTCGGTCATCTCCCGGTCGAAATCAGCGCCGATATAGGCCAGCCGGAAGTCGATGTTGTCCTGCTGGGTAATGCCGAACAGGCGCAGGATGTCGTTGTAGCCGCTGGACGCGATCAGGGTGGAAACGGCGCGCTGGGTGATGCCCAGCGTGCTGCGCTCCACCACCGACCAGTCAGGGCCCAGCCAGGCGTTGCGGATGACATAGGCGATGGCGGGTACCACGGCCTCGCCATTCTGCATCCGTTCCTGCCGCTCCGCGGACATGCCGTCAGGATAGAGAAACACCTGCATGAAGGCGCCGCCATCCACGTGCATCTCCTGGTAACGTTTTCCGTCCAGCGTCACGTCGATCATGGTCGGCGGGAAAACTCCCGGTATGGCCGCGGACGCCAGCAGAAGACGGCGGATCGTGTCCAGCGCGCGCGGATGGCCGCTCGCGGCAATGGCGCCGATGTTCCAGATCACCGGTTGCTGCGCATCGAGATCGGTGGTGCCAATGAACAGCAGCCGTCCCTCGCCATAGGCTTTCGCCAGCGCCGTCAGCATCGCCTCGTCCACGACGCGCGAGATCGTCCGGAACAGCGGTTGATTGTCATTCAGCGCGTCGTCGAACAGCGCGGCGCTATAGCCGCGCGACGCCATCACATCGGACGCCTTCAGTTCATTGAACATGGCCCGCAACTGCGGATCGTAGGCCCGGCCGAGAAAGGCGAGCGGGGCGGCGAGCGCGCCGGTACTGACGCCGGTGACCAGCTCAAATACCGGCCGCGTTCCGTACTCGGACCAGCCACATAACAGACCCGCACCGAACGCGCCGCTCTCGCCGCCGCCGGACATCGCCAGCAGTTGCACCGGCGGCAACGGCGCGCCCGGCGCAAGCGCCCGGCGCTGGCGGTCCACCGCCGCCCGGCACTCCGCCTCAAGACGATCGAGTCCGTAGAACGGAAAGAAGCGCTCGTTCGGCAGGCCCAGCACGCTGGCCTGCCGCGTCCGCTGCAACGGTACTCCGGGTCCGCGCTGGGGGGCGGCGTATCCCAGCATCAGAGCGACAGTCCCGGCCGCGCCGGCAATCCCGACCAGGCCGGCGGCACCGGCGATGCCGGCGATGCGGAGGAGGCTGCGGCGCGAAGGCGAGTCGGGCGGGATGGGCCCCTGCCTGTGTTCGTCGGACATCACTCAGTGCAAACCAACAACGATTTCCCGACTATCGGACACGACCACCGGCTGTGCAATCCCCGCCGCGTTGCAACGTCAGGACAACGTCGCCGCCACCAGGTCCGCCACCGCATGCTCGCCGCGGGCCCGCAGGGCGGCGATGACGGCTTCGCGGTCGGCGGCGCTGCGGTTCTGGCTCATTTTCCACTGTGCCTCAATCCGTTCCGCCCGCAGCCGGAAACCGCGCACCCCGTTCATCATGCCGTCGCGATAGCGCGCCTCCAGCGCGTCCATGTCGAACCCGCCGGGATCATCGCGCGACAACGCCCGCATCGTCTCGACCAGCGCCTCGCCTTCCAGGCGCTCCAGGTGCCCGTGCACGTGCACCGCGGCATAGTCCCAGGTCGGCACCGCCGGCTGGGTGCGGTACCAGCCCGGCGAGATATAGGCGTGCGGTCCGCTGAACACCGCCAGCGCCGCGCCGCCATCGAGTGCCTCGCACTGCGCGCTGCCGGCGGCGAGGTGGCCGGTGAGCATCAGGACATCATTGTCATTGTTCATAACAAACGGCAGGTGCGAGGCGTCCATCCCGCGTGGTCCCTGCGTCACCAGCAGCCCGAACGGGTTGGCGGCGATCAGGCCGCCGATCCGGGCGGGGTCGGTCTCGGTAAAGGCGGGGCGCAGATGCATGGCGGGCTCCGGCGGGTCGCTACGCGGCTCAGAAAGGGATTTCCAGCTCCAGGTGCCAGCGCAACGTGCCGGCGGCGGTGGCCCGGGTGGCGCCGAACAGCCAGCCGATTTCGTATTTCAGCCGCCCGGCTGAACCAAGGCCCAATTCATCGAGACCGACCGAGCCGAGCGCCACCGGCCCGATCAGCAGTTGCTGCTCGGAGAAGCGGGGCATGTGGCCCAGCGTGCCGGCGTCGCCGTACATCTCGATCGCCGGCGACAGCGGTCCCCAGACGTTCCAGCGGCTCTGCCAAGCATAGCTGAAATCCAGGCCGGGGCTGCCCTGGTCCGGTCCCAGCAGCCGGGTGACGAACAGGTTCAGCGTGTGCGTCGTGGGGCCGATATCCTTGCCGATCGCCGGGCCGAGAGTGACCTCGTTGGCGCCGGCAGTATGGCTGCGCATGACGGTCTGGCCGTACTCGACGTAAATGCTGGTATCGACGAAGGTCGAGCCCGGCTCGACCAGTTCGAAGGTGCTTTCCGCCACCGCCTGGGTCAGCTGCGATGGCTGCTCGTTGCCCGGCCCGTGATCGTAACCGAGTTCGACCACGAAGTCCCACCACCGGGTCAGGCCGGTGCCGACCGAAACGGTGTAGCCCTGGGCGCCGCCGGTGGAGGACCGGCGATCGTAGAGGGTATCGCCGTCGTGCTGGATCACCAACTGGCCGAAATCGATCGCGTCCGGCGAGACCACACCGTAGTCGGCCCTGGCCGACGACGACGCCAGCAGAACAAGCACCACGGCCAGCGCGGGACATGACCCCAAGACCCAAGACGGAATGGGGTCAAGGGGCCTCCCGGCCCCTTGCGGGTCCAGGGCAGAGCCCTGGCCTTCCAGCACGTTCAGTCCAGATCGGGCAGCACGAATGGTTCCGCCACCTCCAGCGTCCGGGCCGCCCGCAGCACCAGATCCTCGCGGTAGAGCGCCGCGGCGATCTGCACCGAGCGCGGCAGGCCGTTGGCGGCAAAGCCCATGGGCACCGTGATGGCGGGCTGGCGGGTCAGACTGAACAGGAAGGTCCACGGCGCCCAGTTCGTCCATAGCGCCTCGGCCGGGTCGCTGATCGGCGCGTCGGTCAGCGGTGCCAGGCCGGGCACGGTGGGCGACAGCACCAGGTCGTAGCGCTGGTGCAGCCGGGCCATGGTATGCGCGGCTTCGATGCGCAGCGCCTCCGCCTCGATAAGGGCCGTGCCCGGCACGCCCTCGCTTGCCGCCGCCGCCTGCAGCAGGCCAGGGTCGAGCATGTGGCGGCGTGTCTCGGGGAAGCTGTTCACCAGCCGGGCGAGCGCCACCCCCCAGTACCGGGAGGCGATTTCGCGCGTGTCGGGCAGTTCGGGATCAACCTCCTCGACCTCGGCACCAGCCTCGCCGAGCAGTTGGGCGGCCTCCTCGACGGCGGCGATGCCTTCCCAGTCCACCGGCGCCTCGAAGCCGGGGCGGCGCAGCACCGCCACCCGCATCTCGGCGACCCCGTCCTCAATGCCGGCGCGCCAGTCGCGGTCGCCGAGCGATTCGGGTGGCAGGCAGAACGGGTCGCGCAGGTCGTGGCGGCCGATGGCGGACAGCAACAGGGCGGCGTCGCGCACGGTGCGGGTGATCGGCCCCGCCACCGCCACCGGGGCGAGGACGCCGAGCGGCCATTGCGGCACCCGCCCGAAGCTGGGCTTCAGCCCGACCACGCCGGACCAGGCCGCCGGGATGCGGATGGAGCCGCCGCCATCGGTGCCGACATGCAGCGGCCCGAACCCGGCCGCAGCGGCGGCGCCGGCACCGGCGGACGAGCCGCCCGGGGTGTGCAGCTTGTTCCACGGGTTGCGGGTGATGCCGTGCAGCGGGCAGTCGCCCTGTGCCTTCCAGCCGAACTCGGTGGTGGTGGTTTTACCGATCACCACCGCGCCCTGCTCCTTGAGGCCGAGCACGGCGGGGGCGTCGTTTTCCACCGGCGCGGGATCGGTCACGCGCGAGCCGCGGCGGGTGGGAAAGCCGGCCAGATCAATCAGGTCCTTCACCGTCACCGGCACGCCGTCGAGCGTGCCGCGCGGCCGCCCGGCCGCCCAGCGCGCCTCGCTTTCGCCGGCCGCCTCCAGGCTGCGCGGGTTCATCACCGCGAAGGCGTTGATCTCGGGGTTGAGGCGGGCGATGCGTTCGGTCACCGCCTTCAACACCTCGACGGGGCTGAGAGAGCGGCGGGCATAGTGGGCGAGGAGTTCCTCGGCCGACATCAGGGCGGGATCGGTGGCTGTCATGCTCTCTATCCAGGGACCGGGACTCGCGCGCAGCATAAGCACGGAGACGAAAGAGGGAACCCCGAATGACCGAAACGCAATCCCTGATTGCGTGCTTGCCGGTAACAATCGATGTGCGGCAACCCGGTAAGGCGGTGCGCCGGACCGTGACGCAGGCGGGGCTGTCATGCCGATCCACACCGATATGCTGACCTGGCTGCGGGGCAACCCGCTGACCGCGCGGCTGCTGATCAAACTGGCGGTCGTGCTGCCGCTGGGGCTCGCCACCGGGCTGCTGCTGGCCTGGGTCTGCGACGTGCTGGAGCTGTCGCAGAATGTAGCGGCGCTGGGGGCAGCGCTGACGGCGCTGGCGGCGGGGATGCGGCTGGCGAACCGCCTCGCCGACCGGCTCGGGATCCCCGGGCCGGACGGCTGAGATCCCGGTCAGGGGGGATCAGGCGGTCCGGACGGCGCGCACGAAACCGTCGATCTCGCGGGTCATGGCGGCAATGGAACGGGTCACCTGCCCGGCGGAGTCCAGCATCTCGCCGGCGCTGACGACCGACCGGTTTGCCGAGCGGCTGACCTCGCCGATATCGCCGGTGACCTCGACGGTGCGCCGGGCGGTCTGCTGCACGTTGCGGGCGATCTCCTGCGTCGCCGCCCCTTGCTGCTCGACCGCGGCGGCGATCGCGGTGGAAATGCCGCTGACCTCACGGATGGTGGCGGCGATGCCCTGAATCGCCGCCACCGCCTCGCCGGTGGTGGTCTGAATCTGGGTAATCTGCGTGCCGATGTCGCCGGTGGCGCGCGCCGTCTGCGCCGCCAGGTTCTTCACCTCGGCGGCGACCACGGCGAACCCCTTGCCGGCCTCGCCGGCGCGGGCCGCCTCGATGGTGGCGTTCAGCGCCAGCAGGTTGGTCTGCGCGGCGATCGAGGCGATCAGCTCGACCACCTGGCCGATTCGCTGGGCCCCGTCGGCCAGGGTCCGGACGATGTCGTCGGTCCGCTGCGCGTCGGCCACGGCGCGGCCGGTGATGCTGGTGGACTGGCCGACCTGGCGGCTGATCTCGCTGATCGAGGCCGCGAGTTCCTCGGCCACGGCGGCGATCGCCTGCACGCCGCTGCTGGCATCGGTCGCGGCCCCGGCCACCTGGACGAGCCTGGAGCCGGCACCGGCGGCGTCGGCGGACAGCGACCGGGCGCTCGCCTCCAACTGGCTGGAAGCGGCCGCCAGCGGCGCCGCCAGCGCGCCCACCGAGGACTCGAACCCGGTCACCAATTGGCCGAGCCGGGTTGCGCGCGCCTCCTTGGCGGCCTGCTCCTGGCGCTGCGCCGCGGCCAGCCGGTCGGCCTCGCGCATGCCGTCGCGGAACACCGCCACCGCCGCGGCCATCTCGCCGATCTCGTCGCGGCGACCCTCGCCGACGATGGCCACCGACAGGTCGCGTGCGGCGAGGTGGCGCATCGCCGCGGTCATGCCGCGCACCGGGTCGGCGATGCTGCGCACCAGCACCAGCGCGGCCGTGAGGGCGATCGCCAGCGCGCTCAGCAGGGTGGCGATCACCACGAAGCGGATGGTACCATAACTGCGCCGCCATGCGGTCGCTGAAGGCGATCACCGTATCGGCGTTGAACGTCATGTCACGGTCGAGCCCGTCCTCGACGGCGCGCAGCAGCGCCGTGCCGTCGTGCAGATAGGTTGTGCGTGCTTCCTCGACCTTGCCCGCCCGCAGCAGCGCCACCGTGTTCTCGACCAGCGGCCGGTAGGCTTTCTGCGCGGCGAGGTAGCCGGCATAGATCTCCCGTTCCTGATCGGTCGCGATGGTCGGCGCGTATTTGTCCGCGAACCCGTCGTGCCGGCGCAGCGCCGCCGCCAGCCGGACCTCCAGGCCGCCGCGCGCGTCGAGTTCGCCGGCGGGATCGACCAGTGCCCGCAACATCTCGCCGCGGTATTGCTGCACCGCCGCGCGCATGTCGCCGAGGTACATCACCGCGAGCATGTCGTTCTGCGTCACATCCGAAACGTTGGCGTTCAGCGCCGAGATGCGGTCCAGCGCGGTGCCGCCGAGAAAGGCGATGACCAGCAGCAATGCCGCGAATGCCGTGATGATCCTAGCCCGGATCGATGAAAACCGGATCGATGAAAAATGGAACGGGCGGGCGATTGTCATTGGTAGGTCCCCAAGAGACTGGCGGGACCGAATCTTGGGTTTGCCGATTGCGGATGCGTTAACGCAGGGGCAATGGCGGGTTTTTCAGCCATTCCGGCCAGCAATGCCCGGCCAGCAATGGCGGGACGTCATCCCTCGCGTTCGTCCCGCCCGCGCAGGCGGCGGCCGAGGGCCAGCTCGGTGACGACGCCGTGCAACGTGCGCAGTTCCTGCTCGGTGACCTCGCCGCGCCCGAAGAAATGACGGATGTTGCGCACCATGCCAGGCCGCTTCGGCAGGTTTCGCAGGAAGCCGCACGCATCCAGTTCGTCGATCAGATGGACAAAAAAGCTTTCCAGTTCGGCCTTGGTGGCGATGCGAGTCTCATTGGTCATCAGCCGGCGCGGCGCGGTGCAGTCCTCGGCCGTCCACCACTCGTACGCCATCACCATCACCGCCTGGGCGAGGTTGAGCGACATGAAGGCCGGGTTGAGCGAATAGCGCACCAGCGCGTCGGCCTGCGCCATGTCGTCGTTGTCGAGCCCGGCGCGTTCGGGACCGAACAGAAGGCCGGTCCGCAGGTCGCGGGCGCAGATGGCGCGCAGCTCGGCGGCGGCGCCGCGGGCGCTGAGCACCGGCTTGACGATATGGCGCGGCCGCGGGCAGGTGGCGAACACCCGGTGCAGATCGGCGACGGCCTCGGCGACCGTTTCATGGACGGTCAGCGCATCCAGGATGCGATCGGCGCCGGAGGCGTTGCGCCATGCCTTCTCCTGCGGCCAGCCGTCGCGCGGGGCGACCAGACGCAGGTGGAACAGGCCGCCATTGGCCATGGCACGGGCGACCGCGCCGATATTGTCGGCCAGTTGCGGGCGGACCAGCACCACAACGGGGCTGTTGCCGATCGGCCCGATATCGGCGCCGCCATCACGTCCGGTCATTGCGGATACCCCGCCTGCCCCTGCCGCAGCGCCGCGTCGCAGGCGGCGACGGGCAGGCCGCCAGCGAGCAGCAGGACTTGTGTCGCATACTCGTTGTCTCTCCTTGGGGTCAGGCGCGGCGCCAGGTGGTACCCTGGGGGCCGTCCTCCAGCACGATGCCGTCTTGTTCGAGGTCCTTGCGGATGGCATCGGCGCGGGCGAAGTCGCGGGCACGGCGGGCCGCCTGGCGCTCGGCGAGGCGCGCCTCGATGGTCGCCGGGTCGAGCCCGCCGCGGAACCAGGCGGCAGGGTCCTGCTGGAGAATGCCAAGCACGGTGCCGGCGGCGCGCAACCCGGCGGCGGCCGGCACATCGCCGGTCAGCGCCGCATCAGCCAGCTCGTGCAGGCGGGCAATGGCGAGCGGCGTGTTGAGGTCGTCGCACAACGCGTCCAGCACCGGCTCGGGCACCGCATCCGCGGGCGGCGCCGGGGTGCGCGCCAGCGCGCGGTAGAACCGGTCGAGCTGGCGGCGCGTTTCCGCCAGGGCGGAATCGGAAAAATCCAGGGCGGCGCGGTACTGGGCGCTCAGCAGCAGCAGCCGCACCGCTTCGGCCGGGGCGCGCGCCAGCACGTCGCGGACGGTGAAGAAATTGCCGAGGCTTTTCGACATCTTCTCGCCGTTCACCAGCAGCATGCCGTTGTGCATCCAGACGCGGGCGAAACGGCTGCCGGGAAAGGCGCAGACGGACTGGGCGATCTCGTTCTCATGGTGCGGGAAAATCAGGTCGGTACCGCCGCCGTGGATGTCGAAGGTCTCGCCCAGGTAGCGCCAGGACATCGCGCTGCACTCGATGTGCCAGCCCGGGCGGCCGCGGCCCCAGGGGCTGTCCCAGCCGGGCAGATCGGCGGAAGACGGCTTCCAGAGGACGAAATCGCCCGCGTCACGCTTGTACGGGGCCACATCGACACGCGCGCCGGCCAGCAATTCGTCGGGCGCGCGGCCGGACAGCCGGCCGTACTGGGGAAAGCTGCCGACCGCGAACAGCACATGGCCCTCGGCGACATAGGCGTGGCCGCCGGCGACCAGCCGCTCGATGATGGCGATCATCTCGGCGATGTGGGCGGTGGCGCGCGGCTCCACGTCGGGCGGCAGGGCGCCGAGGGCGGCCATGTCGGCGTGGTAGTCGGCCAGGGTGCGGGCGGTGATGGCGCCGATCGGCTCGCCGCTCTCGGTCGCGCGGGCGTTGATTTTGTCGTCCACGTCGGTGACGTTGCGGACATAGGTGACGCGCGGATAGAGCCGACGCAGCAGCCGGAACAGCACGTCGAACACGACCACCGGGCGCGCATTGCCAAGATGCGCCAGGTCGTAGACCGTCGGGCCGCACACGTACATTCGCACATTCGCCGGATCGAGCGGGACGAACCGCTCCTTCTGGCGGGTGAGGCTGTTGTGCAGGCGCAGCTCTGGCATGGGTGCCGCTCCGACGGGGCCGGCATGGGACCGGCTGGGGTCCTGTTTCTCCGCCAGCGCGGTCAGCAAATCAATGATGGGCGCAGGGCCGTTGATCCACGTCAATGCGGAGCCGGTGCAAGCCGGTCAATTGCGACTGACTTGCAAAAATCGTCCGGAGGCTCAGGCCGATGCACGCTGCCCTTCCCAGCCTGTTCGGCCGGCCCCGCCGCGCCCGTCCTGCCATCCATGGATGATCTGGCTTGCAAGTGAGAGGGATTCTTATTAACAAGTGAAGCCGTCCCAGGAGATGCCATGTCCGTAACCGTCGAGGCTCCCAGCCCGCTCGGCACCGCCCCGCTTGGCTTCCGTGGCCGCATCCGTGCGGTTGATGCTACCGGCTGCGGACCCGCCCTGCCGCCGGCCGAACTTGAGCGGCGGTTGCTGGAAATGGGCTTCGTCGAAGGCGCCATGGTGGAAATCCGCAACCAGGGCCTGTTCGGCCGCGACCCGATCGCGATCCGGGTGGACAACGCCACCGTGGCCCTGCGGCGGGCCGAGGCGAACGCCATCCGGGTCGAAGCAGTGTGCCCCTCCAGGTGAATGAACTCGCCGCCCCGCTGCTCGCCGCCTCGCCGGCCCAGACCGCCGCCCCTGCCAGCCTGGCAGCGCAAGCGGTGCATGTCGCGCTGGTTGGCAACCCGAATTGCGGCAAGACGGCGCTGTTCAACGCCCTGACCGGCAGCCGCCAGAAAGTCGCCAACTACCCCGGCGTGACGGTGGAGCGGAAGGAAGGCAGCTTCGTAACCCCGGCCGGCCGGCCGGTGCGCCTGCTCGACCTGCCCGGCACCTACTCGCTACGTGCCCGCAGCCCCGATGAGGAGGTGACGCGCGACGTGGTGCTCGGCCACCTCGCCGGCGAGCAGCGGCCGGAGGTGCTGCTGTGCGTGGCCGATGCCACCAATTTGCGGCTCGGCATCCGGCTGGTGCTGGAACTGCGCCGCGTCGGCCGGCCGATGCTGCTGGCGCTGAACATGTTCGACATCGCCCGCCACCGTGGCTACGGCTTCGACCTCGACCGGCTTTCGGCAGAATTGGGCGTGCCGGTGGTGCCCTCGATCGCGGTGCGCCGCGGCGGCACGCAGGCGCTGCTGGAGCGGCTGGACGTGCTGGCCGAGGCCGTGCCCGCCGCCACCGCGGACGACTGGGCCCCGAGCGGACGGGCCGGCACCCGCGCCCTGCAGCGCGAGGCCGACCGCATCATCGCCGCCTGCGTCACCCTGCCCGCCAGGCCCGACACCGTCACCAGCCGGATCGACACCGTGCTGCTGCACCCCGTGTTCGGGCTGGCGATCCTGCTCGCCGTGCTGTTCCTGATGTTCCAGGCGGTGTTCTCCTGGGCGCAGCCGCCGATGGACGCGATCAAGGCCGGCTTCGACTGGCTGGGCGCACTGGCCGGGACCGTGCTGCCGGACGGGCTGCTGCGCAGCTTCGTGCGCGACGGGCTGATCGGCGGCGTCGGCGCCGTGCTGGTGTTCCTGCCGCAGATTCTGGTTCTGTTCCTGTTCATCCTGCTGCTGGAAGATTTCGGCTACATGGCGCGGGCGGCGTTCCTGATGGACCGCATCATGGGCGGCGCCGGGCTGCACGGGCGCGCCTTCATCCCGCTGCTGTCCAGCTTCGCCTGCGCCATCCCCGGCATCATGGCCGCCCGCGTCATCGACAGCCGGCGCGACCGGCTGGCCACCATCATGGTGGCGCCGCTGATGACCTGCTCGGCGCGCATTCCAGTGTACACCCTCATCATCGCCGCCTTCATCCCGCAACGCCAGGTGTGGGGCGGGCTGGAGATGCAGGGGCTGGTGATGTTCGGGCTGTATGCCGTGGGCATCGGCAGCGCGCTCGGCGTGTCGTTCATCTTCAAGCGGCTGGTGTGGCGCAACAGCCCGGCCGAGCCCTTCATGCTGGAACTGCCCGACTACAAGCGGCCCAGCCCGCGCAGCATTTTTTTCGGCCTGACCCAGCGCGCCCGCATCTTCCTGCGCCGCGCAGGCACGACCATCCTGGCGATGATGATGGTCATCTGGTTCCTCGCCTCGGTGCCGCGCCCGCCCGCCAATGCCGACCAGCCGGCCATCACCTACAGCTTCGCCGCCATGATCGGCCACGCCATGGAGCCGGTACTAGCACCGATCGGGTTCAACTGGCAGATCAACGTCGCCCTGCTGCCCGGCATGGCGGCCCGCGAGGTGGCGGTGGCCTCGCTGGGCACCGTCTATTCCATCGGCGCCGAGGACGAGAAAGGCGCGGACAAGCTCGGCCGGTCTCTGGCGGGCAAATGGAGCCTGGCGACGGCGCTGGCGCTGCTCGCGTGGTACGTGTTCGCGCCGCAATGCGCCTCCACGCTCGCCACCGTGCGGCGGGAGACCGGGTCCTGGGCGTGGATGGGGGTGCTGTTCGGCTACATGCTGGCGCTGGCCTACGCGGCCGCCTTCGTGACCTATCAGACGGCGGTCGCGCTGGGAGCGGGGTAAAGCGCGGCCAGGTTGACACTGGCGGTATTCGGTCGTCTCTGCCCCGCCCAATGATTCCTTTCCTGATTTTCCCGTGCGATTGGGCA
The DNA here is from genome assembly GCA_903918195.1 of uncultured Acetobacteraceae bacterium. Lineage (GTDB taxonomy): Bacteria > Pseudomonadota > Alphaproteobacteria > Acetobacterales > Acetobacteraceae > Rhodovastum. The sequence goes on along the minus strand of CAIXDS010000217.1, from coordinate 41,451 downwards.
TGATTGCGATCGCCCTCGGTGGCTTCGCAGTCATCGCCCTGGTCGCCTATTTCGGCGCGCAGACGATCGGCGCCGAGGTGCTGCAGGCGGGCTGGGCGGTGCCACTCACCACCGCGCTGCTGTTCCTGCAGCTCTGGCTCTCGGCCGTCGCCTGGCGGCTGTCGGTCGGCGGGGGGCGGCCACGACTCGGGCGCTGGTTCCGCATCCGCTGGATCCGCGAGGCGGTGAACTCGATGCTGCCGGTGGCGCAGCTCGGCGGTAACATTGTCGGCATCCGGCTGCTGGTGCACCGTGGCGTGCCGGGGCCGCTGGCCGGCGCCGGCACCACGCTGGACCTGACCATCGAAGCGGTGACGCAGTTGCTGTTCACCATCGCCGGCTTCGCCGTGCTGGCCAGGATCAGCCCCGACGACCGTTGGATGGCCTGGGTGCAGGGCGCCATCATCACCGGCGTGCTGGGCATCGGCGGCTTCATCGTGGCGCAGCGGGTCGGGCTGATGCGGCTGGTGGAGGGGGCCGCAGGGCTGCTGCAGCGCTGGTTTCCGAACCTGCCGGTCGACGTCGTGCAGGGGCTGCACGCCGAACTGATGCGGCTGCAGCGCAAGCCGGTGGCAATCGGCGCGGCCACCGCCCTGCACCTGCTGTCCTGGGTGCTCGGTACGGTCGAGACCTGGCTCGCCCTCTATGCCATGGGCGTTCCGGTCGGCTGGGAACAGGCCTTCGTCATCGAGAGCCTCGGACAGGCCGCCCGCAGCGCCGGCTTCGCCGTGCCGGGGGCGCTGGGGGTGCAGGAAGCCGGGTTCATCCTGGTGGGCGGCCTGTTCGGCATCCATCCGGATACGGCGATCGCGCTGTCGATGGTCAAGCGCGCCCGCGAACTGGCGGTCGGGCTGCCCGGGCTGGTGGCGTGGCAGTGGTCCGAGGGGAAGCGGCTGCTCCGGCGGCAGGCGGGCTGAAGCAAGGCCAGAGCCCGGCGCCAGGAAGCGTGCCAATGTTCTGTTAGGGAATCGTTAGCCAAGTAACCGCTAACCTCACCGGCGAATGTCCAACGCACAACGCAATGGTCGCCGGTCTTGCAGACGATACGCCTCCACGCTTCCCAACTCAGCCCGCGCAATTCCCTCCCCGGGCGCGACGGGCCGGCAGACGGCCGCATCGACGTCCACGTCGATCGCTGTGGCACGACCTGCGCCCCCGCGCCTGCACCCCGCACATGATCCGTCTCACTCGATCTCCGTTTGGAGGGATGTCGCATGGCTACTGACGTAACGGTACTTGGGTCCGATGGAAGCACGATCTCCATTCCGATCAGCTCAGACGTCAATGCCCAGCTGGCCCAGCAGGCGCTGGGGCCTCTCAATCAACTGATTTCCACTGGCGAACTGAGTCTCTTCAACGCGACCATCACGGGTGCCATAACGATCCCGGCGGGGTCCGGCAGTGTCAGCGGTGTGGAAGTCACCGTTCCCGGCGTTACGTTCATGGACACGCTGCCCGGCAACAACAAGTTCCTGTATGTTACTGGCGGCAATAACACCGTCGCCGCGATCGGCAGCACCGATCCGACAGTTGTATCCGGCGACGGCAGCACGTTGGTTTATTACAACAACTCGGCGGACGCACAAATCTTCCTCGGTGGGGGCGAAAACTACATCGCCGAGAACGTGTCCACCTCCGGAGCCGTCATCAACGTTGATGGCAGCGACACGTTCGGTGTCGGCGGCGCCGTCATCGATGCCCACCAGGGTTCGACGACGGTGAACCTCTTCAACAATTCCGCCAACGCCATCGAAGGCGGCGGCAACATCCTGATCAATGCGCAGAGCGGAACGGAATTGCTGGCGCTCACCGGTTCGCCCGACGTTCCGGTCACCATCACCGGCAGCGCCGACTCCACCCTGTGGCTTGTCAACCAGGCCAGTGCCTTCATCGAACCAGGCGCCGGCAACATCCTGATTATGCCCGGCAGCACCGGCAGTGCGACGCTGTTCGGTGGCACGGGCAGCTTCGGTGGCGCAACCATCAGCGCCGCAGACTTCACCGGCTCGGCGACCGTGATGGGCGGCACCGGCTATTACCAGGGCGGATCGGCCGGCAACAACTTCCTGCTGTCCAGCACGGTGTCCGGTGCGACCACTTTGATTGGTGGCGGCAACAACGATATCCTGGCCTCGTTCGCTTCCGACAACACACTCTTCGGTGGTTTGGGCAACGAGGTTCTGATCGGGGCGAACACGAGCGGCACCGGCAACGACTTCATCAGCGGCAGCGGGGCCGACACCATCTGGGGCTCGGCCACCGGCAACAACACGATCGGTTTTGGCGCCGACAGCACCCTTGCCTACGGCCAGCATGGCACCGCCACGCTCGGTTATTCCGGCAACCTGTACTACCAGGCAGCCGCCGGCGGTGTGGACAACATCGGCGACTTCCTGCCGGGAACGGACGTGTTCTCGCTCACTCTCACGGCCAGTGCCGAGAACGTCGCCGCTGTCACGGTCACCGGCCTGCAGTACTATGCGCCGGGCAGCACCAGCCCGTTCGGCACGGACGGCACCCAGGCAACCCTCTCCGACGGCAGCACGATCAACTTCCTGCACAGCGACGTCACCAAATCCAGCTTCTCCTGAAGCCGGCAGCGTTCTACGGACCGGCGATCCGGCCGCCGGGCAAGGGACGCGGCGCGCCGGTCGTGCCCGGAAAACTCAATGGCAGGTTGCGCAGCACCCGCACGGCCAGGAAGCCGAAGCACTGCGCCTCCAGCGCGTCGCCGTCCCAACCGGCGGTTTCCACCGGCGCGACCGCCCCGAGGCGATCGCGCAGCGCCGCCATGAGGCTCGGGTTGTGCCGGCCGCCGCCGCAGACCAGCCAGCGGAGCGGCGCCTGCGGCAGGTGGCAGCGCGCCACCGCTTCCGCCGTGAACGCCACCAGCGTCGCGGCCCCATCCTCGGGCGATAGCGCCGGCAGGCCGCTGGCCGCCAGCGTTGCACCGAACTCCAGCCGGTCCAGCGATTTGGGCAGGACGCGCGCGAAATACGGATCGGCCAGCAGCCGCCCGAGCACACCCAGATCCACCCGTCCGCGTGCCGACAGCAGGCCATCGCGGTCGCAATCCTGATTGGCGTGGCGGGACGCCCAGTCATCCAGCGGGCCGTTGCCCGGTCCGGTATCGCCGGCCAGCAGCGCGCCGTCGGCGCCGATACAGGTGACATTGGCCACCCCGCCGATGTTGAGCACGGCCACCGGGCGGGGCAGAGGATCTGCCAGGGCGGCGTGATACACCGGCGCCAGCGGCGCGCCCTCGCCGCCGGCAGCCACGTCCGCACTGCGGAAATCCCAGGCCACTTTCAGCCCGGTTTCGCGCGCCAGCAGCGCAGCATCGCCGATCTGCCAGGTCAGGCGCTGCTGCGGTTGGTGCAGGATGGTCTGGCCATGGAACCCCACGATGTCGGCGGGCTGGCCAATGGCCTGCACTGCCTCGACATGCCGCGCCGTCAGCCGCGCCGCGACCGCCGCCACCCCGGCATCGTCGCGTGAAAGCGACGGGGCGCGGTCCAGCAGCGCGCGCAGGTCGGCGCGCAGCGCGGGGTCGTACGGAAGGGTGAGCGCGGGGCCGAGCCGGCCGATACGTTCCCCGTCGGTTTCCAGCCACGCCGCATCCACCCCGTCGAGCGACGTGCCGCTCATCAGCCCGATCGCCCGCAGCATTTCCATCCGTTTGCCTCCTGTGCTAGCCCGACCGCTCCCGAGCATCCCGGACCCGTCCATCATGCCTAGCGCCGACTTCCTGCACGACGCCACCGCGCGCGGCTTCGTCCACCAGTGCACCGACACCGACGGCCTGCAGGCCGCGCTGCAGGCGGGCATCGTGCCGGGCTATATCGGCTTCGACTGCACCGCCGACAGCCTGCACGTGGGCAGCCTGGTGCAGATCATGCTGCTGCGCCTGTTGCAGCGCCATGGTCACCGGCCGGTGGTGCTGATGGGCGGCGGCACGACGCGCATCGGTGATCCTTCGGGAAAAGACGAAACGCGGCAGATGCTGACCGACGCGCAGATCGCGGCGAACATGGATGGCATCCGCCGCTGCTTCACGCCTTTTTTGTCGTTCGGCGACGGCCCCGCCGACGCCATTATGCCCAACAACAACGACTGGCTCGGCGCGCTCGGCTACATTCCGCTGCTGCGCGACGTGGGCGTGCACTTCACGGTCAATCGCATGCTCACCTTCGATTCGGTGCGGCTGCGGCTGGACCGCGAACAGCCGCTGACCTTCCTTGAATTCAACTACATGATCCTGCAGAGCTACGATTTCCGCGAGCTGTTCCGCCGCCACGGGGTGACGCTGCAGATGGGCGGCTCGGACCAGTGGGGCAACATCGTCTCCGGCGTCGATCTGGTGCGCCGCACCGATGGCGCTGCCGTATTCGGCCTGACGACACCGCTGATCACCACCGCCTCGGGGGCCAAGATGGGCAAGACCGCGCAGGGCGCGGTGTGGCTCACCGCCGACCGGCTGCCGCCGTTCGACTACTGGCAGTTCTGGCGCAACACCGAGGATGCTGATGTCGGCCGTTTCCTGCGCCTGTTCACCGATCTTCCCCTCACCGACATCGCCCGGCTGGACGCGCTGAGCGGGGCGGAGATCAACGAGGCCAAGAAGGTGCTGGCGACCGAGGCCACCGCCCTGCTGCACGGACGCCAGGCGGCCGAGACGGCGGCCGAGGCCGCCCGCCGCACCTTCGAGGAAGGCACCGCCGCCGACACGCTGCCGCTGGTGACCATCCCGGCCGAGGGTCTGGCCGAGGGCGTGCCGGCGTTCCGCCTGTTTGTCCTCGCCGGGCTCGTGGCCAGCAACGCCGAGGCGCGCCGGCTGGTGCGCGGCGGCGGCGCGCGGCTGGATGATGCACCGGTGACCGACGAAGGTCAGGTGGTGACCGAGGCGGCGCTGCGGGCCGGGGTGAAGGTGTCATCCGGCCGCAAGCATCACCGGCTGGTGCGGGTCAGCCCAGGTTGACGGGAATATTGAACGCCACGCACCAGTTCATCAGCGGATAGGGACGGCCGACCAGGTCCGGCACCGCCGCCGAGGCGGCGTGGCCGGTGCGCGGGTCGAACACGTAGCAATCCTCCGCCACCGTGGCATCGCTGTCGTGCAGGGCGCCCAGCCCGCCATGGCGGCGGTCGGCGTAGCGGAGCGTCGCCGCGCCGCGTGGCGGGTGGGCCAGCGTGACCGCAACCAGGTCGGCACCGGCCAAGGCCACGTCCTGCACCGGCACGATCCCGTCCGCATCGGTGAGTGTGAAGCCGCGATCGGCCACCGCCACCGCAAGGTGCCCGGCAAACGGCCGGCCCCAGGCCAGCGGCGGCACCGGCACGGCGAAGCGCGCCAGCACCACCGGGCCGCGCAGCGTGGCTGCGATCGGGTGCAGTGGCCGCCATGCCTCGCCCAGCGTCAGCACGCGGTGCATCACCTTGCCGAACTGCGCACCCAGCCAGCGATAGCCGTTGGCATCCAGATGGCCGCCTTTGTCGGTGACAGGGTAGACCGGGCCAGCCATGAAGCAGCCGGGCAGGCCGAGGGCAGCGTCCAGCTGCGCCATCGCCACCCCCAGCTCGTCGGAGGCATAGGCGCCGCCGGTCTGGTAGGTGAACAGCGCCGGCGGCGCGTCCTGCCCGGCGATGCCGTGCGCCAGCTCGGCCATCGCGTCGTGGTACAGCCGCGCCAGCAATGCGCGGTAGCCGGCGCGGTCGGCGGTGCCGCCGTTCAGCGCCCAGGCATTGTGCTCACCCTGCAGCAGCAGCAGAGCCAGCACCTGGTAGGGCTGGCCGCCGGCGACCGCGGCCTGCTTCGCCAGCGCCGCGCAGTCGCGCAGCCGGTTGAACAGTTCCGGCTGCGCGCCGCGCGAGAGCGCCTCCAGCGTCCGCCCGCCGACACCGCAGGCGCTGGCCAGCACCAGGGCCGGCGACGCCGCCGCGCCGCGCGCCGCCAGCAGGCCGGTGCGGTAGGCATGCACCGCGCCTTCCAGCACCGTCTCGCCCAGCGCGACGCTGCCCGGGGGCAGCTCCGCCACCTGCGCCTCGCTCAGCAGCACCCCGGTGGGGATGTCCTGCACGGTGGCGGCGAGCGGATGCAGCGACGGGCCACCCACCGGCACGAACTGCGGCGCATTCTCGCTGACCGGCCGCACGCTACGCCCCAGCATGAGCGAATCGCCGCGCGGCGGCAGTGACAGGGCCGGCCACCCCTCCCAGCCGGTGGCCAGCGATTGCCCGTAGGCGATGACGTGGTTCAAACCCGCGACCGGCTGCGCCAGACGCAGCCCGTGCGGCGTCCGGCCCGCCATGATCAGGCGCCCATCCGGGTGGCCAGATCCTCGATGTCGGCGGCCACCACCGTCCAGTCGCTGTCGGCGGCGACATCCCGCGCCTGGTGCGGGCCATATTCGGTCGGGCGCGGAAAGAACGCGACCTGCAGGCCGCAGGTTCGGGCGGCCTGCAGGTCGCCGTTATGTGCCGCTGCCATCGTGACCTCGCCCGGCGCGAGCCCAAGCAGGCGGGCGGCGCACAGGTAGGTTTCGGGGTCGGGCTTGTAGTGGCGGAACAGATCGGCGCCGCACACCATGTCCCATGGCAGGCTGGCTTGCTTCGCCAGATTCACCAGCAGCGCCACGTTGCCGTTGGACAGCGGCGCAATAACATAGCGCGCCTTCAGCCGGGTCAGCCCGGGCACCGAATCGGGCCAGGGGCGCAGCCGGTGCCAGCCGAGGGTGAGGTGGTCCAGATCCGCGGCACTCAGGCCGGCGATGCCGAATTCCGCCACCAGCCGTTCCAGCGAGGCGCGGTGCAAATCGTCCAGGATGGTCCAGGGCAGCTCGCCCCGGCGCACCCGGTCCATCGAGGGCACGTAGGCGCCCCGCCAGGCATCGACCAGCCCGGTCCAATCCGCGGCAATACCCCGCGCCGCGCCGAACCCGGTCAGCGCGTCGATCAGGCTGGCGCGCCAGTCCACAACGGTGCCGAAGGTGTCGAACAGGATGGCTTTCACGCCGTGCATGCAGAAGCTGCCCTTTGGCCGCGGACGATATTCCCAGGACGGCCGGTTGTAGGCAAGCTCAGTTGTAGCCAGCTCAGTTGTAGCCAGCTCAGTTTTGGGCGCCGCCGCCCGGCGACACGGTGGGGTTGCTGCCGGACAGCCCGTCGAAAATGCCGAACAGCCCGCGCAGGAAACCCGGTGTCAGGGCCGCCAGCGGGTTCACCGATACTGCCGGGTCGCCGAGCGGGCCGCTCATCGCGTAGGTGGCGGCGAACACCCCGCCGCCGCGCTCCGGGCTGAACAGCCGGCCGATCAGCGGGATTTCGCTGAGCATCGTGTTGAAGAAATAGGCCGGCACGATCGTGCCCTCGAGCGCTATGGTGTTATGGGCAAGGTCGATCCGTCCCTTCGCTGTCATGCCCAGCGAGGCACTGAACGCCCGGGCGTCGGTCAGCTCCAGGGTGTCGCGCGAGAGCTGGAACGGGGCGATCAGGCGGTTGAACCCGAGTCCCGAGCCCTCCAGCGCTTCCACCAGCCCGTACAGCGTCATCACCTGCAGCAGCTTGGCCAGCGCCGGGGCGTTCTGCATACGGAAATCGGCGATCTCGGCGGTGCCCTGCAGCGGATGGCCGGGCACGCGATCGTCGTAGGTGCCGCGGATGCTCAGCCGGCCGCCGCGCATGGCGTCGATCAGGTCGAGCGCCCGCAACAGGCCGCCGGCATCCTCGGCGGTGCCGGTCAGCGTGCGGGTGGACCGGCCCGGCGTGATCTCCAGTCGGAAGCCGGCGCCGGCGCCGGTGCGCCCGGTCAGCTTGCCCTGGCGGATGACCCTTCCGTCGCTTTCGGCGGTGCCGGCCACCGCCATCAGCTCGCGTCCTTCCGCGCCCAGCACCACCCGGTCGAAATGCGCGTCGACGCGCCAGGGTGTTCCGGGCCGGTCGTCCTGCGGTTCCGGGGCCGGTTTTGGCGCCGAGTCGCCGCGGCCGAACTCGGCCGAGGCATCGATGCTGCGGCCGTTCAACGTGGCATCCCAGGGCGCGCCTGGCTGGTGGGGGATGCGCACCTCGCCGCTCGCGTCGGTCGCATCGCCGATCCGGATGCGGTCGAACTGGATCGTCTGCGCGCTGCCGCCGGCGAACAGGACGCGCCCCGCCAGCGCAATGCCGTCGCCGTCCAGGCGCAGCCGGTCGAAGCCGGTGATCCGGTCCTGTTCCAGCGTCAGATGCAGTTCGGCGCTGGCCGGCTGGCCGGCCGGCTTGCGGAAGTTCAGCCGCGGCACCTGCAGCACGGCGCGGCCGAGATCGCCCCGCACCAGAACCTCGCCGCGGTCGTCGCGCCGGGTCAGCCAGGTCGCCTGCAGCGCCACCGGACCTTCCAGCATGCCACCGCTATCGAACCCGGCGGTGGCCAGTTGGCGTCCGGTGGCGGTGCCGGTCACGTTCACTTTCTGCAGCACCTGCGCGGGGCCGCCGTCGCGGAAATCGAGCTCGCCCTGCACTTGCGACGCAATGCCGGCGAGCAGGGCGGTGCCGCGCATCTTGAGCCCGGTATTGCTGGCGTCGAACTCCAGCGTGCCCTGGTCGATGTCGTGCCCGCCGGCGATGCCGCCGAGATGCAGGCGGGTCAGCTTGCCGGTGGCCTGGATATGGACATCATCCACCGTCAGGTTGTTTTCCAGCGGCAGCCTGGTGACCGTCAGCCGGCCGGTCACCGCGCCGGACGGGTCATGAATCTCCAAAGGGCGGCGGTCGAGCAGGTGCAGCCGCGGATGCTTCAGCACGGTCAGAAGGTCGGCCGCCGGACCGGCGAGGTCGGCCTCGATGGTAAGGAACTGGTGTTTCACCGACAGCCCGGTGAGCCGCACCCGGCCGGACTGCAAGGTGAGCCCCACCGGGCCGCCCCCGGTCTGCCGCCCGCTTGTCGCGGTGATTTCCGCTTCGTCCGGAGAGACGAACGAAAGCCGGCCGTTGACGTGCTCGATCGGCGGTACCGGCCGCAGCCAATGCACGGTCAGGTCCTGGCCGTCGATGCCGCCGGACAGGCTGGTGACCGTCGGGTCCGACAGGTCGTCGCGCGCCGTCAGTTGCAGGTCGAAGCGGCCGTCATGGGCGAGCCCCTCGGTGATGTTCTCGGTGATCCAGGGGCGGGTGCCGGGGCCGCCGACCCCGGCCGGCCACAGGGCGGCAAGGTCGGCGAAGTCGACGCGGTCCAGCTCGCCGGAAATGCTGGCGTTCAGGCGCCCGCCGGTGCGGGTGGCCACCACTTTGCCGCGCAGCACCGTCCTGGCGTGGTCCGGCTGCGGCACCAGTTCCACCCGCTGTATCCGCAGCTCCGCGGCGGTGAGCGATCCTTCCGCCTCGGCCAGGGCGCCGATGAGCGGCACGCTGCCCGCCGCGATGCGCAGATATCCCGCGCCGACCCGCACCTGCACTTTCACCTGCGCCGGAACCAGATCGGCGCCCACCGTGGCGGTGGCGGACACCGCCACCGGGGCGTCCAGCGCCTGCAGCGCCGCCAGCCCGGGGGCCAGCCCGGCCAAGCGCGCCGGGACGATCGGGGTCAGATGCGCCTGCACCTCGGTGCTGCCTCCCCCGGCCGGCAGCGCGGCCTGCAAGGTGACATGCAGGCGCTGGATACCCAGCGCCAGCGTCAGGTCGGCGGTCGCTTCGGCGCCGCCCTGGTCAAGCCGAACCAGGTCGAGTCCGACATCGCTTGCCCGCCAGGTCGCGCCAAGCTGGCGATCATCCACCGACAGTTCGGCGTCGCGAACACGCACCTGGCGAATCTGCGCAAAGCGCGCGGCTTCCGTGCTGCGGTCGGTCTCGGCCGGTTGCGCCAGTTGGTGCAGCAGCGCCGCCACCAGCCCTTCGCCACTGGCCGCGGCTGCGGCCGCATCGCCATTTACCGCGGCTGTGGTCGCATTGCTGCCTTCCGCGGCTGCGGCCGCATCGCCGCTTACCGCGGCGGCCGCCGCATCGCGGCTTGGTGGTTCCGTCGCGTTCCCGGCATCGTGGCCCAGATCGATGCTGACGCGTCCGTCCTCGCTGCGCCTGGCGCGGACCCTGACGCCGTCCAGCTCCACCGCGCGGGGCACCACGCGCCCCAGCACCAGCCAGCCGGCCGACAGCGACACTTCCGCCCGCGGCACCTCGGCGATGCGCGCGCCGGCCGCATCCAGCAACGCCACCCCGGTCAACTGGATGTCCAGTGGCGAATCGACCCCGTGCGTGAACCCTTCCCAGGCCAGCGCCGCACTGCCGATCACCAGGGTCGGCGGCCCGCCGGCGGCGTTGGCCTCCGCCTGCACCCGGCGGGTCAGCCAGCCGATTTCCAGCGGTCCCTGCGCAAGCCGCCAGGCGAACGCGCCACCGGCCAGCACCACGATGAAGGCCAGCGCCACCAGCACCCGCAGCAGGCGATGCACCATGCGGCCGGTGCGCTGGACGGCCGGACGCAGCCCGCGATGCAACGCCTGACTCAGGGCGCGGCGCAGCACTTGACCGAACCGGCTGCTCACGGCCAGCCTGCGGGCGCATGAGCGCACCGCCCCCCACGCCCCGGTTTCGTTTGCCACTCAATCTCCCGGCGGATTGGCCGGCACCGTCCGATGCCGCTGCCGCTGGCCGGCTGGTGGAACGCTTCGCGGCCCTCGGCGAGGCCGGGGCGCGGCTTGCCGGCGACCCGCACGCTGGCGCCATGCTGCGCTGCCTGGGCGGCAACAGCCCGTTTCTGGCCGATCTGGCGATGCGTGAGGCAGCAGCACTGGGCGACTTTATCCAATCCGGTCCGGAGCGGCCGGTGCAGTTCGCCATGGAAGCGATTGCGGCGTGTCCCGTCACGGCGCCGCGCGCGCAGCTCGCCGCCACGCTGCGCGCGGCCAAGCGTGTCATCGCCCTGGTCACCGCCATCGCCGATATCGGCGGGTTGTGGGACCTGACGCACGTCACCGAAACACTGTCCGACCTCGCCGAGGCGGCCTTGCGCGCCGCGGTCGCCCATCTGCTGCGGGCCGCGCATGAGTCCGGTGCGATCCGCCTGCCGCGTCCCGACGATCCCGCGTTTGCCTGCGGCTTCACCGTCCTGGGCATGGGCAAGCTGGGCGCCCGTGAACTGAACTATTCCAGCGATATCGACCTCGTGCTGCTGCATGACCCGGATTCACCTGTTTGTCACGGTGACGCCTCCGCTGCCTTCTACTCCCGCATGGCGCGCGGTCTAGTGTCCCTGATGGAGGCACGCGACGCTGACGGCTATGTGTTCCGCACCGATCTGCGGCTACGCCCGGACCCGGCCGCCACGCCGCCCAGCATCGCCCTGCCGGCCGCCATCGCCTATTACGAGAGCATGGGCCAGAATTGGGAACGCGCCGCCATGCTGAAGGCGCGCCCGGTGGCCGGCGACCTCGCCCTCGGCGCCGGGTTCCTCGCCGCCATTCGCCCGTTCATCTGGCGCCGCCACCTTGACTTCGCCGCGCTGGCCGACATCCACGCCATGAAGCGGCGCATCGATGCCCACAAGGGCACCGAACTCGGCAAGCACGAGGACCCGGTCGCCCGCATTGCCGGGCACAACGTGAAGCTCGGCCAGGGCGGCATCCGCGAGATCGAGTTCATGGCGCAGACCCTGCAGCTGGTCTGGGGCGGCCGCGACCCGTCGCTGCGCACCGCGCGCACGCTGGACGCGCTGGCGCTGCTCGCCCGTGCCGGCCACCTGACGCCGCGGACCGCCGGCGAGCTCGGCGCCGCCTATCGCTTTCTGCGCCGGGTCGAGCACCGGTTGCAGATGGTGGCGGACCGGCAGACCCACTCGCTGCCGGAGAAGCGCCCGCAGATCGAAGCGTTTGCCGGTTTCATGGGGTTTTCCGACGCCGCCGGCTTCGCCGCGGTGCTGCTGCGCCACATGACCCGGGTGCAGAAGCGCTACCGGACGGTTTTCCAGGACGTGCCCGACCTCGCCGAAAACGGCACACCGCCGCCGCTCGACTTCAGCGGCACCGGCGAGCCGCCGCCGGCTACGCAGGCGACGCTGACCGACATGGGCTACACCGACCCCTCTCGCGTGGTGGAGGCGGTGCGCGGCTGGGCGGCCGGCCGGGTGCGGGCGCTGCGCTCGCAGCGCGCCCGCGATCTGATGAGCAGCGTGCTGCCCGGCCTGCTGGCGGCCTTCGCCCGCCAGGCCCAGCCCGACGCCGCCTTCGCCCGCCTGGACACGTTGCTCGCCCTCGTGCCGGCCGGCGTGCAACTGTTGTCGCTATTCCAGCGCAACCCGGCGCTGCTCGACCGCGTTGCCGGCGTGCTCGGGGCAGCCCCCTCGCTCGCCGACTACCTGGCGCGCACGCCGGAGGCGCTGGAGGGGCTGCTGCGTCCCACCGAATCGGACGACGTCGCCGGGACGTTGCGGAACCGGTTGGCCGATGCGCGCAGCCTGGAAGAGGCCATTCGCATCATCCGCTCCACCGTGCGCGCCGAGGATTTTTCCATTTCGGTCGCCACCCTGGAGGGGCGCATCGATGCGGATGCCGCCGGCAAGGCGCGCGCGACGATGGCCGAGGCGGCGCTCGCCGCTCTGTTGCCGCGTGTGCTCGATGACTTTGCCGAGCGCTTCGGCCGGGTGCGCGGCGGTGCCATGGTGGTGGTGCTGCTGGGCAAGGCCGGCTCGCGCGAGATGATGGCCGGTTCCGATCTCGACATGATGATTGTGTATGACCATCCCGATAGCGTGACCGAAAGCAGTGGCGGCGCGCGCTGCCTGCCGGCCAGCCAGTGGTTCATCCGCGCGGTGCACGCCTATGTCGCCGCAGCCACCGCGCCGGATGCGGTGGGGCCGATGTTCGCCATCGACATGCGGTTGCGCCCGTCCGGCAACAAGGGGCCGGTGGCGGTCTCGCTCGGGGCCTTCGAGCGCTACCATGCCGCCGGGGACGAGCATGGCGGCGCCTGGACCTGGGAGCGCATGGCGCTCACCCGCGCCCGCGTGGTCGCCGGGCCGCCGGAGCTGCGCGCCCGTGTCGAGCAGGCCATCCGCACCGCCATCACCAATGCCGGGCTGCCGGCCCGCATCCGCGCCGATGCCGCTGCGATGCGCGCCCGGCTGCTGCGCGAGCTGCCGCCGGGCGGGGTGTGGGACGTGAAATTGCGTCCGGGCGGGCAGATCGAGGTGGAGTTCGTCGCCCAGGCCCTGCAACTCGTCCACGCCGCGGCTCATCCTGATGTCATGCGCCCCACCATCCGCCGCGCCCTGGCCGGGCTGCGCGACGCCTTGCTGCTGCCGCCCGGCGATGCCGACCTGCTGATCCGCGCCGACCTGGTCTGGCGCAGCGTGCAGGGGCTGCTGCGCATCACCTATGGCCGTGCGCCGGCCGAGGAGAAACTATCCGAGGCGGCCGAGGCGGCCCTGCTGCGGGCGGTGGCCGCGGCCGGGATCGATCCGGCCCCGGTTGACTTGGCGGGGCTGCGCGCCACCTTGGAGGCGCTGGCGCGGGATGTCCGCGCGGTGTTTGTGCGGCATGTGGGGGAGATCGGGTCATGAGCATTCAGGAGGGCGATGCGGCGCCGGCATTCTCGCTGCCGGCCAGCGGCGGACGCATGGTCAGCAGCACGGCGCTGCAGGGCAGGCCCTACGTGCTGTATTTCTATCCGAAGGCCGACACCTCAGGCTGCACGAAGGAAGCCTGCGCCTTCCAGGAGGCTTTGCCGCAACTCGGCAAACTCGGCCTGGAGGTGATCGGCGTGTCGCCTGACCCGATCAAGCCGATCGAGAAGTTCGCCGCCAAATACAATCTCACATTCCCGCTCGCCTCGGACGAGACCAAGGAAACCGCCCAGGCGTACGGAGTCTGGGTCGAGAAGGCGATGTATGGGAGAAAATACATGGGCATCGAACGTTCGACCTTCCTGGTGGACGCCAAGGGCCGGATTGCGCGCGCCTGGCGAAAGGTGAAGGTCGATGGCCATGCCAAGGACGTCGCCGCGGCGGCGGGGCTCTGAAGTGCCCCTGTGGCTTTGCCGTCTCAGCGCTGGAACAGCCGCCCGGCCGCCCGGCTGATCCACACCCGGTGGCCCGTCAGCCAGTCGGCCCCCAGCAGCATATCGACGCCGGGGATCGGCAGGGCGGCGACGTTGACCTCCATGTCCCGCACGACGATGTCACCCACCCGCACTTCGTCGAAGCGGTGGCGCCGGAATGCCAGCGCTCGCGCCCCGACGCCGCGGCCGCGGACGACCGGGTCGGTGGAGAGATCGTGACTGGTCGCGCCGAGCCGTGTCGCCACCCGGCGGGCAACCAGGCTTTGCCGCGCGCCGGTGTCGAGCAGGGCGCGCACCGTGTGGCCATCGATCCGGGCGGCCAGAAACAGCAGGCCGCCCGTAACCCGTTGCAGGTCATGGCCGTCCGCCGCCTCGTAGCCCGGCGGGACGAACCCGGGGCAGGCTGGTACCGCATACAGCGTCATGGTGTGACGGGGCAGGTCGAGCGAGATGTCGTAAGCGCCCAGCACGTCGACCCCGAGCAGACCCGCCACGGGCCGCTCTGTGCCATGCAGGCGCGGCAGCGCGCCCACCTCGAGGGCGAGCCCATTGCGCACCAGCCCGCCGAGTTCGAGGCGATGCGGCCGCACGGCGCCGCCGGAACGCACCGCGCCGCCCACGCCCAGCAGCATCGTTTGGGAGTGCGTCCGGGCCAGGCCGAGCGTTTTCACCACTCCGGGGGTCACGGTGGTTGCCTCGGCGCCGGTGTCCAGCACCATCGTCACCTTGCTGCCGTCCAGGGCGACCGGCACCAGCAGGAAGTTGCGCAACACCGTGAACGACAGTTCGGCCCGGCGGACAGCTGGGCAGGCGGCCTGTCCGGCCGACGCCGGCCATAGGACAGCGGCGGCCAGACAGAGAGCCGGGAAGCGGCGGGACAGACGACGACTCGATTCGGTCACGCAGCCATTATGCCCCCCTCCGGGGGACACGTATCAAGATTTCGCGAGCCCAGGCCCTGCCTGTGCTCCGACCGTAAGGCTGACCCCACGCAACGGGGTCAACGCCTAGGCCGCCCGCGGACCGCCAGTCATGCGTCGTTGTGTGGCCTCCGCGAGCGCTGTGTTCTCCAGCGTGCGCACATGCTCCTGCAGGCGGCGCAGACAGGTGCGCAGCATGGTCCATTCCTCGTCGCTCAACCCGGCGGCCAGTTGCGCCTCCATCGCCAGCGCCAGCGGCACGATGCTGTCATGCACGGTCCGGCCCTTGCGGGTCAGGCGCAGCAGGCGGGCGCGGCCGTCATGCGGTGCCGGCCCCTGCTCCAGCAGGTTGGTCGCCACTAGGCTGGCGGTGGCACGGCTGACCTTCACCTTGTCCATGTCGGTGCGTTCCGCGACCGCGCTGGGCGTGATGGTGCCGAACCGGCCGACCACGGCCAGCACCCGCCATTCCGCGATGCTCAGTCCGAACGTCGACTCGAAGCGGCGGGCGAACAGGCGGGAGGTGCGGCCGGCCGTGACCGACAGCTCGTAAGGAAGGAACTCCTCAAGCAGGAAAGCGTCCGCGTTGCGAGAGACATCGCCGCCTTCGAAGGCGGCCACGTCGGCGTAGGTGTCCCCGATTGTTTTCATTTGCGATCACCATTGGTTGGCAGTGTCTAGCATAGCAAGTGGGAACGGTTGAAAGGAAAACACGATGGCGCGCAACAATAATCATTCGCAGCCCGGCGGCGGGGCAGGCGCGCACTGGCGAGGTCTGCTACACCAGCTCCCAAGCCCCGGTCCGAAACCGGGCAAAAAACCGGAACGGACGCGGAAGGGAGCGAGCGGATGGCCGGATTCGTCTCGACCAAAGACCTGGCCGCCAAGGCGCTCTGGTGCGCCGGGTCTGGGGCCGGCTTGTGCGCCTATACCGCTGAAAATGATCCCAATTCCGGCGTGATTCCTGGGCCGCGCGGCGGGCTTGCCGGCGCTGCCCGGGCCACCCCGGCGATGGCGCGGGCGGGGTGGGCGCACATCGCCGCCGTCACCGACCGCAAGCTGCGCCGGATGGCGCTTTCGCCCTGCTGTGCCGGGCAGGTGCACGGGGCTGCCGGCGATCCGTCCCATTCAATTTTTTGTTCCGACGCGATTCGCGACCGCCTCGCCGGGTGCGTCCGGCAGGACATGGACAGCGGGACGGTCGAAAAACTGCGCCCGCGTTTCGCCCATTGGTCTATCTTCCTCCACAGCATGCCCTTCAACGTCAGCCGCGCCTTCGACCAGGCCAAGGGGCATGACCGTCCGCGCATCTGGGCCGCCGAGCGCGATCTGGCGATGTGGCGCGCAATGGACGACAAAGGCGCGCAGAGCGGGGAGATCGCCCGGTAACGGGCGGGGCAGGCGATGCAGAGCACGTTTGTGTATCCACATTACGACCACGTGCCGCCGACCGATGACGGCGCCCGCCACCCTGTGGTGGTGGTGGGCGGCGGCATGGTGGGGCTGAGCGCGGCGCTCGATCTGGCGACCAGGGGCCAGCGGGTGGTGCTGCTGGACAATGACGACACCGTGAGCCTCGGGTCTCGTGCCATCTGCTTCGCCCAGCGCACGCTGGAGATCTATGGCCGGCTCGGGCTCGGCCGGCGGCTGCTGGCCAAGGGCGTCACCTGGAGTGTCAGCCGGGTGTTTCTCGGCGACCGCAAAGTCTACGAATTCGACCTTCCCGCGGAACCCGGCCACGAATACCCGCCCTTCGTGAACCTGCAGCAATACTACCTGGAGCAATGGCTGGTGGAGGCGTGCCAGGCCACCGGGCTGGTGGATTTGCGCTGGGGCAGCCGGGTAGTCGGGGCGGAGAACCGGCCCGATGCGGTGGCGCTGACCATCGAGGTGCCGGGCGGACTCTATCACCTGACCGCCGACTGGCTGCTGGCCTGCGACGGGGCGCACAGCTTCGTGCGCGAGAGCCTGAGCCTGCCCTTCGTGGGAAAAGAGTTCCGTGACCACTTCCTGATTGCCGACGTGGTGATGCGGCCCAGCTTTCCTGCCGAACGCTGGTTCTGGTTCGACCCGCCGTTCCATCGCGGTGGCGCGGTGCGGCTGCACCGGCAGGCCGACGATGTCTGGCGGATCGATTTCCAGCTCGGCTGGGACTGCGACCCCGAGGTTGAAAAGGCGCCCGATCGGGTGCGCGACCGGGTGCGCGCCATGCTTGGCCCGGACGTTCCGTTCGAGCTGGAGTGGGTGAGCGTCTACACGTTCCGCTGCCGGCGGCTGGAAAAGTTCCGCCATGGTCGCACGCTGTTCCTGGGCGATGCTGCCCACCAGGTGAGCCCGTTCGGCGCGCGCGGCGGCAATGCCGGCGTGCAGGACGCCGACAACCTGGGCTGGAAGCTGCTCGCGGTGCTGCGCGGCGATGCGCCGGAGGCGCTGCTGGACAGCTACGACGCGGAACGCATCACGGCCGCCGATCAAGACATCCTCGCCTCGACCCGCACCGCCGATTTCATCACCCCCAAGGACGAGGCGGCGCGGGCCTATCGCGATGCCGTGCTGGAACTGGCCGAACACCATGAGTTTGCCCGTCCCCTGGTCAATACCGGCCGGCTTTCCAGCCCGGTTGTGCTGCCAGGCGGCTGCCTGAACACGCCGGACGGCGGCACCTGGGCCGAGGGCCTGCCGCCCGGCGCGCCGGCCGCCGACGCACCGGTGCTGTGTGACGGACGCGAGGATTGGCTGCTGCGCCATCTGGCCGGCGATGGCTTCACCCTGCTGCTGTTCGGTGTCCCCGACGAGGTGCCGGCCGGTGCGGTGACCGCCCCCGCCGGGCGCACACGCCCGGGCGCCTGGCCGGTACGGTCGGTGTTCGTCAGCCCGGTGGAGGCCGACGGCGTGCTGTGGGACCGCGAGGGTCTGGCAGCCGCCCGCTATGACGCGCAGCCCGGCACGGCGGTGCTGCTGCGTCCGGACCAGCATGTGGCGGCGCGTTGGCGCAGTTTTGATCCGGTCGCGGTGGCGGCGGCACGGCGCCGCGCCCTGGGAATCGTGGGCGAGGAAAGGCAGCGCATACCGGCATGAGCACGTTCGATCTATCCCCCCGCCTGTCCGACCCGGACGGGCTGTTCGAGGCCCTGGTCGAGGCGCATCACGGGCTCGCACCGGATGCGTCGCGCCGGCTGGACGCGCGGCTGGTGCTGCTGCTGGCCAACCATATCGGTGATGTGGAGGTGGTGAAGCAGGCGATCGCCACGGCAGCCGGGGCGCAGCCGCGGACCCCGCCAGGGTCCTAGCCCCTGGGACCCCTTACGGAATGGGGTCAATGGCAGAGCCTTGGCCTTCCTATGAAACTTTTCACCTATTTCCGCTCCTCCGCCGCCTGGCGGGTCCGCATCGGCCTGAACCTCAAGGGTATCCCCTATGAAGCGGTGCCGGTGCACCTGCTGAAGGATGGCGGCCAGCAGCACGGCAAGGAATTCCGTGCCGCCAACCCGCTCGGGCTGGTGCCGGCGCTGCAGACCGATGACGGTGCGGTGCTCACCCAGTCGCTCGCCATCATCGAATGGCTGGAGGAGACGCACCCCGAGCCGCCGCTGCTGCCGCGCGAACCGCTGCTGCGGGCGCAGGTGCGGGCCTTCGCGCTGACCATCGCCTGCGACATCCACCCGATCGACAATTTGCGGGTGCTGCGCTACCTCAAACGGCAGATGGGCCAGAAGCAGCCGGCCATCGACGACTGGTACCGCCACTGGCTCATCGAGGGCTTGCCGGCGCTGGAGGCCATGCTGGCGCGGCACGGCGGCGATGGTCCGTTCTGCTTCGGTGCGTCGCCCGGGCTGGCTGAGCTGGTGCTGGTGCCGCAACTGGCCAATGCGCGGCGGGTTGACCGCCGGCTTGACGCCTATCCGCTGCTGCTGCGCGCCGATGCGGCCGCGCGCGACCTTCCCGCCTTTGCTGCTGCCGCTCCGTCGGCCCAGCCCGACGCCAACTGATCGGACTCCCATGCTCGAAAGCCTGCTTGCCCATCTGCCCGGGCCCCTCCGCCGTGCGCTCGATACCGTTGGCCTGACGCCGGCCCCGACACCGCCAGGCGCGCCGCCACCGGACGCGCCGGGGGGCGTGCGAGTGGAGGAGGTGGCCGCGTTCGGCGCCAATCCCGGCGGCCTGACCATGAAGCTGCACGCGCCCGAATCGCTGCCCCGCGCCGGTGCCCCGCTGCTGGTGCTGCTGCACGGGTGTGGCCAGGACGCGGTGCGCTTTGCCGTCGCTGCGGGCTGGACGGCGCTGGCCGACCGGCTGGGCGCGCCGCTGCTGCTGCCCGAGCAGGCCTCCCGCAACAACCCCGGCCGCTGTTTCAACTGGTTCGAGCCCGGCGATATCGCCCGCGATGGCGGCGAGGTGCGGTCGATCCTGCAGATGACCGAGGCGGCCATAGACCGCTTCGGCTGCGACCGGCGGCGGGTGTTCGTCGCCGGCCTGTCGGCGGGCGGTGCCATGGCGGCCGCGGTCATGGCGGCCTATCCGGACGCGTTCGCCGCCGGGGCGGTGGTGGCCGGGCTGCCGGTGGGCTGCGCGACCGATGTCGGCTCGGCCATGACCCGGATGCGCGCGGCCGGTGCCGATCTCTCCGGGCCGGACTGGGCGGCGCGCTCGCGTGCGGTCGCACCGTCCGGCTATGCGGGGCGCTGGCCGCGTATTTCGATCTGGCAGGGCGGGGCGGACCGGGTGGTCGATCCTGCCAACGCGGTGAACCTGGAGGCGCAATGGGTGGCGCTGCATGGGCTCGGCAGCGCGCCCACGCAGGACCTGTCGCCGCGCCCCGGGCTGCGCCGCCGTGTCTGGCGGGATGCCGTCGAGCTCTGGACCATCGACGGCATGGCGCATGGCTACCCGGTGGCACTCGCTTCGGCGGAGCCGTTCGTGCTCTCATCCGGCATTGACGCGACCGGCGCGATCGCCCGCTTCTGGGGGCTGCTGCCCGCCTGAGCGGCGCGGCCGGCGGGGCTAATTCGACACCGATTGCACCGTCGAGAAGTCGGCGGTCTGGGCGCCAAGCTGCAGGTCCAGCGTGGTGCCGTTCTTGAGCACGCCGGTGACCTTGCCGGACACGGTGAACGGCAGCGCCGCGGCGGCACCGGTCGCCGAGGCGCCGGTCACGACCACCTTGTAGGAGCCGTCGGGCACCGTGTTGCCGGCCGTGTCCTTGCCATTCCACGTCCAGGTATTGCTGCCCGCCGTGGTGCTGATGGTGGTGTCCGCCAGCTTGGTACCCGCGTCGGTCGAGATGGTGATCTCCGCGGTGCCGGCGGTGGTGGCGGTGAAGTTGAGCGAACCGCTGCCGCCCTGCACCGGCATGTGGTCGGACGTGACCTGCACCGTGCGCCCCACCATCGACGAGGACTGCAGCATCTCACCGGACTGGGTCAGCGAAATGAGCTGGGTCAGGCTGCTGTTGGTGTTGATCTGCTGCTCGACGCTGGAGAACTGCACCAGCTCGCTGGTGAAGCTGTTGCTGTCCATCGGGCTGGTCGGGTCCTGGTTCTGCAACTGGGTCATCAGCATCCCCAGGAAGTCCTGGAAGTTGCCGGACAGCGAGCTGAGCGCGTTCTGGCTGCTGGAGGTACTGCTGGTGCTGCTGGTGCTGCTGGTGCTGCCGCTGGTTTGGGCGGCGCTCTGCTGGGCGGCGACGGTGGCGATGCTCATGGTGGCGTCTCCTTCAGGCAGTGATGTCAATACCGGTGCGCAGCCAGCGCGCCGTGCGGGGGGGGGCGTCTTCCAGATCGATGGTGTCGGCGGCCTTGCGCTGGAAGCCGGCCGGAAAGCTGTCGCGCTGCGGTCCGCGCTGGGCGCCGCCCCCGTCGCCGCTTCCCGGGGCGGCCGAGCCGCCCGAGGCGACCGTGGGCAGGGCGGCGCGAGATGGGTCGGCAACGGGGTCGGGCGTGATTGCGGCGGGGTGGGTGGCGGCCAGGTGGAAGCTTATGGAGCGCCCTTCGGCCGGCACCCCGGCCTGGTCGAGCGCGCGGTGAAGCTGGGCCTGGTCGCGCATCAGCAGATCGAGCGTCTGCGGCCGCTCGGCCGTGAGCGTGACCCGTGCCGGCCCGTCCTTCGGCTGCTCGACCCGGATCTGCAGACGGCCGAGTTCCTGCGGGTCGAGCCGGACGGTCACATGCCGCACGCCCTGGCTGTGGCCGAGCGAGACCAGCGCGGGAAGGACCTGCTGGGCGGGCGTGGGCGGATCGGACCGCGGGTTCGCGACGACCGGCGCAGCGGAGGTCGTCGTCGCGACATCGGGGGAGCCGGCGGCTGGGGTAAGCGGGACCGTGGGGAGGGACGCCGGGGCGGCCGCTTCCGGCTGCCCCGGGCCAGCCGACGCCTGCGCCGCAGCGTCGGACGGGTTGATGCCGGGGGCCAGGGCGGGCGAGGCTGGCGTTGATAAGACGGTGTCCGCGGTGCTTCGGCGTTGGTCGGGCGGTGCGGCATCGGCGCGCCGCGCGGCCGGGTCCACCTGGGCGTGCCCCGCTTCGGCGGCTGGTGCGGCCGGATCGGCCTGGACGCTTGCTGCCGAAGCAGCGGTGGCGATGAACGGTGTGGCGGCGGCCGCTTGTGGTGCCGGTGCCGCGTTGCCGGCGCCGGGCGATGCGTGGTTCGTTGCTTGCGGCTTGGCCACGACCGCAAATGCCGGTGCTGTCCGGGCCGTGAGGGACGGACTGGCCGGCGGGGCGTCCTGGGCCGTCGCCGGGGCGGGCGAGCGCGCTTCGGTTGTCTGCGTGTCGGTGGGGGCTTTGCTTGCGGTCCCACCATTGCGGGTTGTCGATGCCCCCGCCGGCGGCGGCATCGCGGCCAGCAGAGCGGCGGGGGGCTGGGGTATGTCGGTGCCGGTCTGGCTTGTCGCTGCGCTGCTGGTGCCGTCGGTGTTGCCGTCAACCGCGCCGGATGGCATGGCCTGCGCCGGTGGAGCGGGGCTGGCTGTTTGTGCCGGCAGGGCGGGCTTGGCGGTCCGCGCCGGTGGCAAGGCGTTATCCTGGCCATTCGCGCGCGTGGTGCCGGCCGCCCCGGCGGATGTCGCCGCCTGATCTGGCTTGGCCGCCAGGGGCGATGGCGTCGCTGCCGGTATCGCCTGCGCCGTGTTTGTCACCGCGGGTGACGTCGGCGAGGTAGCGGCGGTTGGGATGTCGCTGGCGACCACGGGTGCCGTCTGGGGCGTTCCGGCCGTATTTCCCGCTTCGATCGCGACGCCAGCTTGCGGGGCTAGGCTGCCCGGCCCTGCGTCGGGTAGAAGGGGGCTGCGGGCGGCAAGGCCCTGCCCCCCGGAAAGGGGCGTGGCTGCGACGGTTTGTGTCGGTGCGGTGACCTGGGCGGCAGTGACCGGGGTAACCGTACTCACGATCGGTATCCCGGCCGGCCAGGTCCCGCCGCCGGCGGCTGATGTGGTGCCGGCGTCCGCCGACGGGTCCGACCGCCGCCGCAGCGGCGCGCCAGTCCGTACCGGCCGATCGGGTTTGCCCGAAGCCTCGGTTGAGGCCGTGCGCGCCGCGCGGACGTAGGGTGTGGCCGCGGGTAAGCCGGACGTTGCCGCCGGCATGGTGGCGCCAGTCTGGATGACGCCAGTCTGGATGGCGTCGGGCTGGAGGGCGTCGGTCTGCAGGGCACCGGTCTGCAGGGCACCGGTCTGCAGGGCACCGGTCTGCAGGGCACCGGTCTGCAGGGCACCGGTCTGGGTGACGCCGGTCTGGATGGCCGGGTCGGATCGTATGCCAGCCGAATGCAGCCCGCACGACGGCATTGCCGGCGCGGTCGTACGAGCGGACGCCCCTGATGCGGCGCCGAGCAGGTCGGCGAGTTGTTTCGCGAACGGCGCGGCGAGAACGGCCGTCATGGTTTGCGGTGCGGCGGTCGGGCCGGGGGCGGCAGCCTGGGCTGAAACGGCGAGAGAGTGCATCGGGAGTCCTCGCTGGGGCGGGAAGCGGGGGCGGCGTGTCCCGGCCGGTGCGTGCCCGGCCAGCAGATGCGCCACCGGCGCACGCGCTGCCCGCCCAAGCCTTGCCCAGACTTTCTCTAAGCACGCTCCGTGCCAGAACGCGGCAGGTCCTCTGGTGGCGGCGTGGCAGGGATCATGGGCGGTGGCCGGCCGGCGGTGGCCGCCGCGCGGCAAATCCTGCCGGGTCCGACGTGCCGGGTGCCGCCGTGCCGCCGCCGCAAAATCAAGGCGCGGCATGGTTCGCCGTCTGGCACGGTTCCTGCGGAATACGGTCTACCGCGCATTGAACCACGCGGCGCACCGCGCTTGTTCCCCTGTTAGGAGACCCGCATGTCCATCCTAGGCGCCATGAACACCGCCGTCAGCGGTCTTGCAGCGCAGTCGGCCGCGTTCGGCAATATCAGCAACAACGTGGCGAACAGCCAGACCGTCGGCTTCAAAGGCGTCGACACCACGTTCTCCGACTACCTGACCACCAGCACCGCCACGGTGAACGACCCCGGGACGGTGGTGGCGGCGCCGCAATACCTTAACACGGTGCAGGGAACGATCTCGCAATCCCAGAACGCGCTCGCCCTGGCGGTCAGCGGTCAGGGTTTCTTCGACGTGAGCAAGGCCGCCGGCACCGGCACCAACGGCCAGACCCTGTTTGCCACCCAGCAGTACTACACCCGCGACGGCGACTTCCAGCTCAACGCCAGCGGCTACCTGACCAACGAGTCGGGCATGTACCTGAACGGCTGGCTCGCCGATCCCACCACCGGCGTGCTCGACAAAAGCAACATCAAGCAGATCCAGGTGGCGCAGACCGTCTACGCCCCGGTGGCGACCCAGAATATGACGATGAACGCCAATCTGCCGACCGGCTACCACCTCGGCGTCAATGCCAACAACCAGACGGAGGTGCTGGATTCCACCAACACCCAGGTGCAGACGCCAACCTCGCAGGTTAGCGTCTACGACAGCCAGGGCAATCTGCACCAACTCACCCTGACCTGGACACCAACCGCCCTCACGGCGACCCAGAGCGCGCCCTGGGCCCTGTCGATTGCCGACACCACCAATGGCGGCGACACGCCGATCCTGGGGGGGACTCCGACTGCGGCGCAGGCCGCTGCCGCTGCCGCGGCGACCACGAAGGGCGCCGCCGACCAGAAGACCCTGACACAAGATCAGGCGAACTTGGCCACCGCCAAGGCTGATCCCACGCTGACGGACCCCGGCGTGCAGACCGCCATCGGCAAGGTGCAGACCGTCTACGACCAACTGGGTCAGGATCAGGCCGCCCTCGCGGCCAATCCCACCGACGCCACCCTGCTGGGCAAGGTGGGCACCGACATGGGTAATTTGACCGCTCCGTTGGCCGCACTGACGGTGGCTGTCAATGCCCTCCCGACCCCTCCAACCACGGCTCTAACGACCCTGACGAACGTCTGGAACACGACCTACGGCCCTACCACTCCGACACCAACCGCTACCACTCCTCCTACCGGCGACACGTACGCCCTCGCCGCCGACAACGCCACCATTGCGGCAGGTACCGCACCGGGTGCGGCGATGGTGACCTTCGGCGCTGATGGCACCTTGCAAAGCGTCGCCTACACCGACCCGACCGGGAAAGCGGTGACCATTGCCGCTACCGCCGCCAACGCCAATCCACTCGCGGACCTGAACCTGCAGACGCAATACCCTACCCCCACCGGCAAGCAGTCGATCTCGCTGAACCTCGGCAA
Source organism: uncultured Acetobacteraceae bacterium (assembly GCA_903918195.1). Taxonomy (GTDB): domain Bacteria; phylum Pseudomonadota; class Alphaproteobacteria; order Acetobacterales; family Acetobacteraceae; genus Rhodovastum. The sequence goes on along the minus strand of CAIXDS010000217.1, from coordinate 16,762 downwards.
TATCGGCAAGACCAACGGCGTGACCCAGTTCGCCGCCAGCAGCTACACGCTGCGAAGCCTGAGCCAGGACGGTGTGCCGCCCGGCAGCTTCAGCAACATCACCACCAACACCACCGGCGACATTTTCGCGAACTATGACAACGGCCAGACCCGCCTGATCGGACAGGTACCGTTGGCGACCTTCGGCAATGCCGATGCGCTGCAGTCGCAGAACGGCAGCGCCTACACCGTGACCAACGCGTCCGGCAATCCGTCGCTGCAGGACGCCGGCAGTAACGGCGCCGGCAGCCTGGTTACCAGCTCGGTGGAATCCTCCAACGTCGATATCGCCGCGGAATTCAGCAAGCTGATCATCGCGCAGCAGGCCTATACGGCCAATACAAAAGTCGTAACCACGGCGGATCAGCTGATGCAGTCGACCATTAACATGAAGACCTAGCAGGCAACATGAAGATGTGGCGGGCATCCGGCGCGGCTGAGCCGCCGGGCAGGCTGCCCAGGGAAACGCCGAGATGAGCCTCGACTCCGCCCTTTCCATCGCCTCCAGCGGGCTGGCCAACGTCACCAGCCAACTCGCGGTGGTGTCGCAGAACGTCAGCAACGCCAATACGGCGGGCTACACGCGCGAGATCGGCCAGCAGAGCGCATTGAGCTCGAACGGCCTGGAACTGGGCGTGCGCACCGGCACCACCGTGCGCAGCGTCAACACCATGTTGCAGGCCGAAGCCTGGCAGCAGAACGCCACGGTGGCCGCGATGACCGTGCGCTCGAACGCGCTGGCGGCAATCGATGCGGCGCATGGCTCGCCGGGCCAGGGCGACGACCTCGCCAGCCTGACCGGGGCGCTGAGCGACGCTTTCACCACGCTGTCGGCCAATCCGTCCTCCACCGCCGGGCAGAGCGCGGTGGTGGCCGCGGCGGGCAACCTCGCCCGCGGCATCAACAATGTGGCCCAGGCCGTGGGTACGCAGCGCCAGGCGGCACAGGATTCGGTCGGCCAGGAAGTTGCGCAGCTCAACACGTCGCTCGCCAGCATCGGCACGTTGAGCAACCAGATCACCACATTGTCGCGCCAGGGTACCAGCACGGCAGCGCTGGAGGATCAGCGCGACACCGCCATGAGCACCGTGGCACAGCTGACCGGCGCGACCTTCGTGAACCAGGCGAATGGCGGGGTGCAGGTGATCCTGCCCTCCGGCATGACATTGCCCACCGATGGTTCCACGCCGCTGCAGATCGACGATTCGCTGGTGAATACGGCGCATGCCGCCTCGCCGGTGATGCTCAACGGCCAGGACATCACCGCGAAGCTCACCGGCGGGCAGATCGGCGCCAACCTCGCCCTGCGCGATACCGAGCTGCCGACCTTCCAGGCCGAACTCGACGAGTTCTCGAACAATCTCACCCAGCGGTTCAGCGCGGCCGGTCTGCAGCTGTTCACCGACCCCAGCCCGCCGGCGGCCGTGTCGCCGCCGGTGCAGGCCCCCTATCTGGGCCTGGCCAACCGCATCCAGGTGAACACAGCCGTCTCCAGCAACCCGGCGCTGGTGCAGCAGGGCACCGGCGGAACCGCCATCGGTGCCAGCGACCAGAGTGTCATCGACAACGTGCTGGGCGAAACATTCGGTCCGATCTCCGCCTTCAGCGCGGCGGTACAGCCGCAGGTGCAGGTGCAGACGCAGGGTCTGGGCCTGTCCGGCACGTTGTCGGCCCCGTTCACTGCGCCGCAGACGCTGGCCGCCTTCGCGTCCGACGTGGTTTCGGTGCAGACCGGCGCCAGCACCGAGGCCAGCGCCAGCCTGTCGAACGCGCAGGCCGCGCAGACCACCCTGAACAAAAGCGTCGCTGCCGTTTCCGGCGTATCGGTCGATACGGAGATGTCCACCATGATCGGACTACAGAACGCCTATGCCGCCAATGCACGCATCATGACTGCGGTACAGAGCATGTGGACCTCGCTGCTCAATATTGGCACCTCCGCATGAGTATCGGGGCCGTGAGCGGCATGGTCCGGAACGGGCTGCTGGCGGAGCTGGTCAACGATAGCACCGCGACGCAGACACAGCTGGACAAGCTGACCCAGCAATCCGCCAGCGGGCTGGTCGCCGAGACCTATGGCGGCCTGGGGAATGCGGCGTCCGTGTCGATCGACCTGCGGCCGCAAATGACGCAGGTGCAGGCCTGGCAGCAAAGCATCTCCGTGGCCAACGGCAATCTGGACACGACGCAGAACGTGCTTGGCCAGCTTGAGAGCATCGCCACCAATTTTTCCAGCCAGACGCTCAGCGTGTCGATGCAATCGGCCTCCGGGGCCGCGTCGGTGGCGGTGGAGGCGAAGTCGGCGTTGCAGCAGGTCGTTTCGTTGCTCAACACGCAGACGAACGGCCAATACGCATTTGCTGGCACCGATTCCGCCAATCCCCCGATCGGCAGCACTCTGGTTGCCTGGTCCACGTCCGCTGCCGCCGCTGGCGGTGTGGTGGGCGGGCTGAACAGCACCAATGCAACGGCCACGGTTGCCAGCCTGGTGGCACAGGTTTCAACCTGGAACCTCGCCAGCCCTGGGTCGCCGGCCGCTGTCGGGCCGCTGCCCACGGCGGTGCAGGCGCAGACGGGGGAGGGGCAGAGCGTGCCGATGGCTTTCGTTGCCGGCCAGAACCAGTTCGCACCGTCGGCCGCCGGCGGCACCGGCTCGTATGTCCGCGACCTGGTGGCCGGCCTTGCGGGGCTGGCCGCCCTCGGCACCCCCAGTGCCAGCCCGGCGGCTCTGGAGTCGTACGGTGTCGCCATCTCGCAACTGCTGCAAGGGGCTGGCACGGCGATCACCACTGAGGAGGCCGGTTTCGGCCAGGTGCAGTCGCAGCTCACCACCCAGAGCACCAGCCTGTCGGACACGCTGACCGGCCTGACCACGCAGGTCTCCGGCGCGGAGAACGTCGACCTGGCGGCGACCGCGACCGCGCTGTCGCAGGTGCAGACGCAGCTGCAGGCCTCCTTCCAGCTTATTGCCGGGCTGAAGCAATTGTCACTGACCTCCTATCTGTAGGCAGACCGGCTGGGTTCATCCGATGTTAAGCGACATCTGGGAGAACGGGGGTGGCTGCCAGGATGGCCGCCAAACGGACGCAACCGGGAAAAAGCCGATGTCAAACCTCGTTCTTGAGCTGCGCCAGGGCGACATGATGATCGTCAATGGCGCCTGTATCCGATTTCGCAACAAGGCGCGAATCGAGCTGGCCGCCAAGGCAAGGTTCCTGTTCGGCAAGCAGATCATGTCGCCGGCCGCCGCCGACAGTCCGGCGCGGCGGATCTATTTTGCCCTTCAGACGGCCTACATTGGTACCGACGCGGAGCGTGTCGATGGCCTGCAGGATGCGCTTCGTCTGATCCGCGAATTCCAGGAGGTCACGACCTCGGCACTGGCGCGGGAAATCCTGGAACGCGCCCTGGCTTCGGCCCGCGCGGACGACTGCTACACAGCGCTGAAGCTGGTGCGCCGGGTGATTCGCCACGAGGATGCGGTGCTCGGGCGAGGCGTCGACTGAACGGAGTGCAATCAGGGCACTCGCATGCCGGAATAGGCTGAGCAGGCCCCACACCCGAACGTGAACCACATCATCGCGATGTCCGCGAGGTGGCCGGGTCGGCAGCGGGACCGATCGGTAAGCGCGGCATAGACTTTCCGGAAGATGGGCGGCGATCCGCCGGACGGGCGGGGGATTTCCAGCGGACATGCCGGTTGTGCTATAGGGCGCCCACGGTACAGCCGGGGACGGCGATGACCGTCAAGGAAATGGAGGGCACCCCGTCGATGCGACGGGCCTCCTGTTCTGCCAGTCCAGCAAGCGTTCAGAAAAGAATATCGGGTCAAGGGAGACCGCAATGTCCAAAATGATTCCCCTGTTTGCCGCTGTGTCAGTATTCGTGTTGCTCGGCGGACCCGCAGTCAACGCCCAAACTCCGTGCGGCGGTGCCAATGGGCCGGCCTGTGCCGACGGCGCGGCGAAGGGACAGGCGACGGAACGCGCAACCACGTCGGGGGCGATGCACGGGGTTACTGCATCACCGGGCACGGCAGAGAAAGGCGCGGCCGGTGCCGAGCATGAGAGCGGACAAATGCCTGGCGAGAAGCAGTTGGAAAAAGTGACGCCGAAGTAAATCCTCGGCGCCGGGGCGCAGCCCCGGACCCCGCCAGGAGGCTTTGCCTCCTGGACCTCCACCAAGGGCTCCGCCCTTGGAACCCATAACGAGGGTGCAGGGGCTTTAGGCCCCTGCGGGGTCCAGGAAAATCTTGCCCGGATTGAGAATACCGCGCGGGTCCAGCGCCGCTTTCACGCTGCGCATGACCGCCAGCGCCTCCGCCCCATGCTCGCGCTCCAGGAATTCGCGCTTGCCCAGGCCCACCCCGTGCTCGCCGCTGCACGAGCCGCCGAGGCCCAGCGCCCGGGCGACGATTTTGCGGTCGAGCGCCCAGGCACGCTCCAGCGCATCGGGCTCGGGCGGCACCAGGATGACGGTGTGGAAATTGCCGTCGCCGACATGGCCGACGATCGGCGCCGACAGGCCGGAGGCGGCGATGTCCTGCTTGGCGCCGAGAATGGCTTCGGCCAGGCGGGAGATCGGCACCACGGCGTCAGTCGCGATGCCGCGGTGCCCCGGGCGGGAGGCCAGCCCCGCCCAGTAGGCATCGTGGCGCGCCTTCCATAACCGGCTGCGGTCTTCCGGGCTGGTGGCCCAGCGGAACCCCTTGGCGTGGAACCCCGCGGCCAGCGCCTCGGCGGCCTGGGCCTGCTCGGCCACGCCGGCGGGGCTGCCGTGGAACTCGAAGAACAGGGTGGGCAGGGGGTTGAATTCGTGCAGCTTTGAATAGGCGATGCTGGCCGCCATCTGCACCTCGTCAAGCAGTTCGATGCGGGCCACCGGAATGCCGGCCTGCATGATGGCGATGACCGTCTCCACCGCCCCCGCGAGCGAGGCAAACTGGCACACCGCGGCGCTGACAGCCTCCGGAATACCATGCAGGCGCAACTGGATTTCGGTGATGACGCCGAGCGTGCCTTCCGAGCCGACGAACAAATGCGTCAGGTCGTAGCCGGTGGCGGATTTGCGCACGCGCCCGCCGGTGCGGATGATCCGCCCGTCGGCCAGCGCCACGGTCAGGCCGAGCGCGTTTTCCCGGATGGTGCCGTAGCGCACCGCGTTGGTGCCGCTGGCGCGGGTGGCACACATGCCGCCGATCGAGGCGTCGGCGCCGGGATCGACCGGGAAGAACAGGCCCTTGTCGCGCAGTTCCAAATTCAGCGCCCGGTGCGTCACCCCCGCCTCCACCCGGCAATCGAGGTCGGCGGCGTTCACCTGCAGGATGCGCGTCATGCGCGAGAGATCGAGGCTGATGCCGCCGCGCACGGGCGTGACATGGCCCTCCAGCGAGGTACCGGTGCCGTAGGGCACCACCGGCACGCCATGGGCGTTGCAGAGGGCGAGCAGGCTGGCGGCTTCCTGCGTGGTTTCGACGAAGGCGACCGCATCCGGCATCACCGGCGTCTGGGTGTCCTGGCCATGGCTGTGGTGCTCGCGCAGGCCGGCATTGGTCGTCAGGCGCTCGCCGAGGAAGGCGCGGGCGGCGGCGATCACGACTTCGGCTGGTGCGGACATGGTGGGTCCTTGTGACGGGTGGCGGAATTGGATGCTTCCGGGGTGAAGCTTGGAGGACGGTTGGGCGCGCTGGCAAGGCGTCCGCCCTTCGCAAATTCGTACCAACAGACACTTTCGCTTGTTCCGGACAGCCTGCAAGATACCGCCGATGCGGCGCACGACTCGATGGTGGGCGAGCGAGGATAAGCGCCGTGCTGTGTTGCCAGACACCACCAGGGAAGGAACGCCATGAAGTCGATCATTATCGCTGCCGCTCTCCTGGCCCTTGCCCCCACAGCGGGGCAGGCAAAGAGCTGGAGCCGCACATGCACGTCGGCCCCGGCGAGCGAGTATCTTTCGGGGCCAGAACTCTGGAAAAAAGCCGAGGCGCAAGGCTATCGGGTCAAGAGCGTCGAGATCGAGAGGAGCTGCGCCGATGTCGATGCCTTCGACAAGGACGGGCGCGAGGTCGATCTTTTACCTTGACCCGACGAACGGCAATATTGTCGGCATAGAGCATGACGACTAAAGCCTGTTTGAGTGACCCGTTGCTCCACTATTCCAGCTGATTCTTGGTAGATCAGGGGCTGCCTGGGGTTGCGCTATGTTCTGGCGTGACCCCGGGTAGCTCGTCTCTGGGCGCCCACGCGTGTCGTAGAAGGCCGTTTTATCTTAAGTCAGCGGCTCGCGGATCAAATCCGAGCGGCGTGGCTCAATGGCCTAAGTAATACGCAGAAGGCGCGCTGACATTATCCCAATCACAGCGGAGGGCATTAGGACGAAGATCGAAGCCGCCGTTTGCATTTGGCGTTGTCAATCCCCTAAGCGCCCAAGCTCCTGCAAGTTTACTTCCAGCTGGAACCCACATAGATTGGTCGCTATCGAAAGCAATAGGCCCCTTGATCCACTGATTCACGGTTGGCTTTGTCGGCCACTGGAACATGGCCGAATTAAAGGATTTTTTTGATCCCAGAATTTCGTAGTCTCCTTTGATTTCAACGCACATTTTCAAAACGGTCATCGGTGGGCGAAAAACCCCCAGTTTAGTTGCCATCGATATACCCGAATGGAAACCCAATTCAAGTGACCCATTAGGCAGAATGCGCACAAATTTGGAGTCGCATTGGTAGCTAGTATTGGGGTCGATAGCTGCGGCTCCTTCACTGAAGGTCTGGTCTCTAATTATTCCGGTTTTTTGGTCGGCATCCATGAAATACAGAAGGTTCAGGTTACAACTAAGTTCGGCTCGCCCAATCGGGAAAAATACGCTGCGATGGGTTATAGAGAATGGGAGAGTCTCCGATGATCCGTTGTTGGAATTTTGGGCAGTGATCTCCGGCTCGGTCGGCCACGGCCAAAGGTTCACACCCAAATGCGGTTCAGCCCATGAGACAATCCCGACTATTGCAGAGATTCCCGCAACAAGGCTAAATGCCGTCTTCAAAACGTGATTGCGCAGGCAACTTAGCAGCCGCCCTTGTTGCGGTGACAATGGCGGCTTAGGTTGCACTTTACCTGACCGCCGTGGTGCGCCCCTCTTCGAGCGATTTGATTGTTTTTTCATCTTTCTATACCATATTGGCGTTATGTCGCCAGTCGTAAAATCGTCGCCCTGCCTTCATTGTGGCCCCGCACCAACTCCTTGAGGGTCGCGCTACACGCGACCTCGGCCCGTACTTCCGTCTGCTGCTGCTGGGCTAGCTTCGGCGGTCGCCCCCCATGTGTTGCTCGCGCGATTTCGTCCGGCTGCGGCCTTCGCCAGCGCGAGCGTGGATAAGGTCGCGCTCGAACTCAGCCAGCCCGCCGACCACGGCGAGCATCAGGCGGCCGTGCGGCGTCGTGATGTCGGCCCAGGTGTCGCCGAGGGACCGGAATCCGGCCTCCTTGGCGGTAATCGCGGCCAGGGTGTTCAACAGCTCGCGGGTCGAGCGCGCCAACCGGTCAAGCCGCGTCACCATGAGCACGTCGCCGGGGGCGAGTTGGTCGAGCGCTCGGCGAAACTGGGCGCGGTCGGTCCTGGCTCCGCCCGCCACCTCGCGGAACACCTTCTTGCATCCGGCCTTGATCAGTTGGCGCAGCTGGGCGTCAACGCTCTGGCCGTCGGTCGAGACCCGGGCATAGCCGTAGATCACGCGATTACCCTAAATTCCGCGTCGGCAAAGGCGGGGCCGGATAATTTCCCATCCGGGCATTCCAATAGGCCCAGGAGCGCGCCCTGATGATGCCGGGTGGCGGAGTGGTCAGCGTTTCCAGGATGTCGGCCTCGGTCACGTATTGGCGCAGCAGCTTCATGTCCTCATGCGTCGCCGACTCCAGCGCATAGGCGATAAACCGAACCGGGTCGGCCAAAGCATCGCGCGGCTCTTCAAACCAGACCAGCCGGCGGGCCAATTGCTCCGTCTCGGGCGTTTGTGGGATCGGCTTCATCGGGCTGACCCCGGATGGTGGTCGGGTGGGCGCCCCGGCGCGGCGATGACCGGCAGGCGGTCGAGATCGACGGCGCGGGCTGCTTGCACGAGCCGGTCTTTGACGGCCTGCGGCAAGCGCCACACGGTGCCGTCCTCGAAGTAGGCGAGGGCTTTCAGGGTGGCGAGAGGATTGAACGCCTGGCCATAGATCGCCCGCGCGCTCGCAAGAGCTGTCGGCAGGTCGATGCGGCCATCTGTCAGGATGGCGTCGATATCGAGATAGTCCTTGGCCTCGGCGCGCATCTGCACCACGGACGCCTTCATACCTGCCAGATCAAGAAGCGAGGCCACCTGCAAACCGGTGTCCGGCGCGATCAGCGGAGGCAATAAGCGCGGGATGCCCGGCAACCCGAAGAAGGACAGCTTTACCGTGCCGCCTCGGTCAACAAGGCAACTGAACGTATTCGGTTCGCGCTGCGTGACCGTCGCGGCGGCAAGGAAGGGAATGGCGGGAACCAGATGGTTGGGATCGAGCGGACGATTGGCGAAAAAGTCGAAGTCCACGGATTGCCGGTGCCCAAGCTGCAAGGCGATCGCCGTCCCGCCGTAGAGCACGAATTCCGGGGGCACGGCGGCAAGCTCGTCCCACAACCGGCGCTGCGGCGTCGGGAGGATATCGAGGCGGGGCGTAAAGTCCTGAATCACCCTCGCATTATACACTTGGTTTATGAACCAAAAAGCTTTTTTGTTTTCAATGGCCCGCTGTTGGTGCGCTAATCTCGATTTCGGGCGTTTGGCCCTGGCGGCCTGGAGTTAGCCACGACAAGTGACCCTTTGGTTGCCGGATGGCAACGGCGGTCCGCGTTCTGACCGCGCGTGGGCCGAGGCCCCGCGACCCGCTTTTTTTCGCGCAAGACGAAACCCGCCAGCGATCCCCCGCGGTTCGGTGCAAACCGACGTCCGCGGTCGGGCGATTGTGTTCGCCCGCGGTTGGCGTCAGCGCTCGTCAGTTTCGTGCGGGCGTTGTGCGTTGAACCTATTGCTCCTGCCTTGTTAGGAATTCAACATAAGCATTGTCAAACTTGTTTATATGAAATTCCAGCCAGCTTCTTAGATTAATTCCGATGTCATCCACTGCTGCACCGGCGTTATGCTCGATAGACTCGAGAAATATAATTAGACTCGTTCTAAGATAATCGTGATCGCGCTTATGCATTAACAATGCACCATAATTCGTCTCTGCCATAATAAGCTCTTCATTCTGGAAGTGAATTCTGGAAGTTTCGAGCAAATTCCTTACAGACAGTATTATCCGTTCTGCATCGCGAGAATTCACGTGCAGTAGCCGGTCTATCACATTGATCTGTTCAATAAGCGCGTCGTGTTCTTCCTTGATCGACTTTCCACCGATGGATTGAAACGCGTCGTTCGTCATCACCGTCCCCTTTTTACCGCCGCTCCCCGGATACGGCTGCCGACAGAACCTGACCCGCGACACCATGCCCGATCGGAGTCCCGCAGCCGAACGAGTTTATCGGCTTTGTCACCTTTGTGTCATGATAAGAAGCCTGCGCATGATTTGCAATTGCCTTCCGGCGGGCGGGCGGAAACGTGTCCTTCAGCGCGAGCAAGGTCTGGCCACGGCTCGCCGGCATCCGGCGCCGGCATGCGAGCGCCTCCGCCACATCCTGCCGCCGGAGGCGCGGGCGATACGCAGGGCGTCCGCCTCGGGGTTGGTCGCCGCTCCCGCCGCCTCTGAGCCGTGAACAGGAGGCGAACGTTCAAAGCGGTGACTGTCTTTTTTTGATATACTTAATTTGAAATCTGTCCAGACCCCCGTCCGGAGCGGTCGATCGGGTGCTCCGGTTCCGGCCTGACCGATGCTGCATCCCGGTTACCCGCCCTTTGCCGACGTTCAAACCGGAACGCGACCGCGCAACCCATCCGCTGCAGTCCCCTCCCCCGCGAATTGACCCGATCCGCCCCCGGGCCTAGCGTTATCCACCGTCCGGCGGGGAAAAAGCGGCGCATGGCCAACAGGCTCAAGCAACTCTGGGCCGCCGGCAAAGCCGCCGTGAATGGGTGGCTTGCCATTCCGTCCGGCTTTTCGGCCGAGGTGATGGCGCAGTGCGGCTTCGACAGCATCACCGTGGATTTGCAGCACGGGGTGCAGGACTATTTGTCCATGGTGCAGTGTTTTCAGGCCATGCAGGCGCATCCGGTGACACCGCTGGTGCGGGTGCCGTGGAACGAGCCGGGCATTATCGGCAAAGTGCTGGATGGCGGTGCGATGGGCGTGATCTGCCCGATGGTGAATAATCGGGGCGAGGCGGAGGCGCTGGTCCGCTCTGCCAAGTATCCGCCGCGCGGCGCCCGCTCCAACGGTCCGATCCGCGCCGGTCTGTATGGCGAGGCCTCCGGTTATCAGGTGACCGCCAATGACGAAACGCTCGTGCTGCCGATGATCGAGACGCGCGAGGCGGTCGAGAACATGGAGGAGATTCTCGACGTGCCCGGCATTGCCGGGGTGTATGTCGGGCCGACCGATCTGGCGTTTTCCTATGGCCGCACGCCGAAGTTCGACCACGAGGACGCGTTTTTCCTGGAGATTTACGCGAAACTGATCGCGGCCTGCGGCGAGCGCGGGCTGTATGCCGGCATCCACACCGGCAGTGCCGCCTATGCCGCGCGGGCAATCGGCATGGGGTTCCGGCTGACCACGATCATGAGCGACAGCAGCCTGATGGCGAAAGCGGCCAAGGCCGCGGTGGCGGAAGTGCGCCGAGAGGCCGGCGGCCTGGCCTGAACCAGAATGGGGTCCAGGGGCCTGGTCCCTGGTCCCCTTTTTGTTGGCGGTACGGATCGCCTAATACTCCTGCATGATCCATCTCGCTCTGCGACTGACGCCGCACGGCCATCTGGTCTGCGAAACCACCGGAGACGCGCCCGGCCTGGACGAGGCCGTGGCGGCGCGTCTGGCCGGGGCATTCGCCCGGGGCAGTGGCCCCGGGCTCCTGCAGTTGGGCGCCGGCGAGGTTGGTCAGGCGCTGCCGCCGGTTTTTGTCTGGTGGCGCGGCTTTGCCGCCCGCTACGTGGCGGCGCTGTGCATGCACGAACCCGGCACGGAAACCGCGGTCCTGCCAGACGTTCCGGCGCCAACCGAGGCGGACCTCGCCTCGCTGGTGCTGACGGCGCCGATGATGACCGGCGCCGAATACCTGACCGCGGACGTTTTGCGCGCCCTGTGGGCCGGGCTGGCGGCGGCTTCCTCGGCCGCCCTCGCCGCGGCCAAAACCGATCTGCAAAGCTTCCTCAAGAAGCTGAACCCGGCCTGGAACCTCGTCGGCCGCGTGCATTTCAATCTGGCCGAGAATCGCCGCGATCCGGAGGCGCCGTTCGCCTTCATGGCCACCTACACCACGCAACTCTCGGCGCAGGCCCGCGCGCAACACCTGCCGCTGGGCCAGGCGCTGCGCGAATACGCCGGCGCGGCGAACCGCAGCAAGCTGCTGTCGCTGCTGGTGCCGGTGCAGCGGGCGGCCGAGACCTGCGCCTGGCTGCGACCGATGGTCGATGCCGGCGAGATCTATCACCCGCTGCGCTGGAGCGCGCAGGAAGCGTCGCGGTTCCTGGCGAGTGCGGCCGAGCTGGAACACGCGGGCGTGGTGGTGCGTATGCCCGCCTCCTGGCGCACCGGCCGCCCGGCGCGCCCGGTGGTCACGGCGACGGTCGGCACCCGCGCGCCCTCGAAGCTCGGGCTGGACGGGCTGCTGAATTTCGCCGTGGATATGACACTGGACGGCGAGACCCTGAGCGACGCCGAGATCGACACGCTGCTCGCCGGCACCGAGGGGCTGGTGCTGCTGCGCGGCCAATGGGTCGAAGTGGACCGCGAGCGGCTGGAACGCGCGCTGCGGCAGTTCCGCGCGGCGGAGGAGCGTGCGCATGCGGAGGGCATAAGCTTCGCCGAGGCGATGCGGATGCTGGCGGGGGCCGCGCTCACCGAGGATGCCGCCGACGCCGCGGTCGCCGACTGGTCGCGCGTGGCCGCCGGGCCGTGGCTGGCGGAAACGCTGAAGGCGCTGCGGGCGCCGGATGGCACCGGCGTCGATCCCGGCCCGGCGCTGCACGGCACGCTGCGGCCGTACCAGAAAGCCGGTGTGCAATGGCTGCATCTACTGTCCGGGCTCGGGCTGGGCGCGTGCCTGGCCGACGACATGGGGTTGGGCAAAACCATCCAGGTGCTGGCGCTGCTGCTGGTGCAACGCCAGCGCGGCGGCGGCGGGAAACTGCCGCCCTGCTTATTGGTCGCGCCGGCCTCGCTGCTGGCCAACTGGGCGGCGGAGATCGAGCGCTTCGCCCCCGGCCTCGCCACCAAAATCGTCCATCCCTCGGCGATGCAAGCTGACGAGATCAGGACATTCTCGCCGGCCGGGCTCGATCTGGCGATCACCAGTTACGGCACGCTGCTGCGCCTGCCGGCGCTGGGCGACACCGCGTGGCGGCTGGTGATTTTCGACGAGGCGCAGGCGCTGAAAAACCCGGGCGCCAAGCAGACCAAGGCGGCCCGGGCGCTCAAGGCGCAGGCCCGCATCGCGCTGACCGGCACGCCGGTCGAGAACAGTCTCGGCGATCTGTGGTCGATTTTCGATGTCGTCAATCCGGGGCTGCTGGGCGGGGCCAAGCAGTTCACCAAATACACCAAGGCGCTGGCCGAGCGGACAGAAAACCCGTACGGGCCGCTGCGCGAACTGGTGCGTCCCTACATCCTGCGGCGGATGAAAACCGACCGCGCGATCATCGCCGATCTGCCCGACAAGACCGAACTCCGCGCCCATTGCCATCTCAGCCGCAAGCAGGCGGCGCTGTATGCACAGGCGGTCGAGGATTTTGCGCGCAGCCTGGAGGAAGCCGACGGCATCCAGCGCAAGGGGATGGTGCTGGCCTTTCTGATGCGGCTCAAGCAGATCTGCAACCATCCCTCGCAATGGCTGAACGACGGCAGTTGGGCCGAGGCGGATAGCGGCAAGCTGGCGCGCTTACGCGAAATCGCCGAAGTGATAGCGGCGCGGCAGGAGAAGATGCTGGTATTCACCCAGTTCCGCGAGGTCACCGCCCCGCTGGCGGCGTTTCTGGGGGAGATATTCGGTCGCACCGGGCTGGTGCTGCACGGCGGGACCGCGGTGAAGCAGCGGCGTGACCTGGTGCGGACCTTCCAGGAAGACGAGACGGTGCCGTTCTTCGTGCTGTCGCTGAAGGCGGGCGGCACCGGGCTGACGCTGACCGCGGCCTCGCATGTCGTGCATTTCGATCGCTGGTGGAACCCGGCGGTGGAGAACCAGGCGACCGACCGCGCTTTCCGCATCGGCCAGAAAAAGAACGTGCTGGTGCACAAATTCGTCTGCCGCGGCACCGTCGAGGAAAAGATCGACAGCTTGATCGAATCGAAGCAGGTCCTGTCTGATAGCCTGCTGGCCGGCGGCGGCGAGATGAACCTGACGGAGATGACGGATGAGGCGCTGCTGCGGCTCGTCGCGCTCGATCTGAACACCGCGGTGAAGGAGTGAAGACGGTGTCACGCTATTATGGAGGATGGGCACCCTACGTCCCGGTCGCACAGCGCCGCGTCAACGCCGCGCGCGCGGTGGAGAAGTTGCGCAAGAAGGGCCAGACCCTGGCGCCGGTAACGATTTCGGGGCGGGCCATCGCCACCACGTTCTGGGGAAAGGCGTGGTGCGACAATATGGAATCCTACCAGGATTACGAGAACCGGCTGCCGCGCGGGCGCACCTATGTGCGCAACGGCTCGGTGCTCGATCTGCAGATCGCGCCGGGCGAGGTGACGGCGTTGGTCAGCGGATCGGAAATCTACCGCGTCGCCATCAGCATCAAGGAAGAACCTCCAGCAAAGTGGCAGGCGATCTGCAAGGATTGCGCGGGCGGCATCGACTCCCTCGTCGAGCTGCTGCAGGGCCGGTTCTCCAAGGGCGTCATGGAACGGCTGTGCCGGCAGGAGAACGGGTTGTTTCCCCGGCCCTCCGACATCCGCTTTTCGTGCAGTTGTCCGGACCATGCATCGATGTGCAAGCATGTGGCGGCGGTGCTGTATGGTGTCGGCGCGCGGCTCGACCATAAGCCGGAATTGCTGTTCCGGCTGCGCGCGGTGGATGAGGCCGAGCTGGTGACGCGGATCGACACGACGCTGCCGATGACGAAGCAGGGTCCCGCCACCGGCCGCGTGCTGCAATCCGACGATGTTTCGGCCCTGTTCGGCCTGGATATGGCCGAGGGCGACGCACCGGCGGCAGCGCAGCCGGCCGGGAAAGCCAAGCCACGCGGCGGCTTTCGTGCGGCAGCGGCGTCGGAAGCTCCGAAAGCGACCGCAGCGCTCAAACCCCTGCCCCGGCCGGTCGCGGCAAAGCCGAAGCAGGTAGCCGCCCCGAAAGCGCCAGCCAAGGCACCGGCGCGGAACGCCGTCGCGACAACGACAAAGACGGCGCCATCCAAGCCGACCCGGCCGGCAGCCGCCAAGGCGACCGCATCGCGCAAGACTTTGCCCCGGCCGGTCGCGGTGAAACCGAAGAAGGCCGCCGCCCCGAAAGCGCCAGCCAAGGCACCCGCGCGGAAAGCCGTCGCGACAGCGACAAAGACGGTGCCGGCCACGCCGCCGGTTGTCCGCCGGGCTGAACCCGCGCGACGGCGACCAGCGGCGGGATAATCCAGGGAGATTGAGGCGGCGGTCTGGCTTGCCTTTACACCACCCGCCCGTCCTCGATCGCCACCACCCGGTCGGCAAGGTCCACGATACGCGGATCGTGCGTCACCATCAGGATCGGCACGCCGCGCTGCTTCGCCAGGTCGCGCAACAGCTCCATCACCTCGTGCCCGGTCTGCCGGTCCAGCGCCGCCGTCGGCTCGTCGGCCAGCACCAGACCGGGGCCGCCGACCAGCGCCCGCGCCACCGCCACGCGCTGGCGCTGCCCGCCGGAGAGCTTGGAGGGCAGCACATCGGCACGATCGCCCAGCCCCACGGCCTCCAGCATCGCCCCGGCATGCGCCAGCCGCTCGGCCTCGCCGCTGGCGGGCACCAGTTCCAGCGTCATCGCCACGTTCTGCCGCGCGGTCAGGAAGCCCAGCAGGTTGTTGTGCTGGAAGATGAAACCGATGCGCCGGCGCAGGCGAACCCGCGCCGCTTCGCTCGCCCCCATCAGCTCCTGCCCGAGCACCGTGCAGCGCCCGGTCTGCATGGCCCGCAGCGCGCCGATCAGGGTCAGCAGCGTGGTCTTGCCGCTGCCGGAGGGGCCGGTCAGCAGCACGATCTCGCCCGGACCCACCGACAGGTGCACATCGCGCAGAACCGGGCGCGCCAGTTCGCCGGTGCCAAAGGCGTAGCACACGCCCTCCAGTTCGATCGGCGCGCGCATCAGAACATGTCGGCCGGGTCGGCATCGCGCAGCTTGCGCATGGCGAGCAGCCCGGCGGCCGAGCACATGGCGAAGATCAGCGCGAAAACCTGCACGGCGCGCGGCGCCTCCATGTGCAGCGGCAGGAAGGTGGCGCCGGCCACCACCCCATACAGCACCCAGGACAGCAACAGGCCCGGCAGGAAGCCCAGCACCGCCAGAATAAACGCCGCCGCCATCACCACCTGGCGCAAATAGCCCTGCGAGAACCCCATCGCCTTCAGCGTGGCGTATTCGCGCAGGTGGGTGGAGATGTCGGAAAACAGGATCTGGTAGACGATCACCATGCCGACGATCAGCCCCATCAGGCTGCCGAACGCAAAGATGAAGCCGATCGGCGTCCCGACTTCCCAGTAATGGCGCTCCCAGGCGACCAGCTCGGGCTGGGTCACCACTTGCACGTCCTCGGGCAGTACCGCCGCCAGTTGGGCCTTGACCGAGGCGACATCGGCCCCCGGGCGCAACCGCAGGGCGATCAGGTCGGCGTTGCTGGCCAGGCGGTCCTTCATCACCCGGCGGAAATTGGTCTCGCTGAGCACCACGTTGCCATCCGCGCCGAAGCTCGGCCCCAGCTCCACCGTGCCCACCACCAAGACCCGCCGGCTGCCCAACTCCCCCTCGAACGGTCCCTCGCGTGCCAGCAGTCCGGCGACATCGCCGAATTCGGGGCGGGAGCGGCGGTCGAACGCCACCGTGTCGGGCTGCTTCAGGGCCGGCACCAGGGCGGCGAGGCCGGGGAAATCGACCGCGCCCGCCTCGGCATCCATCCCCACCAGCTGGATGGCACGCTTTCGCCCGGTCACGGGGTTCCGCCAACTGGCCTGCGACAGATAGACCGGCACGGCGCTCGCCACATCGGGCACCGCCAGCGCCTGGAACGCCCGGCTACGCGGCATCGGCTCGGTGCGGAACAGCGCCTGGGTCAGCGGATGGATCAGGAAAAGCTCGCCGCGCAGGGCCTGCGGCAGGCCGGTGGCGCTGTCGAACAGGGCGGCGCGGAAGCCGAGCTGCATGAAAACCAGAACGCAGGCGAACATCACCCCGGCGATCGCCGAGATCAGCCTGGCGCGGCCGGCACGCAATTGGCGCCAGGCCAGGCGGGCGGGCAAGGTAAAGGAAGGCCAGGGCTCTGCCCTGGACCCCGCCACTTGGAGGGTCTTAGGAGAGAGGGGGGTGAGGAGGGGCATCGGCCTCTCCTCACCCCCCTCTCTCCTAAGACCCTCTAACCGAATGGGGTCCAGGGGCCTCTCGGCCCCT
>CAIXDS010000216.1 GCA_903918195.1 uncultured Acetobacteraceae bacterium | reverse complement strand
ATCGGGAGCGATCCGAACCGGCTCACCGGCAAAATCTCGCATGTAGTCCGCGGCGGAAATACCGGCGAGGTAGCCGTCGATCTTGGTTCGGGGCTGACCGGAATCGCGCTTATCGAAGGTCCCACGGCCGCGAGAGCCAAAGTCGGACAGCGTGCGACACTGTGCTTCCCCTCCGACAGGGTCATCATCGGCCGGGTCGCATGACAGCGATGGGCGCGCTCCAACGCAAGGCCACTCAGCCATTTCGGTATCGGTGAACACGCAGCAACGACAGGCTCCACCGCCGCGCGCCGATCTCGCGCTTTATCGCATTTATGAGAATTTCAGGATTCTGTGCAGCCCGGGTCCCGTGTGCCGACGTTTCATCGGAGCACGACGAATTGCTGACGGTGATGGAGAAGTCGGGCTGGGTGCAGGCGAAGGCAGCGCGCCTGCTGAACTTGACCCCCAGGCAACTCGGATACGCTCTGCGCAAGCACAAGATTCCGATCAGGCGATTCTAGGCGGGAGTCTTGACGACGCCACACTTGGCAGCTGCGGTTGGGGTAACTGCAAGCGAGGCCATCATGCCATCGCCGATTCGCCGGCGATCTGCGTCGACCTAGTACTTTTTCGTGCTGATGCGCGCTTGATCGTACGGAAACGTAGGAAATTCGGACGCAGTTCCCGCACGGACACCGTCTGCCGTCGGTGGAACCGGCGGAATGCCTCGCCGGCGGTGCCGTCCAGCCATTGGCACCAAGCTTGCGTATGTCGTCACGACCAAGCCAGAGGAACAGACCGTGGCGCAGATCATCACCCTGGAAAGCCTGCTGGCGCCAGCCGCCCCGCCCACCACCAGCGCGGCAGACGTTTGTTCCTCCTCGGGCTGCGGTTCGTCGCAAGCCCCATCGGGTATGGACCCGGCTGTATGGGAACGTGTGAAGAATCACCCCTGCTACGCCGAAGAGGCGCACCACTATTTCGCCCGCATGCACGTCGCCGTCGCTCCCGCCTGCAATATCCAGTGCAATTATTGCAATCGCAAATACGACTGCGCCAACGAAAGCCGCCCCGGCGTCGTTTCCGAAAAGCTTACCCCCGAGCAGGCGGCGCGCAAGGTGGTCGCGGTCGCCAATGCCGTGCCCCAGTTGTCAGTTCTCGGCGTCGCCGGCCCGGGTGATGCCGTCTATGACTGGCGCCACACGAGTGAGACGTTCAAGCGCGTTCAATCCGTCATTCCCGACCTACGGCTATGTCTCTCCACCAACGGGCTTGCCTTGCCCGATCATGTGGACGCCATCGCGGCCATGGGAGTTGACCACGTCACCGTCACCATTAACTTCATCGATCCCGAGATCGGCGCGCGCATCCATCCGTGGATCTTCTTCGGCCATCAGCGCCACACCGGCTTGGAAGCCGCCCGCATCCTGCACGAGCGGCAGATGCTTGGGCTGAAAATGCTGGTCGGCCACGGTATTCTGGCCAAGGTGAACTCGGTGATGATCCCCGGTGTCAACGACGAGCATCTGGTGGAGGTGAACCGCGTCGTCACTGGCATGGGCGCGTTCGTGCATAACATCATGCCGTTGATCTCGGATCCGGCGCATGGCACCGCCTTCGGCCTCGCCGGTCAGCGCGGCCCGACGCCGGCCGAGCTGAGGGCATTACAGGACCGCCTCGAAGGGGGCGCCAAGGTGATGCGGCATTGCCGGCAGTGCCGCGCCGATGCGGTCGGCCTGATCGGCGAGGATCGTGGCCAGGAGTTCAATCTCGACCAGCTGGCGGCCGAGGCGGCCTACGATCCCGCCCCACGCGCCGCCTACCGTGAGTTGGTGGCCGAGACGCGCGGCGAGCACGCGGCGCACCGGGAGGCCGCCCGCGACGACGTGGCCGCT
>CAIXDS010000215.1 GCA_903918195.1 uncultured Acetobacteraceae bacterium | reverse complement strand
CGCGGCCGGCTTCGACCTTGCGGTAGGGGGTTTCGATGAAACCAAATTCGTTGACGCGGGCGAACATGCTCAACGAGGAGATCAAGCCGATGTTCGGACCTTCCGGCGTCTCGATCGGGCAGATGCGGCCGTAATGCGTCGGGTGCACGTCGCGCACCTCGAAGCCGGCACGCTCGCGCGTCAGACCGCCCGGGCCGAGGGCGGAGAGGCGCCGCTTATGGGTGACCTCCGAGAGCGGGTTGGTCTGGTCCATGAACTGCGAAAGCTGGCTGCTGCCAAAGAATTCGCGCACCGCCGCTGCCGCCGGCTTGGCATTGATCAGGTCGTGCGGCATCACCGTGTCGATATCGACACTGCCCATGCGCTCACGGATCGCCCGCTCCATGCGCAGCAGGCCGACGCGGTACTGGTTCTCCATCAGTTCGCCGACCGAGCGCACCCGGCGGTTGCCGAGGTTGTCGATGTCGTCGATCTGGCCGCGGCCGTCCTTCAGCTCGCACAGGATCTTCACCGTGCGCAGGATGTCCTCCTTGCGCAGCACCCGCACGCTGTCGGCAACGTCGGTGAAGCCCAGCCGCATGTTCATCTTCACCCGGCCGACCGCCGAGAGGTCGTAGCGATCGGGGTCGAAAAACAGGCCGCGGAACAGCGCCTCGGCGGTCTCCGGCGTTGGCGGCTCGCCCGGGCGCATGACGCGGTAGATGTCGATCAGCGCGTCGTCGCGGTTGGAGTTCTTGTCCACGGCCAGCGTGTTGCGAATCCACGGGCCGTTCTGCTGGTCAACCGCCAGCGTCGGCAGCCGGTCGATGCCGGCGGCCTCCAGGGCGGCGAGCCGTGCCTCGCCCAGTTCCTCGCCGGCCTCGGCGTAGATCTCGCCGGTCTCGGCATTCACCAGGTCGTCGGCGACGAAGCGGCCGAGCAGGTCGGCGCGGCCGACCAGCACTTCGCTGGTCTTCTCGGCGATGCGCTTGACCACGCGGGCGGTCAGCTTGGCCTCGGCTTCGGCCACAACCTCGCCGGTGTCGGCGTCCACCAGCGGCTCCAGCAGCTTCTGGCCGCGGAATGCCTCCGGGTCGAACGGCCGCGCCCAGCCCTTGGCGGTGTTGGAGAACACCACCTGACCGTAGAAGGAATTGAGGATCTCCTCGGCGTCCATGCCGCGGATCTCGGTAACATCCACCGGCTCGCCCTGCGCCTCGCGGGCCTGGCGGAGCTCGGTGGCGTACTGGCTCTCCAGCGCATAGAGCAGCGTGGTGACCGGCAGCTTGCGCTTGCGGTCGATGCGCACGTAGACGAGGTCTTTGCTGTCGAACTCGAAGTCGAGCCACGAGCCGCGATAAGGGATCACCCTGGCGGCGAACAGGTACTTGCCCGAGGAGTGGGTTTTGCCCTTGTCGTGGTCAAAGAACACGCCCGGGGAGCGGTGCATCTGGCTGACGATGACGCGCTCGGTGCCGTTGATGATGAAGGTGCCGTTATCCGTCATCAGGGGCATGTCGCCCATGTAGACGGGCTGCTCCTTGATGTCGCGGATCGAGCGGGCGCCGGTGTCCTCGTCCACGTCCCAGACGATCAGGCGCAGGATGACCTTCAGCGGGGCGGCATAGGTCATGCCGCGCTGGATGCATTCCTCGACGTCGTATTTGGGTTCCTCGAGCTCGTAATAAACGAACTCCAGGCGGCCGCGGCCTGCGAAATCGTCGATCGGGAAGACCGACTTGAACACCTCCTGCAGCCCGGTATTGGTCCGGCTGTCATGCGGCGTGGTCATTTGCAGGAACGCCTCATAGCTGGCGCGCTGCACGTCGATCAGGTTGGGCATCGGCGCCACTTCGGGGATGCGCCCGAAATTCTTGCGGATGCGCTTGTTCCCGGTGAACGGCCTCGAGATTGCGTTCATGCCTGTCCTGCTGCCCCGTCCAGATGTACCGCCGAATTGTCTCGGCCTGCGGTCCCGTACGCGCCCCGGACCGCCCGGAGTCTGGTCGCCAGTGATGTTGTCGCCAGTCGTTTCGTCACGAGTCTTGCCGTCGTCAGTGTGATCGCCATCGGTCTTGCGGTGGCCGGTCCAGTCGTGGTCTGTCTCGGCATCGCCAGTCTCGCCGCCGCCAGTCGTGCCGTCATCAGTCTTGCCGCCGCACATCCCGCCCGGCCCGGCGGCCGTTTCCCCGGCGCGAAAACAGAAGCGCGGACGGAAACCCCCGGACACCCTGCCCGGGAAGCCTCCGCCCGTTTCAAACCGGGAACCCCGGGGGCACGCCCCCGGGGATGGTGTTGTCGCTGCCTACTTGATCTCGACAGTGGCGCCCTGCTCTTCCAGCACCTTCTTGATCTTCGCCGCCTCGTCCTTGTTCACGGATTCCTTCACCGTCTTCGGCGCGCCCTCGACCAGATCCTTCGCCTCTTTCAACCCGAGACCGGTGATGGTGCGGATCTCCTTGATGACGTTGATCTTCTTGTCGCCAGACTTGGCCAGAATGACGGTGAACTCGGTCTGCTCCTCGACCGGCGCAGCGGCCGCGGCGGCGACCGGCGCGGCCGCTGCGGCAACCGGTGCGGCGGCGGAAACGCCCCACTTCTCCTCAAGCAGCTTCGACAGTTCGGCGGCTTCCAGCACGGTGAGGCTGGACAGCTCGTCCACCAGTTTCGCAAGATCAGCCATTATCATGCATCCCTAATCTAAGTCCTGGTCGGTTCCATGCAAGCCCGCTTGCGCTGACCTGCCATAACGTTTACGCAATCCGGTCGCCTCCCCGCCGGGCGGAGCCCCGGGGCCGCGATCGGACCGGCAGCGGTCAGGCCGCCTCGGCTTCGGCCTCGTCCTTCTTGGCGTAGGCCGCCAGCACCCGTGCGATTTGCCCGCCCGGCGCCTGGAGAATGCCGGCAATCCGGGTGGCAGGGGTCTGAATCATCCCCACCAGCCGCGCCCGCAGCGCATCCAGCGACGGCAGCTCGGACAGCGCCTTGATCCCAGCCGCATCGAGCGTCTGGGTTCCGAGCGCGCCGCCGAGCACGGCGAACTTATCGTTGATCCTGGCGAACTCGACGGCCACCTTCGCCACGGCCACCGGGTCCTTCGACCACGCGAGCGCGGTCGGTCCCTTCAGCAGCGGCTTGATGCCCTCGAACTGGGTCCCATCCAAGGCGAGCGTGGCCAGCCGGTTCTTCGCGACCTTGTAAGTCGCCCCGGCAGCCCGCATCCGTCGGCGCAGATCGGTAGCCTCGGCCACGGTCAACCCCTTGGGCTGGGTGACCACGACCAGGGACACGTCTGCCAAGACGGACGCCAGGGAGGCGACGAATTCGCGCTTCTCCGTACGGTCCAAAAACCCGTCTCCTGTCAGGCCTGGTGCGTATGGACCGCACCCGGCCGGGTTGCCCTCTGGGCCGCACGAGCGCCACAGGCGCCCGGGCGGACCCGGTTCGCCTGTCCATGCGGAACCAACCGCGCTGCGCGGCAGGCCCCGTAGCCGGAACCGCCAGGGGATCAGGGGCCTTGCGGCCCGCATTACCCTCGGCTTCCCCGTCTCCCGTGCGCGGGCGGAACCCCTTAGGACGACCCGGGAAGCCCGGGTGCGTCACGAACGGTCTCGGACAGGTACGGGGGCTCCCGCCCCCTGCCCGCCGGCCCCAAAGGGCCGGCGTATCTCTTGTTAACTGGCGGCCCCAAAGGGCCGGCGTATCTCTTGTCAGCCGGCGATCGAGGCCACGTCCACCCGCACGCCCGGCCCCATGGTGGAGCTCAGCGCCACCTTCTGCACATAGGTGCCCTTGGCGCCGGTCGGCTTGGCCTTGACGATGGCGTCGGCGAAGGCCTTCGCGTTCTCCACCAGCTTCTCGGCCGGGAAGCTCGCCTTGCCGATGCCGGCATGCACGATGCCCGCCTTCTCAGCGCGGAACTCGACCTGACCGGCCTTGGCGGCCAGGATGGCGCCCTTCACGTCCATGGTCACGGTGCCCAGGCGGGGGTTCGGCATCAGGCCGCGCGGCCCGAGGATTTTGCCGAGCCGTCCGACCAGCGCCATCAGATCGGGTGTGGCAATGCAGCGGTCGAAATTGAATTCGCCGGCCTGGATCTTCTCGGCCAGATCTTCCGCCCCGACCACGTCGGCCCCGGCGGCCAGCGCCTCCTCGGCCTTGGCGCCACGGGCGAACACGCCGACGCGCAACGTCTTGCCGGTGCCGTTGGGCAGGCTGATCAGCCCGCGCACCATCTGGTCGGCGTGGCGCGGGTCGATGCCCAGGTTCATGGAAATCTCGACGGTCTCGTCGAACTTGGCCTTCGCGTTCTGCTTCACCAGGGCGATCGCCTGGGCGAGCGGGAGCGACTTGGCGCGATCGACGGTGGCATAGGCTGCCTTGAGCCGCTTATCGTGTGCCATCGGCTCAGCCCTCCACCACGGTGAGGCCCATTGAGCGGGCCGACCCGGCGAGCATGCGCACGGCGCCGTCCACGTCGTTGGCGTTCATGTCTTTCATCTTGGTCGCGGCGATCTCGCGCAGCTGGCTGATGGTCACCCGGCCGATGGCCGCACCCTTGCCCGGGGTGGTGGTGCCCTTCTGGATGCCGGCCGCCTTCTTGAGGAAGTAGGTGTTCGGCGGCGTCTTCATGATGAAGGTGAAGGTGCGGTCACCGAACGCCGTGATCACCACCGGCACCGGCATGCCGGGCTCCAGCTGGGCGGTGACGGCGTTGAATTCCTTCACGAACGCCATGATGTTCAGGCCGCGCTGGCCGAGCGCGGGGCCGACCGGCGGCGACGGGTTCGCCTTGCCGGCAGGAATCTGCAGCTTGATGTAGCCGACGATCTTCTTCGCCATGGTATCCCTGGTCCTGTTGCAGGGACCGCGGTGCATGCGATCAGGCAGCCGCAAGGGCCGCCGATCTCCCGCGTTCCGGTTGAACGGCGGCATCTAACGCCCCGGGCGCGTCGAGTCCAGTGGAATCGTAAAGGCAGCCAGGGAACGGGGCAGAGCCCCCCTCCTTCCTTGCTCAACGCCGTTGCTTAACCCCCTTGCCCTCCGGCTGAACGCGTCCCTCATAGTGTGCAAGGCCGCTCCGCAGGGACCGCATGCCGTACCATCACACCATCGCCGGCACCCGCTACGCCTTCCCGGACCTGAAGACGCTGCTCGCCCGCGCCACCCCGGCGCGCTCCGGCGACCAGTTGGCCGACATCGCCGCCGGCTCGGCCAGCGAGCGGGTGGCGGCGCAGATGGCGCTGGCCGACCTGCCGCTGCGCACCCTGCTGGACGAGCCGGTCATCCCCTATGAGGATGACGACGTCACCCGTCTCATTCTCGACGGCCACGACACCGTCGCCTTCGCCCCGATCGCTTCGCTTACCGTCGGCGGCTTTCGCGATGTCCTGCTGGCGGAGGGCACGCCGGAAACCCTGGCCGACTTGCGCCCCGGCCTGACCCCCGAAATGGCCGCCGCGGTGAGCAAAATCATGCGGCTGCAGGATCTGGTGGCGGTCGCGGCAAAATGCCGGGTCACCACCGCGTTCCGCAACACCATCGGCCTGCCCGGACGGCTGTCGGTCCGGCTGCAGCCCAACCACCCGGTGGACGACCCGCGCGGGGTCGCCGCCGCCACGCTGGACGGGCTGCTGATGGGCGCCGGCGACGCCGTGATCGGGGTCAATCCCGCCACCGACAGCGTCGCCACCACCACCACCCTGCTGCACATGCTCGACACCGTGCGCGACCGCTATGGCATTCCCACCCAGACCTGCGTGCTGGCGCATGTCACCACCACGCTGCGCTGCATCGCGGCCGGCGCGCCGGTGGACCTGGTGTTCCAGTCGATCGGCGGCACCGAGGCCACCAACCGCGCCTTCGGCGTCACCCTGCCCCTGCTGCACGAAGCCCGCGACGCCGCCCTGTCGTTGCGGCGCGGCACGGCCGGGCAGAACGTGATGTATTTCGAGACCGGCCAGGGCAGCGCGCTGTCCGCCGGGGCGCATCACGGCGTCGATCAGCAGACCATCGAGGCGCGTGCCTACGCGGTGGCGCGGGCTTTTCAACCGCTGCTGGTCAATACGGTGGTCGGCTTCATCGGCCCCGAATACCTGTATGACGGCAAACAGATCATCCGCGCCGGGCTGGAGGATCATTTCTGCGGCAAGCTGCTCGGCCTGCCGATGGGGGTGGATGTCTGCTACACTAACCACGCCGAGGCCGACCAGGACGACATGGACGCGCTGCTGACCCTGCTGGGCGTCGCCGGCGTGACCTATGTGATGGGCGTGCCGGGGGCGGATGATGTGATGCTCTCCTATCAGAGCACCTCGTTCCACGACGCGCTTTACCTGCGCGGCGTCCTCGGGTTGCGTCCGGCGCCGGAGTTTGAGGCCTGGCTGGACCGGATGGGCCTTGCCGCGGCAACGCCGGAGCGCATCCCGATGCAGCTGTCGCCGGCGCTGGTGGGGCTGGCGTGACCACGCCCGCACCATCTGAAGGGGTCGCGCTTGAAGGGGCCGCGCCCGCGCAGTGGCGCGACCTGCGCCGCTTCACCCCGGCCCGGGTGGCGCTCGGACGGGTGGGCAACGGACTGCCGACCGACGCCCATCTCGCCTTCCAGGCCGCCCATGCCGCCGCCCGCGACGCCGTGCATGCCGCGCTGGACATTCCGGCGCTGCTGGCCGACCTGCGCAATGCCGGGCTCGCCGCCAGCGTGGTGCGCAGCGCCTGCCCGGACCGGCCCACCTACCTGCTCCGCCCGGACCTCGGCCGAAGCCTGGGCGATGGCAGCGAGTTGCCGGCCGCGCCCGGCTGCCTCGCCTTGCTGCTGTGCGACGGGCTGTCGGCCACCGCCGTGCAGCGCCACGCGCCCGCCCTGCTCGCCCATCTGGCCGGACGGCTGGAACGCCTGGGGCCGATCATGGTCGCCGCCCAGGGACGGGTGGCGCTGGGCGACGCGGTGGGCGAATCGCTCGGCGCCGAGGCGGTGCTGGTGCTGATCGGTGAGCGGCCCGGCCTGACCGCGCCGGACAGCCTCGGCGCCTACCTCACCTGGCGGCCGCGACGCGGGCGCACCGACGCCGAGCGCAACTGCGTGTCCAACATCCGCCCGGACGGGCTGCCGCCGGCACAGGCGGCCGACAAGCTGCTCTGGCTGATCGGGCGCATGCGCGCCTTGCGGCTGACCGGGGTGGCGCTGAAGGATGAACAGCCGCCCCCCGCCCAGGAGCACCTGGATCAGGACAGATTGATCTCGGTGGTCAGCACGTAGCCGGTCCAGCCGCCCGGCGCCTCGATCTCCGCCCACTGGTACAGCGCCTTCCAGACCAGCCGGAGGACCACGACGCGTTGCCCCCCCGGCAGGGCAACCAGCGGCATGCCGCCGCGCTCGGGCGCGCGAAACAGCAGCGCCCCGCCTGGCCGCACGATAGCGGCACGATGGTCCCCGCGGGCTTCGTCGGCCACAAGCGGCGACGCCGCGTGGCTGGTTGGCTCGAGCCAGGCGCCGGCGGACACCACCACCAGCGCAATCCCTGCCCCCATCAGCCCCCAGGCCCACGCACCCAGCCGCAGCCGGTCGAGGCTGGCCTGCAGCCGGTCGTTTTTCGCCCGCAGCAGGTCGCGCTCGCGCACCGTCCGCCGCGCATCGGCGTCGATCTGCGTCAGGCTTTGGCGCAGCAACGCGAGCTCGTGTTCCAGACGCTTCCGCTCGGCCCCGTCCGGCGCGTTCGCGGCCCCGGCCAGAAAAATGCGCTTGAGGTCGCCGCCGGTCAGGCCGAGGCGACGCGCCAGGACGCCGACCGCCCGTCCCGCATTGTCGGCCTCGCCGCCTTCGGACGCGAGCATGGCCACGCGGGCGGCCAGGCGCTCGAGATCGGCCTCCCCCGTATCTCTGTTCGCGTCGTTCAACCGGCCTCCGCCGTCACCGCCCAATGCTACGATATTACCCGCTTGCGCGGAATCGCACAGCGATCCGCGCGCAGAGTAATCGGGTGAAAGAAGGCCAGGGGCTCTGCCCCTGGCCTTCTTTCACCCGATTACTCTACAAGCAAGCGTCGGCGTCGCTCAGACGAATTCCCAGTCCACGTGGGTCTGCCGCTCATTGACTGGCCCGGGAATGCCAAGGGCTGCGAACACCGCCGGCGTCATGTCGATGCCGGCGTCGTTCTCCGGCACCGAACCATTCTGCGCCGACGTGCGGTTGCGGTACTGTACCTCGGCCAGCGGCCGGCCGCCGTTTTCCCAATAGACATCGCGCGTGTTCCATGGCCCGATATCGTTGACGCGGCATTCGACCCACTGGCCGGTCGCGACCGAGCGCACGCGCACCCGCCGCCGCTCCGCCGGCAGCCAGGCCGGGAGCGCGACCTGGGGCGCGTTGGCGTCAACCGTCCCGCCATAGGCGCTGGGCATTCCGGATTCCGGGCCACCGGCGAATTCCGTTGCGGTGATGGTGGTGAAGAGGCCGCCACCAGCCGCGGGTCCCTGCACGACGGGAGCCGGCGGGTCCGCGCGGTCGTCCGGCGTCGCATCGCCGGGATCGCGCCCAGGCAGATGCTCGCCCGGCGCGTCCGCTCGCATGCGGGCCTGCAAGCGGGCGATCAGGTCCGCCTTGTCCACGTTCCGCCCCGGACAGGTTTTATGCGTGGTCAGCGGATCTTCTTTATGGAAACGCAGCGTTTCCGCGCTGATGCCGCGCCAGCCATGCAGCACCGCCAGCGCATCGACGGTGTTGTCGCGCACGGCGGGGCCGAACGGTTCCTCCTCGTACTCGCCAACCATCTCCACGCCCCAGGAAACGGCGTTCCAGCTCGGCGAGTGGACGCCACTGGTGGTCAATGGCGTAAACACCCAGATCAGGTCATCGGCGACGAACAGATGCGGTCCGGCCGACCAGCCCTGCTGGTCGCGGCAATAGGATTCCAGGTTGCGCATGCGCTGCTCGCCGGGCGTCGAGTGCCACTCCGACAAGCGCGGCGCCGAGGTGTTGTGGACAACCACGAATTGCGGCCGCCAGGCCGAGAAAGCCAGAGTCGCGACATAGGTCCGGAATGCGCCAGGTGTGAAACCCCGCCCGACGATACCCTTCCAGTCCGCCATGGCTCAGCTCCCGTCAGCTTGCCGGGCAAGCCAACACCCGCGCGAGCCTTCGGGGCAATCATTTCGTGCGTACTGATACCGTCGATCTGGTTAACAGATGCGTGAGTGCCGCAAGCCGGCCTGCGGCGATCCGGCGCTGCCTAATTCAGCAGGCCGACCTCGGTCATCGCCGCGCGCACGCGGGCCTTGGTGGGCTCGAAGCAGGGTGCCAGCGGCAGGCGGCATGTCTCGCTGGTGTGGCCGAGCAGGCTGGCGGCGTATTTCACCGGCCCCGGGCTGGTTTCGGCAAACAGCGCATCATGCAGCGGCACCAGACGGTTCTGGATCGCCATCGCCTCGGCCAGCTTCCCGTCCTGCCAGGCGGTGTGCATGGCGCTGACCAGTCGCGGCGCCACGTTGCCGGTCACGCTGATGCAGCCCACGCCGCCGGCCGCCAGGAACGCGAGCGCGGTGTGATCCTCGCCGGAAAACTGGCAGAAATCCTCGCCGCAGGCCCGCCGCGTGTGCAGCGGGCGCGCCAGATTGGCGGTGGCATCCTTCACGCCGACGATGTTCGGGTGCTTCGCCAGCCGCGCCATGGTCTCCACGCTCATGTCCACCACGCTGCGCGGCGGAATGTTGTAGATGATGATCGGCAGGTCCACGGCATCGGCGATCGCCGTGTAATGGAGGAACAGCCCCTCCTGGGTCGGCTTGTTGTAGTAGGGCGTCACCACCAGCGCTGCGTTCGCACCGGCCTGTCGGGCGTGCCGGGTCAGGGCGATCGCTTCCTCGGTGCTGTTGCTGCCGGCGCCGGCGATCACCGGCACGCGGCCGCCGGCCACCTCGATCGCGATTTCCACCACCCGCTTGTGCTCGTCGTGGCTCAGCGTCGGGCTCTCACCGGTGGTGCCGACCGGCACCACGCCATGCGTGCCCTCGCGGATCTGCCAGTCCACAAAGGTAGCAAGCGCCTTCTCGTCCACCGAGCCGTCCGCCCGCATGGGAGTGATGAGGGCGACAAACGACCCTTTGAACATGCACGGCCTCCGCTCGACGTTTCGCGGCATTGCGAGGCCGGCAAGCTAAGCGCGCGGATGGTGCATCGCAAGGCCGGGGCTTGTACAAGCGGGCATGCGCTCCTTGCTTCTCCGATTCGGGCTCCCGCTCCTCACCGCCCTGCCGGCGCTGCTGTGTGCCGCTCCGCCGGCATTGCTGTTTGCCGCTCCGCGGGCGGGGGCGCAGGAGGTGATGTCCGCCATCCGCGCCGCCCGCTGGCCCGAGGCCGATGCCGCCGCCGCGCGCCTGCCCGATCCGGTGGCCCGCAAGCTCGTCACCTTCTACCGGCTGACCGCGCCCGGCGCCGCCAGCGTGGGCGAGATTTCGGCCTTCATGGCCGACAGCCCGGACTGGCCAATGCAAGCCGCGCTGGCCCGCCGCCGCGACGAGGCGCTGGCCGCCGAGCCCGACGATGCCACCGCCGCCGCCGAATGCGACCGGCCGAAACCCTTCACCGTGGCCGCACCCGCTGCTCTGGTCCGCTGCGCCGACGCGTTCACGAAGCTCGGCCGCACCGCCGATGCGGCCGCCCTGGCCCGGCGCGCCTGGATTGCCGGCACCCCCGACCCGGCCTGGGAAGCGCGCTTCCTGCAGCGCTGGGCGGCGGCGATCACCGGCGCCGACCAATGGACCCGGTTCGACCGCCTGGCCTGGACCGATACCGACGCGGCAAGGCGGCAGGCGGCCCGCCTCGACCCCGCCGACCGCCCGCGCGCCGAGGCCCGCGTCGCGTTGCGCCGCGACGATCCGAACGCGCCCGCCCTGGTGGCCGCGCTGCCCGAGACCGACCGGCAGGACCCCGGCATCGTGCTGGAACAGGCCCGCTGGCTGCGCCGCGCCGGACAGGACGAAGCGGCCCTCGCCCTGTGGAAGACCCTCGGCAATACCGCTGAGCGGCGCGCCCCGGCGGACCGTCTGGCGGCGTTCTGGGAGGAGCGCAACGTCCTCGCCCGCCGCCGGCTGCGCCAGGGCGACGCCGAGGGCGCCTATACGCTCGCCGCCGGCCACGCCCAGACCGCCGGGGAGGGCCTGCTGGACGCCGAGTTCCTCGCCGGCTTCATCTCGCTGCGCAAGCTGAAGGCGCCCGACACCGCCCTGCCGCATTTCCGCACCCTGGCGGGCGTCTCGAAATCCGCCATCACCCAAGGCCGGGCGCATTTCTGGCTGGCGCGAACCCTGGCCGCCCAGGGCGACGACAAGGCGGCAAACGCCGAATACGAAGCCGCCGCCGCCTTTCCCTCGACGTTCTACGGCCAGTTGGCCGCGCTGGCTCTCGGCCAGACCCCGGCCGCCCGCATCGCCGCGACCCCGGACCCGTCTGCCGACCCGCAGCGCGCCCTCGATTTCGCCGGCCGCGAGCTGACCCGCAGCGCCGCCTGGCTGGTGAGCTGGGGCGAACCCGCCCGGGCGCAGTCCTTCCTGCTTCGTCTGGACGACATCACTCCCGACGCCGCCGACCGTGCCCTCACCGCCCGGCTGGCGACCGGCTTCGGCCTGCCGGAAACCGCGATCACCCTGGCCCGTCGCGCCGGGCGCGACGGCGTGACCCTGCTGCAGACAGGCTGGCCGGCACCCGCCGATATCCCGCCCGATGCCGGCATCGACCCGGCGCTGGCCCTCGGCGTCATCCGCCAGGAAAGCAGCTTCGACACCACCACCGTCAGCCCGGCCGGGGCGCGCGGGCTGATGCAGTTGATGCCGGAAACCGCCACCCTGGAGGCGCGCAAGCTCGGCCTGCGCATCACCCTCCCGGCGCTGACCGGCGACCCGCGCACCAACATCCGGCTCGGCACCGCCTACCTGCGCGAGATGCTAGACCGGTTCAACGGCAGCGTGCCGCTGGCCGTCGCCGCCTACAATGCGGGACCCGGCCACGTGCAGGAGTGGCTGGCCGCCAATGGCGACCCGCGCATCGATGGGACGGACATGATCGACTGGATCGAGCTGATCACGTTCCACGAAACCCGCAACTACGTGCAGCGGGTGATCGAGAACCAGACGATCTACCGCGCGCGGCGGGGCGATTCATCGCCGCATCCTCTCTTGGGGGGGCGGACGTGAGGGAAGGCCAGGGCTCTGCCCTGGACCCGCTAAGGGCGGAGCCCTTAGAACCCATTCCTAAAGTGATGGGGTCCAGGGGCCTCTCGGCCCTTGGCGGGTCCAGGGCAGAGCCCTGGCCTTCCTTCCTGCCGGCCCCCACATGAACGCCCGCGAAGTAGCCGCCTGGGATGGCCTGAAGCTGCGCGTCGTCGAATGGGGCAACGGCGACCGGCTGCCATTGCTATGCCTGCCCGGCCTCGTACGCACCTCCGGCGATTTCGCCGGGGTAGCGGCGCGGCACGGCGCGCGGCGGAGGGTTGTGGCGCTGGATTATGCCGGGCGTGGCGGCTCGGCGCGGGCGCGTTCTGTCGCGCGCTATGCGCCGGAGGCGATGCTGCGGGACGTGCTGGATGTCTGCGCGGCGGCGCATGTGCATCGGGCGGTGGTGCTGGGCACCAGCTTCGGGGGCCTGCTTGCCATGGCGCTCGGGGCGGCGCGGCCGGGGCTGCTGGCGGGCGTGGTGCTGAACGATGTCGGGCCGGAGATCGGCCGCAAGGGGGCGGGGTGGGTGCGGCGCTATGTGGGCCACGACCCTGCCCTGCCCGATCTCGGCGCGGCGGCGGCGCATCTGCGGCGCGTGCTGCCCGATTTGTCGCTGCACAGCGATGAAGATTGGCGCGGTTTTGCCCAGTTGACCTATGCGCCCGGTCCGGACGGGTGCTGGCATCCGCTGTGGGACACCCGCATCGCCCGGACGCTCGGGGGCAAACTGCCCGATCTGTGGCCGTTGTTCGGCGCTTTGGCGGGGGTGCCGCTGCTGCTGGTGCATGGCGGGCGGAGCAACCTGCTGCAGGCGGAAACGGTGGCGCGCATGCGGGCGGCCCGACCGGACATGGCGGTGGCAACGGTGCCGAACTCGGGCCACGCGCCCACGCTGGCCGAGCCGGAGGCGGTGGCAGCCATGGAGGCATTCCTCGAATGAGCCCAGCGCGGTGGGTGGCGAGTTTCTTCGGGTCCGGCCTGGTGCCGGTGGCGCCCGGCACGGCGGGGTCGCTGGCGGCGCTGCTGCCGGGGCTGGCGCTGCTCTGGGTGTCTCCGGCGGCACTGCTGGCGGGGGCCGTCGTGGTCACCGGCATCGGGCTATGGGCGGTGCACGCGGCGCGGGCCGGCGATGACCCGGGCTGGGTGGTGATTGACGAGGTGGCGGGTCAGTGGATCGCGCTGCTGGCCCTGCCGCATCCGTCGGTGCTCGGCGCGTTCGCGGCGTTCGCGGCGTTCCGGCTGTTCGACATCACAAAACCAGGTCCGGTAGGCTGGGCAGAGCGTCTGCCCGGGGCGCTGGGGGTGATGGCCGACGATGTGCTGGCGGGGGCGCTGGCCGCGCTGGTGGTGTGGGGGCTGCGCTGGGCGGTGCCGGGCCTGCTGGACTGATACCGCAGAGGAATGGGTATGATTGATCAGGACCTCATGGCACAGGCGGACACGGTGCTGGTGGCATGCCGTGCGGCCGGGCTGAAGGTGGCGACGGCGGAAAGCTGCACCGGCGGTCTGATCGCGGCGACGCTGACGGCGATCGCCGGCAGCTCCGACGTGGTGGACCGCGGTTTCATCACCTATTCCAATGAGGCCAAGACGGACATGCTGGGCGTGCCGCCGGAGCTGATCGCCTCGGACGGCGCGGTGAGCGAAGCGGTGGCGCGGCGCATGGCCGAGGGCGCGCTGGCCCGCTCGCAGGCTGGCCTTGCCGTGGCGGTGACCGGGGTGGCGGGTCCGGGCGGCGGCAGTGCGGACAAGCCGGTGGGGCTGGTGTGGTTTGGTCTCGCCCGCCGGGATGCCCCGACCTCCGCGCTGCGCCATCTGTTCGCGGGCGACCGCGGCGCGGTGCGCCGGCAAGCGGTGGCGGAAGCACTGCGTCTGCTGGGTGGCCCGGCCGCCGTTTAGGCGACCACCGACAATTCACGAAACGGCCGCATGGCGCAAAGCCCAGTTCGTCCACCTTGCCTGCGGTGCCGCCGTGAAGCGGAAGCTCTTGGATGTCGCCTCACTTCACGACCGAGGTACAAATCGGCACTCCACATGAGTCGTTAACTTGGAATTTTGATAGAGGCAATCGATCTCGGCGTATCGCTTAATAGCGGTCCGTGGCTTTCCAATATCGTCGGCATTGTCCCCTCGCATGAGCCCAAGCTCATCGACGATTTTCTTTTCTTCACCACTTTGCTGCCCCACCGTTGAGTCGAAGGTCTGCATGACGTTCTCGACGGTTCCGACGAACTGGAGCAGGTTTACGGGATCGCCTCTGTCACCGGAAAGTATAATAAGGCTGACCTTCCCGCCAACCGTCTCTACATCGAGTTTAAGTTTTAACGTGAAGCGTCCGTTAATGAGGTCTAATTTCTTGAAGTTGGTGACGGTACTTTGAAAACCGGCGTCGTGAAAATCGCATGTGTAATGTTCGTTGGCGTTCCGGCAGACATTTGTTGTACTAAAGTCTGGACGGCTCTTGTCGATAGTGTCGTCTCGGATTTTGCCATCCAGCGTTTTGCGGAATGCGTCGAAGGTCATGGGAAACGTTAGGGCAGCAGCGGCATGCTGCGAGGTATCGGTATCGAGTTTAGCAAAATTCATATCTCCGACACAGCTTGAAAAGGCCAGGGCTACAGAGCGTGATCCGTTAAGGCTGATTGAACCACCCAAATTTTTGCTGTTAGGAAACATAAATCCCAGGTGCGCGCCTTTGGAAATTGCATCTAAAAGTATCTCAGCCTCGTTGTGGGATAATCTAAACTGAACAATCGAATCACTTATAACACCATGGTCTTTTGACATGACTAAACGGCCGTCGCTCTGGATTTCGACGGTAGGTTCAGCACCTCTCGAAAAGCGCCATGGCAAAGGACTCGTTATGTCCAATGCAAAAGCGTCTTCTTGTATAAAATAGAGTAGGCCGAACGAGGCATTATTGCCGGTTCCAATCCCGCACGATCCATCAGACTTAAAGGCCCGCCAGTCACCTGATTCGGCAACGATTTCAGTTTCTGCGAGGGCTATTTGCACGACGGACATCATCAGTACGATGGCTGCAATCAGGCGCCATAGTGCAAATTTCTTGATCAATGACGCGCTCCTTACCGGTTACCGGCAGCTTGTACGCAACAACAACGTTGCCACATGCCGATAATTCAGGCAAGCTATTCCATCCGACGATGCACAAGAATTCGCGAATCAGCCGGGTAACGCAGCCCGAATCTTCCGCCTCGCCCCCCCTGAATCGGAATTGGTACGTGTCGCCTTCGGTCAGTGCGCCGGCGCGGCGCGCGGCCTGGTCAGCAACAGGGTCAGTGGCAGCGCGGCGAAAAAGCACAGCCCCATGACCAGCAGCACGTCGTTATAGGCCAGCGTCAGCGCCTGTTGCTGCACCAGCAATGACAGGCGGCGCAGCGCCGCCAGATGCGCAGCACCCGCCTTGGTCGCCGTGAGCAACTGCGTCATGTGGGCGAGCGCATTGGTCGCGGCCATTCGTCCCCAGCCCACCTGCTCGTGCAGGTGCAGCGAATGCACCGTGGTGCGCGTGGTGGCCAGCGTGCCCAGCGTGGCGATGCCGATGGCGCCGCCGAGGTTGCGCACCAGATTGTACACGCCGGACGCGTTCTTCAGTGCCACCGGCGGCAGCGTGCCGAGCGAAAGCTGGTTGACCGGCACGAACAGGAACATCAGCGAGAAGCCGCGCATGGCCTGCGGCGCCATGATCTCCCACGTCCCGGACAGGCTGGTCAGGTGCGCCAGCCACCAGCAGGAGATACCGAAGCAGAGCAATCCGAACGCCGCCATCCCCCGCAAATCGACCGAGCGGGACAGCCGCCCGGCGATCGGCCCGGTGACGAACATCGCCGCCCCGGTCGCCAGCATCGCCTTGCCGATCTCGAAGCTGTCGAAAGCGCGCACCTGGCCGAGGTACAGCGGCATGATGAAGGTCGCGCCGTACAGCCCGACGCCGATGACGCCGGCGAGCAGGCAGCAGATCGCAAAATTGCGGTTGCCCAGGGGACTCAGATCGACCAGCGGGTCCGAGCGGGTCAGCATGCGATGGAAAAAAAGCACCGCCGAGACGGCCGACAGCACCGCGAAGAAGGTGATGGTATCGTCCTCGAACCAGTCATTCCGGTTGCCCTCCTCCAGCACGTATTCGAGGCTGCCGAGGAAGGCCGCCATGAGGATCAGGCCCAGAAAGTCGAAGCGCCGCAGCAGGCCCAGGACGGGGCGGTCGATGTCGATGAACGCCCATACCGAGGCCGCCGCCGCCAGGCCGGGCACCACGTTGATCAGGAACAGCCAGTGCCAGGAGAATTCCTCGGTCAGCCAGCCGCCGAGGGTCGGGCCGATGGTGGGGGCCAGCGTCGCGGTCAGGGCGATGATCACCGAAACCTGGGTGCGCCGCTGGCCGGGAAACAGCAGGAACGCGGTGGCAAACACCGTCGGGATCATCGCCCCACCGGAAAATCCCTGCAGCGCCCGCCACAGAATCATCTCGGGCAGCGAGGAGGCCGAGGCGCACAGCACCGAGAACAGCGTGAAGCCGAGCGCGCTCAGCACATAGAGCACGCGCGTCGACAACGCCCGCGACAGCCAGCCGGAGAGCGGGATCATAACGATCTCGGCCACCAGATAGCTGGTCTGCACCCAGGCCACCTCGTCGGCGCTGGCGGCCAGCCCGGCCTGGATTTCGGCAATCGAGGCGCTGACCACCTGGATGTCGAGGATGGACATGAACATGCCCACCACCATGCTGGCGAAGCCGACCCAGTCGCGCCAAGTGTTCGCCCCGGCGCTCATTGAACGACGCTCATTTAAGCCCGAGCGTGGCCGCCGCCGCCCCCAGCATGCCCTGCCGCGACTCCCCGACCGCGCGCGTGTCCACCTCGGCGGTCACCGACAGGCCGGCGCGCAGCCAGTGCGCCGCCACCGCCGCATCGGGGTCGAGCACGATCTTCACCGGCACGCGCTGCACCACCTTGGTGAAGTTGCCGGTCGCGTTCTCCGGCGGCAGCAGGGAGAACAGCGCGCCGGTGGCCGGCGCCAGACTGTCCACCCGCGCCTGCGCGACCGCCGAGCCATCAATGTCCGGGGTCAGCCAGACGCGCTGGCCGGCGCGCATGCGGCGCAACTGGGTTTCCTTGAAATTGGCCACCACGAACAGCCGCGGCGCCGGCGGGGCCACGGCAATCAGCAGCTGGCCGGGCTGCACATGCTGGCCGAGCTGCGTCGCCCGGTTGCCGACAATGCCGTCGAACGGGGCGCGGATGACCGTGTAGGAGAGATTATTGGCGGCCAGCCGCGCGGCGGCCTCGGCCACGGCTGCGTGCGCCTCCGCCTGCGGCACCTGGGCCTCGGCCACCGCCAGCGCCTGTTCGGCGGTGGCGTGCTGGGCGCGGGCGGCGGCGAGCTGCGCCTCGGCCTTCTGGCGGTCGGCCACCGCCTGCTCGTTGGCCTGGCGCGAGGTCCAGCCGGCGCCGACCAGCGCGCCACTGCGGCCGGCCTCGGCGGCGGCGCGGGTCAGTTCGGCACTGGCCTGCGCCATCATCGCCTCGGCCTGGGCGATGGCGCTGCGGCTCTGCTCCACCTGGCGCCGCGCCGTGACGACCGCGGCGGCGGCCTCGGCCGCGCTGGCGCGCGCCTCGTCCAGCCGCGCCGACCAGTCCGCCGGATCGAGCGAGATCAGCTTGTCGCCGGCACGCACAGGCTGGTTGTCGGCGACATGGATGGCGACGACATCGCCCTCGATGCGCGTGGACAGCACGGCGATGTCGCCCTGCACATAGGCATCGTCGGTGCTCTCCAGCCAGCGCCCCTCGGTGAACCACCAATTGCCGGCAAGCCCCGCCGCGAGCGCCAGCAGCCCCAGCAGGAGCAGGCGTGGGATGCGCCAGCGTCGCGACGGCGCCGGCACGGACTCCGGCGCCGGCAGGGGGGCGCTGGCGGCGTTGGTGACGGAAGCCGCGGGCTTGTCGGAAACGGCATTCATCGCGGAGTCCCGATTGTTGGCCCCGCAACAATGGCGACGACGGGGGCGCCGGTCAAGGGTAAACTGAACCGTTCAGTTCAGTTTACCCTTGACCGGGGCAACCGCACCGGCCAGAGTACGGGCATGGACGGCGCCTCCCCCCTCCCAACCGAAATCTCGCCCAAGCATCGGCAAATCGTGCAAGCCGCCG
The DNA here is from genome assembly GCA_903918195.1 of uncultured Acetobacteraceae bacterium. Taxonomy (GTDB): domain Bacteria; phylum Pseudomonadota; class Alphaproteobacteria; order Acetobacterales; family Acetobacteraceae; genus Rhodovastum. Next base: position 24,687 of record CAIXDS010000215.1, on the reverse strand, counting down.
AGGCGCTGTTCCTCGCGCATGGCTACGGCGCCGTCAGCATGGACGCGGTGGCGCGGCTTGCCTGCGTGTCCAAGGCGACGCTGTATGCGTATTTCGCCTCGAAGGACGCGCTGTTCGCCAGCATCGTCGCCGAAAAGGGCTGCCTGAGCCCAGTAATCGAGGAGCTGTTCCCGGACACCGTGCCGGACCTGCGCGCGGCATTGCTGGCGATCGGCCAACGCATGCTGCGCTTCCTGCTGCAGGAACGAACTTTGTCCATCCTGCGCATCGCCATTGCCGAAAGCGCCCGCTTCCCCGAACTCGGCCACGCGTTTTACGAGAACGGGCCGCAGAAATTCTGCTACCGATTCCGCACCTGGCTGGAGACCCTGGCCGCCCAGGGCCTCGTGCAGACACCGGACACGCTGATCGCCACCCACCAGTTCATGGCCCTGCTGCGCTCGGACGTGTTCCTGCGCACCAGCCTCGCCCTGCCGCCACCCGCCAGCGACACGGAAATCGACGAGACCGTGACAAGCGCGGTTGAGACGTGGGTGCGGGCGTTCGGGAGTAAGGAAGGCCAGGGCTCTGCCCTGGACCCGCCAAGGGCCGAGAGGCCCCTGGACCCCATCACTTGAATGGGTTCTAAGGGCTCCGCCCTTAGCGGGTCCAGGGCAGAGCCCTGGCCTTCCTTACGCCCCCCGGATCACCTCCAGCGCCTCGTCGATCTGCGCGCTGGTCACGTCCAGGTGGGTGCAGGCGCGCGCGCGCCAGGTGCTGTTGATTGAGAAGCTCACGCCGTGTGGGCGCACCCGGGCGAGCAGGTCCGCCGCGGTCAGGCCGGTGCCCTTGGTGTCGAAGAACACCAGGTTGGTTTCCGGCGGTTCGACGGTGATGCCGGGGATCTGCGCGAGTCCTTGGGCCAGGGCGCGGGCGTTGGTGTGGTCCTCGGCCAGGCGGTCGATGTGGTGGTCCAGCGCGTACAGGCAGGCCGCGGCGCAGATGCCGCCCTGGCGCAGGGAGCCGCCCATGCGCTGCTTCCAGCGCCAGGCGCGGCCGATGAAGCCCGAACTGCCGCACAGCACGGCGCCGAGCGGCGCGCCCAGGCCCTTGGTGAAGTCCAGCCACACGCTGTCATACCCGGCCACCATCGAAGCGGCCGGCACGCCGGCGGCGATGGCGGCGTTCATCAGCCGGGCGCCGTCCATGTGGGTGGCCAGACCGGCCTCGTGGGCGACCAGGGCGACCGCGGTGAGACGATCGAGCGGCCATACCGTGCCGCCGCCGGAATTGGCGGTCTGCTCGACCTCCAGCAAGGCCTGCAGCGGGGCATAGCGCGAGCCGCGCGGGCGCAGCGCGGCGCGCATGGCGTCGGCGTCGAACTGGCCGCGCGGGCCGGGCAGCGGGGTGATCTGCGCGCCGGCCAGGGCGGCGCCGCCGCTGCCTTCGCTGGTGAGGATATGCGCCGTCTCGTGCGCCAGGATTTCGTCACCGGGGCGGCAATGGGTCAGGATGGCGATCTGGTTGCACATCGTGCCGCTGGGCAGGAACACAGCGGCTTCCTTGCCGAGCAGGGCGGCCATGCGGTCGCACAGCGCCCACACCGTGGGGTCCTCGCCGGCCTGCTCGTCGCCGACCTCCGCCGCCATCATCGCCGCCTTCATCGCCGCCGTCGGCCGCGTCTGCGTGTCGGAGAACAGGTTCACCCGCACCGGCGGCAACGCGGGATCGGGACGCGGCGGGGCGTAGGTCATGTCAGACCCGCTGCGGACCGACCTGTCCGCCCGCGGGGACGGCGGCCTGCGGGGCGCCGTAGATGTCGCGGGCGCGGCGCAGGAAGGCGTTGACCATGCGCCGCGTCGCCTCGTTGAACACGACGCCGATGGCACTTTGCAGGATGCGGCTGCGGAATTCGAAATCGACCCAGAAATCCACTTTGCAGCCGCGCGGGTCGGGGGCGAAGAACCAGTCGTTGTTGAGGTAGCGAAAGGGGCCGCGCTCGTAGCGCACCTTGATGTATTGCGGACGCAACAAGGTATTGCGGCTGGTGAAGCTCTCGCGGAACGGACCGAAGCCGATCGACATGTCGGCAATCTGCAGCGTGGCGGTCTGCTGGCGCACCTTCGCGCCGACGCACCAGGGCAGGAATTGCGGATAGCGATCGACATCGGCCACCAGGTCCCACATCTGCTCGGCCCGGTAGGGAATGATGCGGGTTTCCGTGTGCGTGGGCATGTCAGACCGCAATCATGTCAGGCCGCCGCAAAGGCATGGCGCGCCGCCTTCAGCGCGGCGAAATCGGCGTCCGCGTGGTACGAACTGCGGGTGAGCGGGGTGGCGGACACCAGCAGAAAACCGCGGGCGCGGGCCAGGCTGGCATATTCGTCGAAGGCATCTGGGGTCACGAATTCCGCCACGGCAGCATGTTTCACGGTGGGCTGGAGATACTGGCCGATGGTGAGGAAGTCCACCTCCGCCACACGCAGGTCGTCCATCACCTGCAGGATCTCGCCGCGCGCCTCGCCCAGCCCCACCATCAGGCCGGATTTGGTGAAGATGCCGGGGTCCAGCCGCTTGACGCTGTCGAGCAGCCGCAGCGACTGGTAGTAGCGGGCGCCCGGACGGATCGACGGATACAGGCGCGGCACCGTTTCCAGATTGTGGTTGAACACGTCGGGCCGGGCCGCCACGACGATTTCAACAGCGCATGGCTTGCGCAGGAAATCCGGGGTCAGCACCTCGACGGTGGTGCCCGTGGCGGCGGCGCGGATGGCACGGATAACGGCGGCGAAATGCGCCGCCCCGCCATCGTCCAGGTCGTCGCGGTCAACCGAGGTGACCACCACGTGGCGCAGGCCGAGCCGGGCGACGGCATCGGCCACCCGCTCCGGCTCGCCGGCATCGAGCGGGCCGGGCAGGCCGGTGCGGATATTGCAGAAGCTGCAGGCGCGGGTGCAGGTGTCGCCCATGATCATCATGGTGGCGTGGCGCCGGCTCCAGCACTCGCCGATATTCGGGCAGGACGCTTCCTCGCACACCGTGTGCAGCCGCTGGCCGCGCATCAGGTCGCGGGTTTCGGTGTAGACCGGATGCGTCGGCGCCTTCACCCGGATCCAGGCCGGTTTGCGCTGGATCGGGTTGTCCGGCCGGTGCGCCTTCTCCGGGTGCCGGGCGGCAGCGTGATCGATGACGACGCGGGTGGTCATGCGCAATCCCTGACGCCGCGGGTGGGTGCCCGCGCGCGCTGGCTAGAAGTGGATGGCGCGGCCAAAAGCGTCAAGCACGGCTTCGTGCATGGTTTCGCTGATGGTCGGATGCGGGAACACCGTGTGGATCAGTTCGGCCTCGGTGGTTTCCAGGGTGCGGGCAATCGCGTAGCCCTGGATCATTTCGGTGACCTCGGCGCCGATCATGTGCGCGCCCAGCAAGGCGCCGGTTTTCGCATCAAACACGGTCTTCACCATGCCCTCGGACTCGCCGAGCGCAATGGCCTTGCCGTTGCCGATGAGCGGGAATTTTCCCACCCGCACCTCATGGCCGGCGGCCCGGGCGCGCGCCTCGGTGAGGCCGACCGAGGCCACCTGCGGACGGCAATAGGTGCAGCCGGGAATGTTGGTCCAGTCGATCGGGTGCGGGTGCAGGCCGGCGATGGCTTCGACGCAGAGCACGCCTTCATGGCTGGCCTTGTGGGCGAGCCAGGGCGGGCCGGCCAGATCGCCGATCGCATACACGCCAGGCTCGCCGGTGCGGCAGAAGGCGTCGATCACCACGTGGGTGCGATCCACCTTCACCCCGGTGCCCTCGAGCCCGAGTTTTTGCACATTGCCGACGATGCCGACGGCGGAGATCACCCGCTCCACCGTGATGTCGGTGGACTTGCCGCCGGCCTCGATGGTGACGGTCACGTTGTCGGCGTTCTTTTTCGCGCCTTTCACCGTGGCCGAAGTAATGATTTTCATCCCCTGCTTCTCGAAGGATTTGCGGGCCAGGGCCGATATCTCCTCGTCCTCGACGGGGAGCACACGGTCGAGCACCTCCACCACGGTCACCTCGGCACCCATGTTGCGGTAGAAGCTGGCGAACTCGATGCCGATGGCGCCGGAGCCGACCACCAGCAGCGATTTCGGCAGGGCGGTGGGAATCATCGCCGCCTTGTAGGTCCAGATCAGCTTGCCGTCCGCTTCCAGGCCGGGAAGCTCACGGGCACGGGCGCCGGTGGCGAGGATGATATGCGGCGCGGTGAGGGTCGCGACCGGCTTGCTGTCCTTCTCGACGGACAAGGTGTTCCGCCCCGCCAGCCGGCCATGGCCGTCGATCACCGTGACCTTGTTCTTCTTCAGCAGATGCGCAACGCCGGAGGAAAGCTGTTTTGCCACGCTGCGCGAGCGTTTCACCACGGCGGCAATGTCGTACCGGATGTTGTCGGCGGCAAAGCCGTACTCGCCGAGGTGGTGCAGCAAATGGTTGATTTCCGCTGCCCGCAGCAGCGCCTTGGTGGGAATGCAGCCCCAGTTCAGGCAGATGCCGCCGAGGTGCTGGCGCTCGACGCAGACCGTCTTCAGACCGAGCTGGGCGGCGCGGATGGCGGCGACGTAGCCACCGGGTCCGCCGCCCACCACGATCAGGTCGAAGGTCTGGTCGGGCATCGTTTCCGTCCTTTCTTCTCCCCCTCCCCTGGAGGGGGGCTTTCAACGACCTACCCGGCAAACGCCCGCAGCACATCACCGTCGAGTCGTTGCACCGTCCAATCGTCCACCGCGCGCGCGCCGATCGAGCGGTAGAACCCGATCGCCGGCGCGTTCCAGTTCAGCACCGACCAGTCCATGCGCCCGCAGCCTTCATCCAGCGCGCGGCGGGCGAGATCGCAGAAGATCATCCGGCCGATCCCGCGGCCACGATGCTCGGGGGCGACGAACACATCCTCGACATAGAGCCCCGGCTTCGCCGCAAAGGTCGAAAAACTGTAGAACCACACGGCAAAGCCAACCGGTTGTTCGTCGATCTCGGCGAACAACGCCCAGGCGCGCGGCGGCTTGCCGAACAGGGCGCGGCGGAAATCCGCTTCGGTGCCGCGCACCTCGTGCAGCAGGTTTTCGTACTCCGCCAGTTCGCGAACGAACTGCGCGACCAGCGCCTCGTCGCCCGGCACCGCATCGCGGAGGGTGACGCCGCCGCTCACAACAGCAGGCTCAGCGGATCTTCCACCAGGCGCCTGAACTCGGCCAGCCATTCCGCCCCCAGCGCGCCGTCGATCACCCGGTGGTCAACGCTGAGGGTGCAGGTCATGATTGTGGCAATGGCGAGCCCGCCATCCTTCACCACCGGTCGTTGCTGGCCGGCGGCGACCGCGAGAATGCCGGCCTGCGGCGGGTTGATGATGGCGGCGAAGTTCGACACGCCATACATGCCCATGTTGGAAATCGAGAACCCGCCGCCCTGGAACTCCTCGGGCTTCAGTTTCCCCGCCTTCGCCCGCGCCGACAGATCCTTCATTTCGGTGCTGATGGCAGCAAGCCCTTTGCGGTCGGCCTGGTGAATGATGGGCGTGATCAGCCCGTCCGGGATCGACACCGCCACCGAAATATCGACGTCGTCGAACAGGGCCACGCCCTCATCGGTCCAGGCCGCATTCACTTTCGGAATCCGGCGGAGCGTGACGGCGGCGGCTTTGATGATCAGGTCGTTGACCGAAAGTTTGTCGGCGCCCGGCCCGTCCTTGGCGCTGCGGAGATTGAGCTCGGCGCGCAGTTTGAGCAGCGCATCGAGTTCAATGTCCATCGACACGTAGAAATGCGGCACCGTCTGCTTCGCCTCGGTCAGCCGCCGGGCGATGATCTTTCGCACCGTGGTGTGTGGCACCAGCGTGTGCGGCGCGGTGAGCACGACGGCCTTGGGCGCGGGGACAGCGGCGGGCACCGGTGCCGCGGCAGGCGGCACGGGCGCAGCGGCCGGGACAGGTACCGGCGCGGCAACGCCGCCCTTCTGCGCCGCCTCGATATCGGCGCGCACGATCCGCCCGTTCGGGCCGGACCCTTTCAGCGCCGTGAGCGAAATACCCGCCTGTTTCGCCATGCGCCGGGCCAGCGGCGAGGCGAATACGCGGTCACCGGCATCGTGGCCATTGCCAACCGACGCCGCCGCAGGCGCCGGCGCAATGGTGGACAGCGCAACGGGGGGCGGTGCGCCACCGGCTGCGGGCACCGCCTCGCCGGACTCGACCAGCACGGCAATCGGCGCATTCACCTGCACCCCCGCGGTACCATCGGGGACCAGAATGCGGCCGAGCACGCCTTCATCCACCGCCTCCACCTCCATGGTCGCCTTGTCCGTCTCGATTTCGGCGATGACATCGCCGGCCTTGATGGTGTCGCCTTCCTTCTTCAGCCAGCGGGCCAGCGTGCCCTCGGTCATGGTGGGCGACAATGCCGGCATCAGGATGTTGGTGGCCATCTGCGTCCCCTTCCCGGCCCGGTCAGATCAGCTTCTTCACGGCGTTGACCACCCAGTCGGGCTGCGGCAGCGCCAGCTTCTCGAGGTTGGCGGCATAAGGCAGCGGCACGTCGAGCCCGTGCACGCGCGCCGGCGGGGCGTCGAGCCAGTCGAAGCACTGCTCGATGACCTGCATGTTGATCTCGGCACCGATGCCGGCGAAGGGCCAGCCTTCCTCGACCGTGACGATCCGGGTGGTCTTTCGCACGCTGGCGACAACGGTGTCGATGTCGAGCGGGCGCAGCGAGCGCAGGTTGATCACTTCGGCCGAGATGCCCTGTTCCGCAAGGGCATCGGCCGCCTTCAGGGCAACCCCCACCATGATGGAGAACGCCACCAGCGTCACATCCGTGCCGACCCGCTCGATCCTGGCACGGCCGATCGGCAGGACAAATTGCTCGTCAACGGGGCACTCGAAATGCTGGCCGTAGAGGATTTCGTTTTCCAGGAAAATGACCGGGTTGGGGTCGCGGATGGCAGCGCGCAACAATCCCTTGGCGTCGGCGGCCGACCACGGCGCCACCACCTTCAGCCCGGGACAATGCGCGTACCAGCTCGCATAGCACTGGCTGTGCTGGGCGGCGACCCGGCTGGCCGCGCCGTTGGGACCGCGGAAGACGATCGGGCAGCCCATCTGCCCGCCCGACATGTACAGCGTCTTGGCCGCCGAGTTGATGATCTGGTCGATCGCCTGCATGGCGAAGTTGAAAGTCATGAATTCGACGATCGGCTTCAGCCCGTTCATCGCCGCGCCCACCGCCAGGCCAGCGAAGCCGTGCTCGGTGATCGGCGTGTCGATGATGCGCCTTGGGCCGAACTCGTCGAGCAGGCCCTGGCTGATCTTGTAGGCACCCTGGTACTGGGCGACCTCCTCGCCCAGCAGGAACACCCGGTCATCGGCGCGCAGCTCGGCCGCCATGGCGTCGCGCAGCGCCTCACGCACGGTGATCGATTTTGTCGCGCCCCAATCGGTCTCGACAGCGGCGACGGCGGCGGCAACCGGCTTCGCCGCCTCGAACGGGGCCGCGGTTTTCGGTGCGGCCGGCTGAACGGGGGCGCTGGAAACACCCTCACCGTCAGCGCCAAGCACGGCGATCGGCGTGTTCACCGCCACCCCCTCGGCGCCTTCCGGAACAAGGATCTGTGCCAGCCGCCCCTCGTCCACCGCCTCCACCTCCATGGTCGCCTTGTCGGTCTCGATTTCCGCAATCACGTCGCCCGCGTGCACCTCATCGCCGACCTTCTTGAGCCAGCGGGCCAGCTTGCCCTCGGTCATGGTGGGACTGAGGGCGGGCATCAGGATGTGGGTGGACATTGGCTCAGCCCTCCACCAGCACGTCGGTCCATAGTTCGGCGGGGTCGGGCTCGGGGCTGCTCTGGGCGAAGTCGGCGGCGTCCTGCACGACGCGTTTCACCTCGTCATCGATGCGCTTGATCGCGGCTTCGTCGGCGCCGAGTTCGGCCAGCCGGGCGCGCGCATGCTCGATGCAGTCGCGCTCGCTGCGCATCTTCTCCACCTCCTCGCGGGTGCGGTACTTGGCCGGGTCGGACATGGAGTGGCCGCGGTAGCGGTAGGTCTGCATCTCCAGCAGGAACGGACCGCTGCCGGCGCGGCAATGCGCCACCGCCGCCACGCCCGCCTGGTGCACCGCCTCCACGTCCATGCCGTCCACCTGCGCGCCGGGGATGCCCCAGGGCGCCCCGTTCTTCCAAAGCTCGTGCGAAGCCGAGGCGCGCTCGACACTGGTGCCCATGCCGTAGCGGTTGTTCTCGATGACATAGACCACCGGCAGCTTCATCAGGGCGGCAAGATTGAAGCTTTCGTACACCTGGCCCTGGTTGGAGGCGCCCTCGCCGAAATAGGTCAGGCACACATGGTCGTTGCCGCGATAGAAATTGCTGAAGGCCAACCCGGTGCCAAGGCTGACCTGCGCGCCGACGATGCCGTGCCCGCCGAAGAAATTCTTTTCCTTGCTGAACATGTGCATTGAGCCGCCTTTGCCGCGGGAATACCCGCCGGCGCGGCCAGTCAGTTCGGCCATGACGCCGCGCGCTTCCATGCCGGTGGCCAGCATGTGGCCGTGGTCGCGGTAGGAGGTGATGACCTGATCGCCCGGCTTCAGCGCCATCTGCAACCCGACCACCACCGCTTCCTGGCCGATATACAGGTGGCAGAAGCCGCCGATCAGGCCCATGCCGTAGAGCTGGCCGGCCTTCTCCTCGAAGCGGCGGATCAGCAGCATGTCGTGGTAGGCGCGCAGCAGGTCCTCCTCTGACAGACCCGTGCGCGCCTTGCCGCGCTTCCTGGCCTCGGCTGCCTGCGCCATCGCCTGTCTCCCCGCTGATCTGCCGGTCATGCCTTCGAGGTGTCATGCCGTCGAGTTGGCACGCCCCCAGACCTAACCGCCAGCCCACCCCCCGGCAAGCGCCGGATGGCGAAAAAATGCTGATTGTGCAATGCAATAAGATGGGATGACCGGATTGCGGTCAGGCGCCTGACCGGCGCGGTACCGGACCGCGATGCCGATCACGGCATCAGCGATCACGGCATCAGTACAGCTTTTTGCCCTGCCCGTAGAATACGACCACATCGGCGGGGTCCGTGCGGTTCACCATGGCCCGGACACGCTCGTCCAGTTCGTCCGGGTCGAGGTGATTGGCGCGCAGGCTGGCGACCCGCCGTTCCAGGTTGGCGAGGTCAGATTCCGCCCGCGCCAGATCGGCCTGGGCCGCCTTCAGATCGTCCAGCCGGCCCGCATAGGCGCGCAACCCGCGATCACCCTGGGTGGCGTTCCAGATGAAATAGGCAACCAGCAACAGGAAGCACAGCGGCGGCACCGCCGACTTCACGAAACGCCTGACATCACGACCGATCGACACGTCCGTCGCGCTCCTGCCCAGACCTTGCCAAGACGGCGAATGTACATTCATCGGCCAAGTATCGCCAGTGATTCGCCACGATCGCCCCGCTGAATCCCGCCTGCGGCCATCACAGGCCGCGAAAGGAGCGACCAATGATCGCACGAACCGTGCTTTCCGCCGCCGCTGCCGTGCTGGCCGCGGCGGTGGTGCTGGCCGCCGCAACCCCGGCGCGCGCCGACGACGATGACTGGCGCTGGCGCCGGCACGAATGGCGGGAACATGAATGGCGGGAACACCACTGGCACCCCCGCCCTTATGTCTATGTGCCGCCGCCACCGGTTTACTACGCCCCGCCGCCTTATTACCGGTACGGGTGGTAGCAACGCCGATCCGGCCTCAGGCGGTCGCCACATAGCCGTCGCGCCTTGGGTCGGCCGCACCGGTCAGCACCCCTGTCGCAGGATCGGCGGCCACCGCCTGCATGCCGCCGACCTGAATCGTCCAGGCGGAGGACAGGTCGATGTCGTGCCCGCGCTCCTGCAGCGCCTCCAGCACACCGGCCGGGAACCGGCTCTCGGCAATGACCCTGCGCCCGTCCCACAGCCGCGCGCGCGGGGCGGCAATGGCCTCCTGCAGGGACAGGCCGAAATCCACATGCTGCACCAGCGCCTGCGGCTGGATCTGGCTGATGCCGTCGCCACCGGGCGTGCCGAACGCCAGCACCGGCGCGCGCCCCCGGGTGGCGACCGCGGGTGCCATCGGGCTGGACAGCACGCGGCCGGGCGCCAGCGCGTTGCGCGCACGGGGATCGAGTTCGCCCCAGTACAACGCATTGTTCAGGCAGATGCCGGTGCCCGGCACCACCACGCCGCAACCGAACAACCCGCCCAGGCTTTGGGTGATGCACACCAGGTTGCCGGCGCGGTCGGCCACCGAGAGCGAGGTGGCGTGGTGCTCGGGGGCAGCCCCCGTGGCCGGCGCCGGCCATTGCCCCACCTTCCCCTCGATCGGTTCGCGGTCGGCGACGCGGGCGCGCAGCCGCGCAACCGATTCGTCCGACAACAAATGGTCGAGGTCGTCGGCCGACGGATGGTCATGCGCGACCCGTTCCATCGCCGCCAGCCGCACCGCGCGCCAGACGGTGTCGAGGTGCTCGACCCCGTCACGCTCCATGGCGCCGAGGTTAAAGCCGTCGAGAATGCGCAGCGTCAGCAGGAACTGGAACGCCTGCGCCGGCGGTCGCAGGGTGTGCACGGTCAGGTCGCGATAAGCGGCGGAAACCGGCCTGTCCCAGTCTGGCGCGACCGCCTCCAGGTCGGCCACGGTCATGCAGCCGCCGAGCGATTGCAGATGCGCCACCAGCTTCTGGCCGAGCCGCCCGCCATACAGGTACCTCACGCCCTCCGAAGCGATCGCCTCCAGCGTCGTGGCGAGGTCGGGCTGGCACAGCACCTGGCCCTGGCGCACGCTGCCCTTGCCGTCCGCGTAGGCGGCGTTCCAGGCGGCGAAGAACGGCTGGTCGCGCAAGGCCACGGCCGAGCGGTTGATGCCGGCGGTGTTGAACTCGGTGAGCGGGAAACCGTCGCGGGCAAGCCCGATGGCCGGCGCCAGCACCTCGGCCAGCGTTTTCGTGCCATGCGCGCTCAGCAGATTATACCAGCCGGCCAGATTGCCCGGCGGGGCGACGGCCATGGCGCCCAGAAGCAGCTCCTCGCGCTGGCTGAACCGGCCGACCGGGAAACGCTGCGGCACGGCGGTGCGGTAGGCGAGCGTGCGGATGCGCTTGTCGCCCGCCACCCAGCAGGTCGCCATGCCGAGCCCGGCCAGGCCCGACATGAACGGTTCCACCACACCAAGCGCGGCGGCGGCGGCCACCGCGGCATCGAAGGCGTTGCCGCCGCGGCCGAGGATGCGCGCCCCGGCGGCGGCGGCGAGCGGGTGGGCCGCCGCGACCACGCCATGGCGGGAAGCAACGATCGGGCCTTTGCCGTCCATCCGGAACCTCCTCAGGGAATTGCGACGTATCCTTCTCGGCGCGGATCGGCGCCGCCGGACGCGACCCCGGTCTGCGGGTCGATCGCGATTCCCTGCGTGCCGCCAACCAGTATGCTCCAATCCGGCGCGACCTCCACATCATGACCGCGTCCGCGCAACGTTTCGAGGGTTGAGGCCAGGATGCGGCCCTCGGCCTGCACGCGCCGCCCGTCCGACAGGCGGGCGCGCGGCGCCTCGATGGCGTCCTGGATCGGCAGGCCGACATCGAGGTGCTGCACCAAGGTTTGCAGCTGGGTCTGGCTGCTGCCGTAACGGCCCGGCGCGCCCAGCAACACTACCGGCCTGCCCGCCTGCGTGGTGATCGAGGGTGCCAGCGGCAGCACGAGGTCGGCGCCGGGAACCAGCGGATTGGGGCCGCTGGTGTCCACCTCGCCCCAGCTGAGAACATTGTTGAGGCAGATGCCGGTGCCCGGCACCACCACGCCGCAGCCGAACGGCCCGCCCAGGCTCTGGGTGACGCAGACCGCATTGCCGTCGCGATCCACCACCGAGAAGCTCGTTGCGTGCTCGCACGCCGGCACAGGCTCCGCGCCTGGGTCTGCCGGTATGTGCAGCGGGCGCGGGTCGCGCACACGGGCGCGCATCGCCTCCACCAGTGGGTCCGACAGGATGCGCGCCAACGCCGCCGGGCCGGGCCGGTTCTGGCCGATGCGCAGGCCGGCGATCAGCCGGATGGCGCGCCAGACCGTGTCGAGCTGGTCGGCGCCATCCGGTGGCATCGCCGGCAGGTCAAAGCCGTCGAGGACGCGCAGCGTGAGCAGGAACTGGAACCCCTCGCCGGGCGGCGGCGGCGTGTGCACCTGCAGGCCGCGATAATCCGCCACCAGCGGGTCGAGCCAGACCGGGCTGACCGCGGCCATGTCCTGCAGGGTCAGGCAGCCGCCGAGTTCCTGCACATGCGCGATGATTTTGCGGCCGAGCACGCCACGGTAGAAATGGTCCGGCCCCTCGTCGGCGATGATTTCCAGCGTGCGGGCCAGATTGGGCTGGCGCATCACCGTGCCCGGGCCGGGTGCGCCGGCAGTCTGGCCGAGATAGGCGCTGCGCCAGTCCTCGAAATACGGCAAATCCTGCAGAGCCTGCACGGCCTCCCGCATTCTGGCGCCCGGGTCGTCGATCAGCATGTGGCCGTCGCGCGCCAGCGCGATCGCCGGGGCGAAGATGTCGTGCAGCCTCTTGCGGCCGTGCGTCGTCACCAGTTCGCACCAGCCCGCGAGGCACCCCGGCGGGCCGCAGGCGAGCGGGCCGCGATACAGTTCCTCGCGCCGGCTGAACCGGCCGGCCGGGAATTCCGCCGGCACGCGGGTGGCGAAATCCAGCGTGCGCACCCGCTTCGCGGCGGCCACGTAGCAGGTGGCCATGCCGATGCCGGCCAGGCCGGACACGCTGGGCTCCACCACGCTCAGCGCGGCGGCGGTGGCAGCGGCAGCATCGAAGGCGTTGCCGCCGGTGGCCAGCAGTTTCGCGCCGGCCTGGGCGGCCAGCGGATGGGCGGCGGCGACCATGCCGTGCAGGGAGGCGATCGTGGGGCGCTTGCCGTCCATTTTGGTGCCTTCAGCGGCCTAAAGCGCCTCTCTACCCCTTGCCTCCGCCGGAATGGGGGCCAGGGCAGAGTCCTGGCCTTGCTTCACCCGATTGCCCTGGGTGGGCATGGATGTCGCGACGGAGTGCGGTCAGTTCCGCCTGAAAGGGCCGGCTGTCGTCGGTGCTGACCATTGGCGACTCCCTCATGCATTTGGCAGGCGATCGGCCGGATCGATCAGACAGACCAACGGTTGTCACGCGCGAGTCGCGCCGCCCATGCTATCCTGCCCAGCATGAGCGCCCTCCTGCAACTTCCATGACAGGCGGCACCGCGGCACAGGCGGCGATCGCGCGGAACATCCTGCGGGAGATGGGAAACCGGCTCGCGGGCGGACCGTTCCAGGTGTTCGGCAGCACCCTGAAGCTGCAGGTGGCGGAGTCGGTCCGCTGCCCCGATGCGTTCGTGGTGAACGGCCCGATCGACCTACGCGCCACCCTGGCGCACGATCCTGTCGTGGTGTTCGAGGTGCCGGGCGAGACCACCCCCGCCACCGATTGCTTCGCCAGCAACCGGGACTACGCGGCGACGGCCTCGATCCGCCGCTACGTCATGCTTGAGCCGGACCGGATCGGCGCCACCGTGTTCGCGCGCGAGCCCGATGGCTGGCTCGGCCGCCTGCTCGGCGAGGACGACACGCTCGCCCTGCCGGAGATCGGCACCAGCCTGCCGCTGGCCGCCCTTTATGCCGGGCTGGACCTGCCGCGCCGGCCGGCCGGCCGGCTCTGTCCCATATCTATAATTGTCAGCCGCCTCGGTGAGGCCATAGAACGGGGCCTATCGTTTCGGTACGGAGGTTTCGTCATGGCACGGCAGACAGCACTGCGCAGGCCAGCAGCGCCGGCACGCGTCAAACCGCCTGCGGAGGCAATCGAAGCAGACGCCGAGGAGCAGCCTGCCGCCGCGCCGGCGTCGTTCGTGGCGGCGCTGGATGTGGGCTATTCCAACCTGAAGCTGCTGGCCGGCGAACGTGGCGGCACCCCGGTGGCCACCGTGCTGCCGGCCGGTGCCGGGCCCGCCAGCGCCATGCCGCTGCACCCCCAGACAACACCGGGACGCGGCATGCGGATCGGCCAGGACGGATTGGCCGTGCAGGTGGACGGCGCCGCCTGGGCCGCCGGCGTGGAGCCGAGCCGGCTGCAGAACTGGGAACGCGAGCTGCACCCCGACTACCCGGCCACCGCCGGCTTCCGCGCCCTGGTGCACGCCGCCCTGCTGGCCGCCGGGCACCCCCGGATCGACACCCTGGTGACCGGCCTGCCGGTCAGCCAATGGCTGGACCCGGCCCAGCGCGAGGCGCTGCAGAACCGCCTGACCGGCCCCCACGCCGTCACCCCGGCCCGTAACGTCGAGGTGGTGGAGGTGCAGGTGCTGCCGCAGCCGGCCGGCGCCTATTTCGACTTCGCCGCGTCCGAGCCCGATTCGGTGGCCGAGGCGCGCGTGCTGGTGGTGGATGCCGGCTTCTTCTCGGTGGACTGGGTGCTGTTCGACGAGGGCGCCATGCGCGGCACCAATTCCGGCACCTCGACCGCAGCGGTCAGCCTGGTGCTGGAGGCCGCCGCCGACCTGATCCGGCGCGACCACGGCAGCCGCATCGATCGCGACCTGCTGGAGCGGGCGGTGCGCAATGGCACGCAGGCAGTGCCGCTGTTCGGCCGCCCGGTGGAACTGGCGCCCTACCTGACCGAAGCGGCGAAGCAGACCGCACCGGTGGCGCTGACCGCGGTCCGCCAGACGCTGCGTGGCGAGCGGCGCGAGGTCGATCTGGTGCTGCTGGCCGGCGGCGGGGCTGCGACCTATGCCGAGGCGACGCGCCACACCTTCCCGCGCGCCCGGGTGGCGGTGCCGGACAATCCCGTGCTGGCCAATGTCCGGGGCTTCTGGCTGCAGGCGAACCGCCCGCCGGAATGAGCCACCCGGCGTTGGGCCGGCGGGCCGCTATCGGGAATGTAATCTGGCGGCGCTTGCGGGTGGAACCAGACCAACCCAGGTAATCGGCCTGGCCGCGAACCGGTGCGGCCAGGCCGGACGACAGGTGCCGGCAATCATGATCCTGCCGCTGCGGCGAGCCCCCGGTTTCCCCAGCTCCAAAGGCAGTCATGCTCAGCGGCACATCCTTGCGCGAGAACATCGCGCCGTCTGGCGCGGAGGCGCAGCTTCACGACCTGCGCGCCACCCTCGCGTCCCATCAGGCGCCGGTGCTGGGGCACAGCCTCGGCCAGATGGCGTCCACCTTCCTGCCCTTCTTTGGCCTGATCGCGGCGATGTATGCGCTGGTGGACATCTCGCCATGGCTCAGCCTCGCGCTGGCCATCCCCGCCGCGGGCCTGATCGTGCGCATCTTCATCATCCAGCACGATTGCGGCCACGGTGCTTTCTTTCGCAGCAAGGCAGCGAATGAATGGCTGGGCCGGTTCTGCAGCCTGTTCACCATGACGCCCTATGCGAACTGGCGGCGCCAGCACGCCAACCACCACGCCATGTGGAACAATCTCGACCGGCGCAGCAGCGGGGCCGACATCTATTCCACCTGCCTGACCGTGGCCGAGTACCAGGCGCTGTCGCCGCGGCAACGCTGGGGGCATCGGGCGGTGCGACATCCGCTGATTGCCCAGGTGCTGCTGCCACCGCTGGTTTTCCTTTTTCTCTACCGCATTCCGTTCGACACGCCGTCGGCATGGCGGCGGGAACGGGCGAGCGTGTTTCTCACCGATCTCGGCCTCGCGGCGCTGTTCACGGGGCTGGTGCTGCTGCTGGGGGCGGGACCGGTGGCCCTGGTGCAGCTTCCCACCATCATGATCGCCGCCATCCTCGGCGTGTGGCTGTTCTCCGTGCAGCACCGCTTCGAAACCGTCCTGTGGCTGCGCCAGAAGGACTGGACCGCCACCAGTGCCGCGCTGTTCGGCAGTTCGCACCTGCGGCTGCCGCGCGTGCTGCAATGGTTCAGCGGCAATATCGGTTTCCATCACATCCACCATCTGCTGCCGCGGGTGCCGAACTACCGGCTGGAGGCGTGCCATAACGCCTGTGCGGCGCTGGTTCCGGGCACGCCGTCGCTGACGCTCGGGCAGGCGCTGCAGGCGCCCGCGTACGCGCTGTGGGACGAGGCGAAGGAGCGGCTGGTGCGGTTCTCCGAGGTGCGAACCTGCACGGGGTAGAGCCGGGCCGCACCCACTCACCCGTTTGTGAACCAGCGGACTCACATATCCTATCATAGTGATTTCGTTGGACACGGCAGGGGCGGACGGATGGTTCAGGCTCGGTGGTGGCTGTTGCTGTTCGCCCTGGCTATCGCCGCAACGCCTGTGCGGGCGCAGGACATCAACTGGCAGGAAGCGGTCGCGCGGCTCGCGCGGGAGCGGACGCAGGCCGAGACCTGTCTCGGGGTGCTCAAGCAACATATCAAGCCTGACGACGCCGCCGCGATCGATCGCCTGTCGCTCACTTATGGCGATGCGAAGGCCGAGTATGACGCGGTTATTTCCGGGCTGATTGTGGCGCTGGCCCAGAAGGAACAACCGGCGAGTCTTCCGGACCTGCAGGCGCGGCTGGCGCGGGGTTTTGTCAAGCGCGAGGCATTTTGCAAGAGTGCCAAGGACCTCGTTGTTAAAACGGGCGGCGAGAAAGGCGTGATCGCGGACATTGTGGAAGGCGCCCTTGAGCCGCTCATCAAGGCCGCGGTGGAGATTTACAAGGACGCTCGGGGCGAAGACCTGCTCACCCGCAAGACGATCCAAACCCAGTTGGAGGCGACAAAATGGCCCGCCTTCGCTTCGGTATTGCCGCCGTCCTGAGCCTGTTGCTGGCCGCCGGGGCGGCGCCGGCGGAGGAGCAGCAAGCGGCGCCGACGTCCGGCCTGTATGACCGGCCGGTGCTGGCCATCGACCCGGGCATGCACACAGCGATAATCACGCGTGCCTCCGCCGATGAAGCGGGCAATTGGGCGGTCACCGGCTCGCAGGACAAGACGATCCGGGTCTGGTCGCTGGCCAACGGCGCGCTGCTGCGGACGATCCGCTTGCCGGCAGGACCGGGGGATGTCGGCAAGGTCTATGCGGTGGCGATGAGCCCGGACGCTGCACTGATCGCCGCCGGGGGTTGGACCCGAGCGACCGAAGCTGACCCGCAGGAGCAGATCTATGTGTTCGACATCGCCAGCGTCGCGCTGCTCCGGCGAATCGACGGCCTGCCGGGCAACGTTATCCACCTCGCCTTCTCGCCGGACGGCAGGCGTCTTGCCGCAACGCTCAGCTCCGGCGGGCTGCGGGTTTACGCAAGGGAGCAGGGCTGGGCGGAGATCGCCCGCGACGCGGAATATCGCGGCCTGAGCGGAGGTGCGACCCTCGCGCCCGATGGACGTCTGGCAACGACATCCGATGACGGTATGGTCCGGCTCTACGCCGGCGATCTCCGGGGCAATATCCGCCCCGCAGTGTCGATCGCAGCACCGGGTGGACGGCAGCCGTACGGCATCGCCTTCAGCCCCGGCGACGGCGCTCACCTCGCAATCGGCTATCTAGACGTAACTTTAATGACTCTCCTGGACGGACGCACGCTCACCATCTTGCCGTCCCCCGACGTATCCGGCATCGCTGGCGGCAACCTAGCCAGCGTTGCCTGGTCAAGCGATGGCCGGATCCTGTTTGCAGGGGGGCGCTTCCACCCGACCCACAACACTCCGGTCCTCGCCTGGCGCGATGCGGGGGCTGGGGAGCGGCGCGAATTAGAGGCTGGGCAGAACACGGTGATAAGCCTCGTGCCACTGCCCGAGGGCGATCTGCTGGTCGCCTCTGCCGACCCCTGGCTCGCCCGGCTGCGTCCGGACGGCAGCACGTGGTGGGTGCATGGACCGCCCAAGGTAGACTTCCGCGACCAACTCCGTACGTTGTCCGTCTCGACCGACGGTGCGCGGGTCGACTTCGGCTTCCTGTATGGTGGCAAGGTCCCAGCGCGATTCGATCTGGCAACGCGCACCCTCACGCTCGGACCGGCTGTCGGCGACGGAACTGCCATCCCGCGCCGGGGCGGCTTGCCGATCGATCGCTGGGAGGACGACACCGCCCCGACATTCGACGGCCGCCAGCTACGGCTGCAGCCCTACGAGAAGTCCCGTAGCCTCGCGATCCATCCTTCCGGCGACCGCTTTGTGCTGGGAACCGAATGGTCCTTGCGCGCCTTCGATGCCCACGGGACACCGCTCTGGACGCGCCCGGTCCCGGGTCCCGTCTGGGCGGTCAACATCACCGGCGACGGAAGACTGGTGGTGGCAGCCTATGGCGACGGCACGATCCGGTGGCACCGGATGACCGACGGGGTGGAATTGCTGGCCTTTATGCCGCTGCCGGACCGGACCAACTGGGTCGCCTGGACGCCGGAGGGCTTCTACGCGGCCACCGCGGGCGCGCAGGGCATCCTGCGCTGGCACGTCAATCGCGGCTGGGACGCACCGGCCGACAGCGTTCCTGTCGAGGACATCCCGGGCTCGTACCGGCCCGCCATGCTGCCGCTCGTGCTGCAGGAGATGGAGACGCCGCGGGCGCTCGGGCTGGCCGTGCTCGCCGAGCACAATCACGAGGTCATGGTCCGCACCAACAGCCACCTGCCGCCTGGTGCCCAGCTTCATCTGCTGACCATCGGCATCAGCGCCTACAACGAGCAATACGCCAACAACCTCCGGCTGAATTACGCCGACCGGGACGCGCATGATCTGGCGAGCGCGCTCGTCAATACACAGGGAAGCCTCTACGCCGACGTAAAGGTGCAAGTGCTGCAGAACGGAGACGCCAACAGGTCCGGCATCATCCAGGCGCTGGAGACGATCAAGAACGAGATGGCCAACCGTGGAGACAACGATCTTGCGGTCGTGCATTTCTCCGGCCACGGGGCGATGTTCGACGGCAGATTCTATTTGCTTCCCGCCGACGTCGACGCGCGGACTCCCGCAAGCATCAAGGCAACCGCGCTGTCGATTGACGAGTTCAATAACGAGTTGCACGATCTGGCTCAACACGGCCGCGTCCTGGTGCTGCTCGATGCCTGCCATTCCGGGGCGACGCTGGCCATGGATTCGACGAAGCTGCGCGCCGAACTCGCCCAGGCGAACGTGACGGTACTCACCTCCTCAAGCGGCAGGCAGGTTTCGCTCGAGGATGCGAAATGGCAGCACGGCGCCTTCACGATGGCGCTGCTCGACGCGTTCAACGATCCCGCTGCCGACATCAACCGCAACGGCCTGATCAGCACCACCGGGCTCGCCCATTACCTCACCACCCGCGTGCGCACCCTCACCGAGGGAGCGCAGACACCCGACGATATGGAGGTCAGCTTCGAGGGCACGCTGTTCGCCGTGGCGAAGTAGGCAAAGGCAGGCCGGTGCGGCCGGACCGTTCAGTCGAAATCCTCGGCCAGCGCCGCCCGCACCGGCTCCGGCAGCACCGCCATGTGGCTGTATTCCGGATGTGACAGCCCCAGCACCACCCGCGCGCCCGCCACGCGGAACGCGGCGATCTGCGCCGGGGCGAACGGGAAATGCACGAACTGCACCGCGCTCGCCTTGCCGTCCGCGGTGCTGCGGTCCTGGTCCGCCTCCGCCACGCCGGGCACGGTGTGGCCGGCCACCTCGATGAACGCCGTCGCCTCGATGCCGCCCAGCCGGCCCAGCACGCGCCGGCGGCGGTCGGCGTCGTCGATCCCGATCATGAAGGTCGCCACCAGCTCGCGCCCGTTCGGCACCAGCGGGTTGTAGGCGGCCAGCTCGTCGGGCAGTTGCGCCGCCCCGCCGCGCTCGATGTGCAGCATCTCCTGCACCTGCAGCCATAGCGTCTGCCAGTTCTCGAAATGGAACGTCACGTGCGGGCCGACCTCCAGCCGGCGCAGCCGCTTCGCCGCCCCGATGCGCCGGCGCCACCCGCTCCGCAGCGCGGCATACTCCGCGGCGGGCAGGATGTCGGCGGCGGTGATGGCCGGCCGGTTCGCCATCGCACCGTCTACGCCGCGCCTAGACCAGTTCGTCGAGCGCGCGCTGGAACCGTCCGGCATGCGAGCGCTCGGCCTTGGCCAGCGTCTCGAACCACTCGGCGATCTCGTCGAACCCCTCTTCCCGGGCGGTGCGGGCCATGCCGGGATACATGTCGGCGGATTCAAACGTCTCGCCGGCAATCGCCGCCGCCAGGTTGTCGGCGGTCCGGCCGATCGGCTTGCCGGTGGCCGGATCGCCCACCGCCTCCAGGTATTCCAGATGCCCGTAGGCATGCCCGGTCTCGCCTTCCGCGGTCGAGCGGAACACCGCGGCCACGTCGTTGTAGCCCTCCACGTCGGCCTTCTGGGCGAAGTACAGGTATCGGCGGTTGGCCTGGCTCTCACCGGCGAAGGCGGCTCTGAGGTTCTCTTCAGTCCGGGTGCCTTTTAACGCCGCCATATCGTTCTCCCATGCCAAGCTTGCCCATCCGGGAGGTCGGCAAACCCTCCCTTCACGGCCGCGTGATAATGCCGCAAATGCCGCGGCCTTGGATATGGGGGACTCGCGGATTGCGCGTGCCACGATGCAGAAATTCAACCGATTGTTAGGGGTTCCAGGCACCACCGATGATGTGATTCGGAACATGTGATCGCACGCTCTAGGGTCGGGCCGGTTCGATGCAGACCGCCGCGCGCGGCTCGATCAGGGGACGGGGCAAAGCGCGCCTTGCGTGCCGGGTGGGGCCGTGCGGCCGGGCTGGAATCGAGGCCGGGACCCGGTCATCGCAGCGGCGAAAATGGGGCAGCCGCGAAAATCGGGCAGCGGCCATCACTGGAAAGGACAGCGCCTATGTCAGAACCGAGCCGTGCGCACGACTACCTGGAATGGGCGAAGCAACAGCTCACCGCACTCCAGGCCACACTGGTCACGCTCGAGGGGTCGGTCGGGTCCCTGAAGAACGAAGCGCGCACCCACGCCGAGCAGGCCCTCGCCCGGCTGCACACCGCGCGCGATGACTTCAAGGTGCGCGTCGAGGCCGCCCGGACCGAAGCGGCGGCCACCAACAAGGCGGTGACCGACGCCACCGTCGCCGCCAGCGAAGCGGCATGGACCAAGGTCGAATCCGCGTACCAGGACTTTCTCAAGGCCGCCACCGACAACGCGAGCGTGGTGCAGGCCGCCATCGCGGCCCGGACCGAAGCCCAGCGCCAGGCATGGCAATCCTCCCTGCACGCCATTCGGACAAGCGCCGTGGGCGCGATCGATTACGCGCATAGTGAAGCCAATGCCGCCTTGCAGCGCCTGAGTGCCGAAACCGAGAAAGCCGGGAGCAAACTCGGGCCTGTTTCCGCGGCGGGCGAGGAATCGTGGAAGGCGATCAAGGCCGGCCTGGACGAGACCGTCTCCGCCTTCGAACGAACATGGAAGAAGGTCTATGAGTCGGTAAGCAACATCCGCTAGAACGGCCGTCGCGAATTTCGGTGGCTCGATGGGCGCCGGAACCTCGTTCCGGCGCCCATTTATGTTTTTTTGCCTTACAGGAGGTATCGGTGTTGCGTGTGTTCGTCCTGACCGCAGGCGTTGCCCTGCTCGTTCTTCCCCAGATCGCGTCTGCGCTGCCGCCGAGCGCCTTCCCGCCGTCCCGGCCCGGCACGGCATTCCTGCTCGCCCAGGCCAAGTCTGAACCGGCGGTTGCCAACCCGACCATCGCCTGGGCGCAAGCCCGGTTGTCGGAAATCGACGCCGCCATCACCACCCTGGATGCGGCAACCCGTGCCCTGGCCACCGATGCCCGCAAGCAGGCGGATGATGTTCTGGCCAGGCTGCGGACCACCCGGGACGCCTTCCGCACCAATATCGAAGCCCTCGTCGCGGATGGCAAACAAAAGACCGACGCCCAGATTGCCGATACGCGCGCCGCGCTGGATGCCCAGTGGACCGCCTTCGAGCGCCAGCTTGAGGAGTATCTCAACACCGCCAAGGCGGAAATCGCTCTGCGCACCGCCGTGCTGCAGGCCCGCGAGAAGGCCGAGGAAGTCTATTGGCAGCAGGCGATCGCCACATTGAAGGCGGAAGAGGAGTCCGTTGTTGCCGAACAACGGCCCGCGATCGACTCCGCGATCGCCGCCCTGCAATCCTACGCCGATGCGGCGAACGCCAGACTGGCCAAAATTCAACAGGCCGGCAACGATGCCTGGAAGGCGCTGCAGGACAGTCTCGCCGATGCGCGCCGGGCCTTCGACAAGGCCTATGCCGGCGTGCAGGCGGCAATCGACCGGGCCAGGCAGTAATTTCGGACCCGCCACCGGCGGTGCGCACTGCACCGCCGGTGGCGGATACGACTACTTCTCGATTGTCGCGGGCCGCCTGCCGCTGATGGTGCGCAGGGCAGACGACTATTTCATCCCGGCCAAAAATAACTGACTGGGCCAAGCCAATGGTTCTTCGGATCCTGTTCGCACTTATGCCGCATCACTGAAAGATCTTGCGTCCAGCGCCCTTCAAGTCCCTCGCGAGCCGCGATCGCCGCCATGATCGCGTCTCTTTCGTGCTCGGTCTCTCCGGGTGCCACGACCAGACCCAGCTTTCCGATCGCCGCGCCATCCCAGCCACCAAGCGCATGCGCAACCGCTTTGGGATGAGCCTCCGTGATGGGAACCCCAGGGAACTTCTCACGCAGCCGACTGACGAACATCATCCCCTGCACCAGCGCCGCGCCCCGCAATGAGTTGGGCTCCTGCACGGTTCCGGACGGGATGTGATAGGTGTCGCGAATCCATTGGTCCGCTTTCCGTCCTGCTGAACGGCCCGACGACCACCAAAGCGGTGCATCGACACCGACACCAAGCGGTTGGGAGGTGATCAGTTCCATCGCTTCGTCAGCGCAGGACACGCAAATTTTCAGGACGACTTCGCGAGATATCGAAAGCATCGCCAGACCGAAATTGTGGAGCCCGCCCGGATCAGCACCAACCCAAACCGCGCCTGACTGCTCGTTCATCAGTCGGCCCTCTACTCCCACTCAATTGTGCCGGGCGGCTTGCTGGTGATGTCGTAGGTGACGCGGTTGATGCCGCGCACCTCGTTGACGATCCGGTTGGCGACGCGGGTGAGGAAGGCGATGTCGAACGGGTAGACATCCGCCGTCATCCCGTCCGTGCTGGTCACCGCACGCAGGGCGCAGGCCATGTCGTAGGTGCGCCCGTCCCCCATCACCCCCACCGTGCGCACCGGCAGCAGCACGGCAAACGCCTGCCAGATCGCGTTGTACAGCCCGGCATTGCGGATTTCCTCGAGAAACACCGCATCCGCGCGGCGCAGCAGGTCGAGCTTTTCCCGGGTGATCGCACCGGGAATGCGGATGGCCAGCCCCGGCCCGGGGAACGGGTGGCGGCCGACGATGGTCTCGGGCACGCCAAGCTCGCGGCCGAGCGCGCGCACCTCGTCCTTGAACAGCTCGCGCAGTGGCTCGACCAGGCGCATGCGCATGTGCTCGGGCAGGCCGCCGACGTTGTGATGGCTCTTGATCGTCACGCTCGGCCCGCCGGTGAAGCTGACGCTCTCGATCACGTCCGGATACAGCGTGCCCTGCGCCAGCCAGTCGGCGCCGCCCAGCTTGTGCGCCTCCTCATCGAACACGTCGATGAACAGCCGGCCGATCGTCTTGCGCTTCACCTCGGGGTCGGTGACGCCTTCCAGCGCGCCGAGGAACAGCGCCGACGCATCGCGATGCACCAGGCGGATGTTGAAGCGGTCGCGGAAGGTGTGCACCACCTCCTCGGCCTCGCCGGCGCGCAGCAGCCCGTGATCGACGAAGATGCAGGTGAGCTGGTCGCCGATCGCCTCGTGGATCAGCACCGCGGCGACCGAGGAATCGACCCCGCCCGACAGGCCGCAAATCACCCGCCCGCCGCCAACATCCTCGCGGATGCGGGCGATCTGGGTGTCGCGGAACCCGGCCATCGTCCAGCTGCCGGTGCAGCCGGCGATGGCGTGGGTGAAGTTGCGCAGCAACTGGGCGCCGTGCGGCGTGTGCACCACCTCGGGATGGAACTGCACGCCATAGAAACGGCGATGGTCGTCGGCAATAGCGGCGAAGGGCGCGCCCTCGCTGGTGGCGACCACGCGGAAGCCGGGCGGCAGGCGGGTGACACGGTCGCCGTGGCTCATCCACACCTGCTCGCGCGCCCCGGGCGACCAGACGCCGCGGAACAGGGCGCAGGGCTCCTTCACGTCGAGATAGGCACGCCCGAACTCACGATGGTCCGAGCCCTTCACCTCGCCGCCGAGCTGGGCGCACATGGTCTGCTCGCCGTAGCAGATGCCGAGCACCGGTAGCCCGGCATCGAACACCTCCTGCGGGGCGCGCGGTGAATCGCCTTCGGTGACGCTGGCCGGCCCGCCCGACAGAATGAAGGCACGCGGGTTGAAGGCGCGGATGCGGACCGGATCGGCGCTGTATGGCCAGATCTCGCAATAGACCCCGCACTCACGCAAACGGCGGGCGATGAGCTGGGTGACCTGGCTGCCGAAATCCAGGATCAGCACGCGGTCGGCAGTGACTTCCAGGTCGGGAAGCTTCTTGGACTGAATCATGCTGGGCACCTGTCGATCACGGTGCGCGCCCTTGCAGCACGGACGGCGGCGGGGCGCAAGGTAAGGAAGGCCAGGGGCTCTGCCCTGGACCCGCCAAGGGCCGAGAGGCCCCTGGACCCCATCACTTGAAGGGTTTTGGGAAGAGGGGGGTGAGGAGACGCCGCGG
>CAIXDS010000214.1 GCA_903918195.1 uncultured Acetobacteraceae bacterium | reverse complement strand
TCGGCGGCCGTTTCGATACGCCGAATCTGGCGCCGCATGCCGTTTCGCCGCCCGTGTGGCAATCCGGACTCACCACCATGCCCAGGATAAAGGGCCGCTACCGGGCGCCAATGCAACTCAGCCGCATTGAGAACCGCTGCCGGGCCGCAGCATTCCCATTGCGAGATCGTCATCGATGGGATAGTTGCAGGTGTCAGTTCCCGATTTCGAGTGGCCAGATGTCAATCGCCGATGCTGCCGCGCTTCGCCAGGGCGTCACTGTAACCGCCGAGATCCTCGGCGCTCCCTTCGCCTTCGGCGCGACGCAGGTGGATCGCCCGCCGTCATTGGCCCGCGACTATGTCCTCCAGGCCGGAGCGCTCTACCTGGCAACGACCCTGGTGGGTCTGCTCGCCTCGCTGTTCCGGCCGGACGCGACGTTGCTGCTGGCGCAGACCGTGGTGAGCGGCGCGGTGCTGGCATCATTGCTCGCGGGCAATCTGGTGGCGCTGGCGTATCTGCGCATCGAGGATGACGGTACCGACACCAGCGGGCTGGTCGCGGCGGCGCAGTACGGGGCCGGGTTCAGCCTGGTGCTGCTCTCGCTGTTCAGGCTGCTCGGGCTGGTCGGACTGGCCTTCGTGCCGGGCTATAATGGATCGATCTATGAGGCGCTGGCCGTGCTGGGCAGCATGGGCGCGGTGCTGTTCAGCGCGTTTCTGGTGCTCGAATGGCCGCGGCGCATCGTCGGGCTGGACGAGGCACCCTATTACACCGCCGTTGCGCTGGTGTTCCTCGGGCTCGGCCTGCTGCTGAAGCTGACCGGCGCGGCCTGACCGCCTTCGGGCGCACCGGAAAAGAGGTGGCGCGGCGTCGGCCGCGTTGCCACATCGGGCGGCATGCCGCATCCCGCAACCTGGCTGAAACCGCTGCCGCAGGGATTGTCCTGCGAGCCGGGCGGGTTCTTTGTCGATCCCGTGCGGCCGGTGGACCGCGCCGTGGTCACCCACGCCCATTCCGATCATGCCCGCCCCGGCCATCGCGCCGTGCTGGCCAGTCCTGCCACGCTCGCCTTGATGCAGGCACGGCTGGGCGAGGAAGCGTGCCTGTCGTGGCAGGCGCTCGGCTGGGGCGAGGTGCTGCGGTTGGGCGATGTTCTTCTCTCGCTGCAGCCTGCCGGGCATGTGCTGGGCAGCGCGCAGGTGGTCATGGAGTATCGCGGCAGCCGCGCGGTGGTGAGCGGCGACTATAAGCGGGCGCCTGATCCGACCTGCGCGCCCTTCGTGCCGGTGCCGTGCGACGTGTTCGTGACCGAAGCGACCTTCGCCCTGCCGGTGTTCCGCCATCCGCCGGCCGCGGCCGAGATCGGCAGGCTGCTGCAAAGCCGGGCGCTGTTTCCCGAGCGCACGCATGTTGTCGGCTGCTATTCGCTGGGCAAGTGCCAGCGGCTGATCGCGCTGCTGCGCGCGGCCGGGTGGGACCGGCCGGTGTTCCTGCACGGCGCGCTGGCACCGATGTGCCGTGTGTATGAGGCGCAGGGCGTGCGGCTCGGCGATCTGCGGCCGGCAACCGTGGCGGCCAAGGCGGAGCTGGTGGGCAGTATCGTGCTGGCGCCGCCCTCGGCGGTGGGAGAAAACTGGGCGCGGCGGCTGGCCGAGCCGGTGGTGGGCATGGCCTCCGGCTGGATGCGGGTGCGCCAGCGGGCGAAGCAGGGCGGTGTTGAACTGCCGCTGGTGATTTCCGATCACGCCGACTGGGACGAGCTGAACGCCACCGTGGACGAGGTGGGCGCGCCCGAAGTGTGGGTGACGCATGGCCGGGAGGAGGCGCTCATCCACGCCATCGGCAAGCGCGGCGTGACGGGACGGGCGCTGCGGATGCTGGGGTATGGGGATGAGGATGATGCGGGGGGTGAGTCGCCTCCCGCCCCCTCCCCCCGGCCCCCTCCCTCAAGGGGAGGGGGAGCAGATTCTTCTCCCCCTCCCCTTGAGGGAGGGGGCTGGGGGGAGGGGCCAAGCGGACGAGGCGCCCGGTGATCGCCTTCGCCGCCCTGCTCGAACGGCTGGTGTTCACGCCGGGACGGAATGCGAAGATCGCCCTGTTGCGGCGGTATTTTGAAACCACGCCGGACCCCGACCGCGGCATCGGACTGGCAGCGGTGACCGGGGCGCTTGCCTTCGCCGCGGCGAAACCCGGGCTGATCCGCGACCTCGCCGCCGCGCGGACCGATCCGGAGTTGTTCGCCTGGTCCTACGATTATGTCGGCGACCTCGCCGAGACGGTGGCGCTGATGTGGCCCACCGTGGCCACCGGGGAAAAAGCACCATCGCTGGCCGAGGTGGTGCACACGCTGGAGACGGCTCCGAAGGGCGCGCTGCCCG
The DNA here is from genome assembly GCA_903918195.1 of uncultured Acetobacteraceae bacterium. Lineage (GTDB taxonomy): Bacteria > Pseudomonadota > Alphaproteobacteria > Acetobacterales > Acetobacteraceae > Rhodovastum. The sequence goes on along the minus strand of CAIXDS010000214.1, from coordinate 39,296 downwards.
GCATCGTGGCGGACTGGCTCGACACCTCCGATCCGTCGGTGCGGTTTGCGTTGTTAAAACTCATCACCGGCGGCTTGCGGGTGGGCGTGTCGTCGCGGCTGGCGAAGGTGGCACTGGCGGAGTTGTCCGGCGGGCGGATCGGTGCGGATGAGATCGAGGAGGTATGGCACGGCGTCGCCCCGCCGTTTCTGTCCCTGTTCGCCTGGGCGGAAGGCACCGGGCCGCGCCCGGACCCCGATGCCGCGCCCAATTTCCGGCCGCTGATGCTGGCGCATCCGCTGGAGCCCGGCGACCTGGCCGGGCTCGACCCCGCCGTGCTGCGGGCCGAGTGGAAATGGGACGGCATCCGGGTGCAGCTGGTGGCGACGCCTTTGGGACGCCGGCTGTTCTCGCGTGGCGCCGACGACATCTCTCCTGCGTTCCCCGAAATCGTCGAGGCGATGGCGTTTCATGCGGTGCTGGACGGGGAACTTCTGGTCCTGCGCGATGGGGTGGTGGCGCCGTTTGCCGATTTGCAGCAGCGGCTGAACCGCAAGATTGTGACGGCGAAGCTGCTGCGGGAATTTCCGGTGGCCGTGCGGCTGTATGACATGCTGTTCGAAGGTGCGGAGGATGTTCGCCCCCTGCCCTTCGATGCCCGCCGGGCGCGGCTGGAGGATTTTTTCGCCCGCACGCGCCCGGCGCGGATGGATGTGTCCGCCATGATTCCGTTCGGGACGGTCGAAGACCTTGCGGCGTTGCGTGACGGGGCGCGCGCCGCGTCGATCGAAGGTTTGATGCTCAAGCGGGGCGATTCCCCCTATGTCCCCGGCCGGCCGAAGGGGCTGTGGTGGAAATGGAAGCGCGACCCGCTGACGGTGGATGCCGTGCTGATGTATGCGCAGCGCGGCCACGGCAAGCGCAGTTCGTTCTACTCCGATTTTACCTTCGGGCTTTGGCGTCCGGCTGAGACGGGCGGCGAGGAACTGGTGCCGGTGGGCAAAGCGTATTTCGGCTTTTCGGATGCGGAGCTTGGGTTTCTCGATCGCTGGGTGCGCGCCCATACGGTGGGGCGGTTCGGCCCGGTGCGCGAGGTGGAAAAGGCGCTGGTGCTGGAAGTGGCGTTTGACGCGGCGCAGTTTTCGACGCGGCACCGGTCCGGCGTGGCGCTGCGGTTTCCACGAATTTCGCGCATCCGGACGGACAAGCCGGCGGCGGAGGCGGACCGGTTGGCGACGTTGATGCGGGTGGTGGAAGGGGCGTAGCGCGGAAAGGCGCAGCGCCTTCCGCCATCTTCGCCGACGCCGCGTTTGTGCTGCGTGCGGCTTGCAAGAGGCGGAATGCGCTTCGCTTTTCCGCCCTACGCGTTATTGCTTGCCAGGAATAGAACCGGAGAAACGTGAATGCCCGGCAGGGGCCTTCGGCCCCTGCACCCCATGCAGCAAGCAAGACTTCGCTTCACCGCCGCTCCGGGCTGGGTCGTCGCCACTGGCTCGCTCCGCTCACTGCGCTTGCTCCTCCCCGCCCTCCGCTCCGCTTTCACTCACGCTGAACTCGGGCGCAGCGAAAGCCCAGGAGGTCATCGCGGAACGACGGGACGTAGTGGTTGCGAAACCCGGCGCGCACGCTGCGCGCGAGGCCGAACCAAGACCCGCCGCGCACGACGCGGAGCGCTGCACCTCCGCCGATCCAGGCCGATCCATCCGCCGGAGCACCGTTGTAGTTGTCATGCCACGGATCGGCGCACCATTCCTCCACGTTGCCGTGCATTTCGTGAAGACCCCACGGGTTCGGCGGCAGACTACCCACGGGCACCGTTCCTTTGCGGTCATAGTTGACGAGCTTCCGGCTGATCTTCGGTCCGAAACTGTACGCCTTGTCCGTGCCAGCCCGGCAGGCGTATTCCCACTGCGCCTCGGACGGCAGATCAAGGCCCAGCCCGGGTCTCGCGTTCAGCCGTTCGACAAATCGCCGCGCGTCGTCCCACGACACATCCGTCACCGGCAACAACGGTCCCTTCCTGCTGCTCGGGTTGTCGCCCATTACCGCCTGCCAAAGCTCCTGCCGGCACGCCGTCTCGAACAGCCAGAACCCGCGCGCAAACACCACCTCGTGACGTGGACCCTCCCAGCCAATGCGCCCCTCCTCGTCCTCCGGCGACCCCATCATGAACCGCCCCGGCGGGCACCAGCGCAGACGCTGCTCCACGCGCGCCCCGTCCGCATCCGGCAGGTAGAAACTCGCCCAACGGCCGTATTTGTCGGTGTCCGCGTCGTCGGCCCACACCGGAACAATTTTTGATGGCAAAACAACGGGCGCGGGCAGTTCCGGTTTCCGCGCCTCATCGACCAGCGCGCGGAACGCCTGGCGCAGGTCGGCCGCCATCGTGTCGGCGAACGCATCGATCGGCTTCCCGGCCGCGGCGAGCATCGCGCTGATGCGCTGAATCAGCTTCAGGCGTGCCTCGAAGTCCGCAACACCCGCGCCCGTGATGGAAGCGGCAAACATGCAAGCCGCCTTCAGCAGCAGATTCGTCACATGGCCGACCGCAAGGTTGCCAGCCTTCTGCCCCTGGTAGCCGCGCGGATCGGCGGCGCGTGCCAGACACAGGATTTCCGTCGCGTCCTGCGCCGGTATGAGTTCCTGGTCGAGAGCAAGCTGGATGAGCTTGAGGGAAGGCTGGAGCAGTTTCTGCTCGCCATGAAAGCTGCCGGCTTTGTCGTCCAGGGCCACCACGGTCGGAAACCCACGCAGCCAGGGTGCGGCGATGCGGACAAGGTTGGTCAACATGCCGCGGATGACCGGATCGAGCGGCGGATCGTTCGCCGGTTCGCCATCCAGGATGCGAGCGTCGGTCTCGAGAACCTGTCCAAGCTCCACCGAAAGCGCGTAGGCGGACGCGACCCGCGTCGCCATTTCCGGCGGCGGGCAGTCCAGCAGCTTGCTGAAGGCGGTCGCCGCCACCGACAGGCTGTCCAGCAGGAATGAGTTGGAGTCCCGGCTGGTTGCGCCCGCCAGCCTCGCGGCCATGTCGCGGCTCGCCGTCTGCAACTGTTGCTGCAACGGGTCCGCCGCGGCGCGCTGGTCGCTTGGCCGCGCCGTGCGGTCCATCACAAGCTGGCTGCCCTGCTCGACCCATTTCGTTCCGGCCGGATGGGGCTTTGCCCGCGCGAGTGCGGCGCTGCTTGCCTCGGCGCGGGCTGTGCGGAATGCCGCCAGCAGCGCCGCACGTGCCTCGGCGTGCCGGTCGGTCGGGCCGAACAGCGCCCGCAGGATCGGCTCGATCGCCGCTGGCAGCGCCTTGCCCTTGCGCCAATTGGACACGCTACGCGGCGAGACGAAGTCGTTGTCCTCGCGCGAACTCTGCACCTCGGCGGCGAACGCGGCGTCGGTCCAGGGTTCTCCCTCCGCCTTCGCGGGGCGGGTGCCGCGGGTGAGGTGCCCGGCCAGCAGCGCCGCGAACCGGGCGCGTGCGGCGTCAGGTGCCGGTTTGCGGGTCATTGCGGTCGGTTGCGGGGGGCGGCCTGCTCATTGCGGGCATGGTGCGATCAATAGGCGGGGCGTTCAACCGGAAAGGGCCTCGCCATGTTCGACCGCCACCGCCTCGCACACGCCGCCCTCAGCGCCGTTTACGGCTGCACCGGCTGCATCCTCGCTCTTGAGGGGGCGATTGCCCACAGCCTCTGCGCCCTCGCTGCGGCGCTGATCTATGCCGTCCTCTGCCGCGAATCTCACCATGAACGCGAGAAGAATTTGCAACGAAATTGAGTAAGCAAGTAAGCAGTGGGGCTCTGCCCCACGCCCCGCCAAGGGCCGGGAGGCCCTTGGAACCCAATACCTTAAGGGATGGGGTGCAGGGGCCTCTCGGCCCTTGCCGGGTCCAGGGCAGAGCCCTGGCCTTCCTTCGCCACCGCAGCGCACTGCCCGATCGCAAGTTTGTTACCAGTGATAACGGCGATTTCCCCAGGTGTTCGTCTCTTGACGGATCGGCATCCCTCCACATCTGCGTCTATGCTAACAAACACAAAAGGGGGCTTCACAATGGAAATCGCATCTTCCTTCCATCCGCTGTTCCTTCTGGCCATGGCGACGTTTGGCAGCGTTCTGCTCGTCACTTGGCTCGACCGTTCAGCGGAACGGTAAGACGGGAAGGGTATTGTACCCTTCGATAATTGGACTTGACGTGGTCGGCGGATGCACCCAGGCGGTGCGTCCGCCACTGCGCGTTGTCATTTCCAACCACCCAGCGCCGGGCGGGCAAATCGGCCTATTCCTTGGGTCGCGGGGGTTCCGGTCCTGGCGGGAGGATGTCGCGATTACAGTTTGTAACATTGCCTCCCCTCGATTGCCCGGTGTCAACCCTTGCAAACAAGATGGCACTTTCACATCTCTCGGGAATTCTCAACAACGAAAGGGGAGCTACAGATGGAAGTCGTTTTGTTCCACCCAATGTTCCTGCTTGGCTTGGTTATGGTCGGCGGTCTGTCCTACATGGCCTGCATGGAGCGCCTGACGGACGAGTAGGACTGGGCGTGCCGTCCCAACTTGGATAAACGCATTTTGACGTTTACTGCGGGGGCACCGGTTGGTGCTCCTGCAGTCATGTACTGGATTTGAACCCGAAGCGCAGCAGCCCGGCCACGCCAGCCCCGGCATAGGCCGCCCCGCACAGCAGCACCGCCGGCGCGACCCCGATGGCATCGAACAGGCTTGGCGCCGCGGCCAGGGTGAGCAGCAGCCCCAGATTGTTCACAAGGATGAAAGCGCGGACGGCGGCGGCGATGTCGGCTCGCGGCAGTTCGGTCTGGCGCAGGGTGGCCACCATGATATCCTGCATCGGGCCGGCGACCGCCCCGACCGCGGCGGCGGCGCAGAAGGCCGGCAGTTGCCAGGCGGGCGCCAGCAGCAGCCCGGCCGCGCCCAGCAGCAGCACGCCCAGCCCGCCGAGGCAGTTGCCGACGAAGATCAGCCGGGCCGGGTGGCGCGGCATGGCGCGGTTGCCCACCACCAGCGTGCCCAGCAGGTTGGTGCTGCCATAGGCCGAAATCACCAGCCCATAGGCGGCCAGCCCGGTGCCGCCCGGGCCGGTAACGCCGTCGTGCTCAATCATCAGCGGCAGGCCGAGGAAATAGGCCGCCTGCCAGGCGCCGTTGATCACCCCGCTGACGCAGAGCACAAAAAACAGCAGCCGATGCCGGCGCACCGCGGCGAAACCGCGCAGCACCGCCGACAGGCCGCTCTCGCGGCGCGGCAGCACCTTCGGGGCGGGATGCAGCCAGGCGATCGTCGCCACCGCGCCGGCGGAAACGAGGAAGGAAACCGCGTCCAGGGTGACGAAATGCACCAGCGGAACCAGCGAAGCGGTGAGCCCCACCAGCCCCGGCCCGAGCAGCCGGGCGATGCGGTCGGTGGTATCGAGCAGCGCATTGGCCGCGGGCAGCAGGGCGGGGTCGCGTGCCAGATGCGGCAGGCTGGCCTGCAGGGCCGGGCGGAACAGCGCCATGCCGCCGGCCAGCACCAGCACGCAGGCCACCAGGCTCCAACCCGCTGGGCGTCCGGCGGCGAGCCAGGCAGCCACCGCGACCAGCAGGCAGGCGGCGCGGGCGAGGTCGGCGCCGATCATCACCCCCATCTGGCCGCGCCGGTCGGCCCAGCCGCCGGCCAGAAGCGTCGCCAGCACCAGCACGCCGGCCTGAAGCACGGACAGGTAGCCGGCCGCAGTGCCAAAAATGCCCACCGCCACCCAGCTCAGCACGACGGCGAACAGCTGGTCGCCAATCGCCGACGCCGCCAGCCCGGCCCACAACAGGGCCAGCGCCGGGTCGGCGAGCGGGCGCAGCAGGCGCGGAAGCGGGCTCAGCTGCGTCGCTGCCAGTCCGGCAGGCGGATGCGTGGCACATCCTCCAGGTCGGTGGTGCGCGCATACCAGCCGCTGCCGTGCATCCGTCCGACCAGGTCGAGTTTGGGCGTGTCCACGTGCAACCTCTCGGGGTCGGACAGGCAGTCGTCGCGGACATGCATGGCCAGCACCTCGCCGAGCACCAGCGTGCGGTTGACATTGAGGTCGATCAGCATGAAGCGGCGGCACTCCAGCGCCACCGGGCTTTCGGCGATGCGCGGCGGTTTGACTTTGACGCTGGGCAGGGTGGTGAGGCCGGCCTCGGCGATTTCGTCAACCTCCGGGGGGAAGTCGATGGCGGTGATGGTCATCTGCGGCAGGTTGGCGTGGCCGACCAGATTGACCACGAACTCGCCGGTTTCGCGGATGTTGCGGCCGGTGTCCTTGGCGTCACCCGGCTTGCGGCCGCCGATGCCGATGATGACGATCGGCGGGTCCTGGCTGACCGCGTTGAAGAAGGAAAAAGGCGCGGCGTTCAGGTGGCCCTGCAGGTCCTGGGTCACCACCCAGGCGATCGGCCGCGGCAGCACGGTGGAGACCAGCAGCTTGTAACGGTCCTGCGGCGAGATCGTTTCAAAATCGAACAGCATCGGTCCCTCGCAGCCATGGCGCGCCTGTCCGGGCAGACTGGCCGGCCCGCCGCCGGCTGTCCAGACGGGCCTTGAGGGCGAAGGCGCGGGCGGCTACGCAGGCGGCGTGTCCCCTGTTTGCCGCGCATTCCCCGCCCGATGACGCTCGCCCCGCTGCACCTGGCCGGAGAGCGGCTGATGCTCGACCCCGAGGGCGCGCTGGTCTGGCCAGCGCAGCGGCTGCTGGCGGTGGCCGATTTGCACCTGGAGAAGGGCTCGGCGGCGGCCTCGCGCGGGTCGCTGCTGCCGCCCTGGGACACGCGGGCCACGCTTGACCGGCTCGGCGCGCTGCTGCGCCGGCATGCGCCGCGAACGGTGGTGGCGCTGGGCGATTCGTTTCATGATCCGCGCGGTTCGCGGCGGCTGATGGCGGCCGACGCGGCGCGGCTGGCGGCGATGGCGGAAGCGGCGGCGTTCGTGTGGGTGCTTGGCAACCACGATCCTGCCCCGGCGGAGGGCATCGCCGGGGCATCGGTGGCGGAATGGCGGGCCGGGCCGCTGGTGTTCCGCCATCAGGCGGTGGCCGGGACGGCGGGCGAAATCTCCGGGCACTTTCATCCGAAGGCGCAGGTGCCGGTGCGCGGCACGGTGGTATCGCGGGCCTGCTTCGTGGCCGATGCGCGGCGGGTACTGCTGCCGGCGCTGGGCGCCTATACGGGCGGGCTCGATGTGCGCGACGCGGCGATTGCGCAGCTGTTTCCGCGCGGCGGACGGGTGTTTCTGCTGGGTCGGGAGCGTTTGTTCAGCTTTGCGTATGCAGCCGTGCGGGGGGGCGCGGAACGAAATATTCACGCAATTTCAACCCTGGCGACCCAGGCTCCGATTCACTAAAATCCGGGCATGGTGTGATCGGGCGAGATGCTGGCACCGGTCGGCTGGCCGATCGCGCGACGGTATGGGCACGACTGCAACAGCAATTGGCAGGACCATGCGGAACATGGTTTTTCGGGTTGCCGCCTCTTGCGTCGCCATCCTGCTCTATGGATGGATCAACTTCCTGCTGAACCCGGTCGCCACCGTATTGTCGGGGCAGGCGGCGGCACGGCAGTTCGCCAACAGCACGGTTGCCAATACCGGATCGATCTATGGCGTGCAGTTTTTCGACCAGCCAGGGGTGCCGGCACTGGTTCTGCTGATCGTCCTGGCGGCGATCTGGTGGAAGCGGGTGCGGTTTGTGGGCAGCGGGTAACCCTGACCCGTACGGCCAGAGAACACCGGCGGCGATGACCTCCGCAGGCGCGCGTTTTATCTGTCGAGCGACCTCAATTTCTCACAACCATTGGAGTCGTTTTGCGGGCTCGCCCAGGCCGGATCGGCAATGGCGGGCGATGATCTTGGCCAACTCGCCTTGCGTCCTTTTCGGTGCTCGGCTAATTTTACACTGCGGTGTGGGTTGATTCTCGACCGCTCGAACGACCCCTGCTGACCCGCCAGAATCGTGAAGGAAGCTCATCGGATGTGGAAGTCTGTCGTTGCCCTCGTGGTCGCTCTGACGCTGCCTCTCTCCGCGTTCGCGCAGGGCCAGCCGGTGGACGAGATTGCCGCGGGTTCGGCCGGGGGAGGATTTGTCAAGACTCTCGCCATCACCGGCGGTGTCATCGGCGGTCTCGTGGTTGCCGACCTGTTGACCGGCGGCTCCCTGACCGCCCCGCTGCTGCGCGCCGTCGGCCTGCGGGCCGCCGCTCCGGCAGCGCTCGCCATCCGCGCCCCGCTCTCCCCGGCGCTGGCCGAAGCCCGGGCCGCCGGCGCGGTGCTCGGCGAGCAGATCACCCCCGCCACGGAAGCCCGGGACGCCGCCGCCCGAAGTGACATCCTCTATGTCACCGTTCTCGGCACCGGGGCCTTGGTCGGTGGCTGGCTGTTCAGCCATCTCACGAACTAGACCCCGGTATGGGGTGAGCGAGGTAACAGGCTGCGGATCAAGCAATTTTCCGCAGCCTGTTAATGCGCCGCCGCCCCATCGGCCAGTTGACGGTGGGAGGGCTGGCCGAGGGCCACCAAGGCCCGGTTGCCCAGCCCCTCGGTGACCTCGACAAGCCTGGCGGCAATATTGCCGGACTGATCATAGGCCCAGAGTACGGTCGGGGTGGCCAGCACGCCGATGGCGCAGGCCGAGGCACCGATCTGACCGAGCAACGTCACCGCCAGCATGACGCCGGTGGACGGCACCAGCAAACCGCCGCCCCACAGCATGGCGATCTCACTCGGCCCCGCAAGATAGGTAGCGGCAAGGCTGCCCGCCGCCGCGACGCCGCATCCGGCGGCGGCCTTTTCGTTGTCGCTCATGGCACTGGCATCAGCCGGAGCCACCGCCGTGGCGTTGGTGCTGCCGCTGCTGCCCTGGGCCAGAACCGCCCGAGGCGCACCGAAACCGACGACCGCCGCCACCAGCATGGCCGCGACAACCTTACCCTTCGTCATTCTCGAACTCTCCTCGAACACTTCGTGACGGCTCGGTTTTCACCACGGCTCAGCGGGAAGCAGCGCCATCCGCGATTTCGACGGCGGGGGAGCGGCCGTTCAGCAGGGCCAGCGTTCGCGCGGCGCCATCGCTCACCATCGTGCCGATCCCGCTCAGACCACTGACGAGGCTGTCGCCGATTGCAGTGAAATTACTGAAGAAAGCCTGGATCGGCAGGATCCCGTAGGTGCCGATGGCACAGCCCGAGGCGACGATGGTGCCGAGCAGGCCCAGGGCCAGGACCGGCGTCGAGGACACGACGGTGTTGGCGCCCGACGACAGCATCGCCACTTCCATCGGCGACGTGGCCATCGCGGCCCCGAAGCCGGCCAGCGCGCCGGCGACGCAGCCCACCGACTGGGTCTCGCCTTCGGTGAGCGGACGCACCGGAGGAACCGGATCTTCCTTGCGGGCGGCGCCGGGAGAGTCGTCGGAACTTGCAGCGAACAGCGTTGGGCCGGCAGCGGCGATATTGGCCGCGATATTGTCCGATTGCTCGATCGCCCACGACACCGCCGGCTGGGCCGCCGCGCCGATGGCGCAGGCGCCGCCGCCGAGAATCGACAGCAGCGGAATGACCAGCACCGCCGTGCTCGTTGGCAGGTGCATCGCGCCGGACAGGATCATCAGGCTTTCCGTTGGCCCGGCGGCGAACACCGCGGTCATGGCGGCGGCCGCACCGGCAAGGCAGTAGGCGCCCGGCAGGGCGGCGTCAGGCAGGGCGGCGTCAGGCATTGGCGCGATTGTCACGCCTTGCGCGCCGGTATCGACGGTCGCCTCGGCCGCCGGCGGCACCGGCGTCGCGAAAGCGGGCACCGCCGTTCCGCCCACCACCATGAGCGCCAGAGCGGGCAACGCCAGAGCGGGCAGTATCCAGGCCATCACATTACGCACGGTTTCCCCCAAATCCCCGGCTGTCCGGGAAGGCTGGTGCGGCTCGTGTCACTGGCCGCGCTCGGCCAGCTGGCGCGGCCCGGAAGGCGCCGGAATGGTGAACAGCCCGGCCAGGTCGCCTCCGGTCTGCCGCATCCGCCAGGACAAGTTGGCGAGGATGTTATCCTTCTGCTCCACCGCCCACAGCACCGCCGGCGTTGCCGTTGCGCCGAGGGCGCAGGTGGCGGCCACCACGGTCGAGGCGAGGCCGAGCCAGAGGGTCGGCGTCATCGACGGCGCCAGCAAACCCCCGGCGGCGATCATGAGCGACTCGGTCGCACCGGCCCAGAACGTTGTGTAGACGATGGCAGCCCCGCTGGTGGCAAGGCAGCCGATGCCCTGTTTGGTGGCGTCGGACAGCCCGCCCGTATCGTCGGCTGCCGGAGCCGCCGACTGGGCGTTCCGGGCCACGACCCCATTGGCGATGCCCATGGTCACCCCCGCTGTGGGCGACTGCGCGGAGACCTCCGCGGGTGCGCCGAGCGTCAGCGCCACCGCTATCACCAGCCCCGTGGTGCCGAGTCTCGTCATCCGTTTCTGCCTCCAGACAATAGGCTGATTCCGGCGGTCCCCATCGTCACTGCGCCGCCTTGGGCGTCCCGGCGATCACCGCAGGGCCGCCGATGCCGGCGTCCAGCCGGGCAAATCCCCGGCGCCCCGACGTGGCGGCCGGCGCTGCCGGCTGCTCGCCCGCATGCGGCTCGGTCTCTTGGGGCTCACCCCCCTGCGGCTCCTCGTGGTGGCCCAACTGGCGCCAGCCCCACAGCACCGCCGGCGTGATCGCGGCGCCGGCGCCGCACGCCATGCTGGCGATGGTGCTGAGCAGGCCGACGAACAACACCGAGGACGAGGACGGCACGATCAGGCCGCCGACCACGTTCATGACGAATTCCGACGGCCCGATCGCGTAGACGACGCCCATGGTGGCGACGCTGCTGATCACGCAGCCAGCCGCCGCCTTCTCGGTATCGGTCATGGCGCGGATCGCCGGCGGTTGGTCGGCGGCAGCCACCGCGCTTCCGTCCGGTGGCACGCTCGCCGCCCGCACCGGGCCGGTCAGGACCAGCAGCACCGCTAACGCCCCCAGCGCCGTACAGCCGCTCGTGCTTTTCATGCTTCCCTCTGCTCCGTCAGCGACCGCACCCGGCCAACCATCCCGTCAAACCCAACCATTCCGGATGTCGACGCCATTCGGGCCAGGGCATCGACGTATCATTATGGAATAGCCGAATCATATGGCGGACGCCATCTGCCGGATAGCCAAGGGAGCGACCAAAAAGCGAGTCAGGCCTTGAGTCTGGCAATGGCAACATCGGGATCCATTTTCAAAGCATGGCACGGATCGGCAACGCGGCAGAACCCGGGGGAAAGCCCGTACCTGTTACGCCCCTCCGTCCGCCCTGACCTGGAAAGCGCCCGACCTCGAAAGCAATCGGCATGACCGCCCCCGTCCTGCTCTGGCTGCGCCGCGAATTGCGGCTGGCCGACAACCCTGCCCTCGCCGCGGCACTGGCCAGCGGTCGGCCGGTGCTACCGGTATATGTGCTGGACGAAACGACCCCGGGTGCCTGGGCACCGGGCGGGGCCAGCCGGTGGTGGTTGCACCACAGTCTTGCTTCGCTCGCCGCCGGCCTCGCCCGCGCCGGGGCGCCGCTGGTACTGCGCCGCGGGCGCAGTACACAGGTATTACCCCACCTCGTGCGCGAGACCGGCGCGGTTGCGATCCATACCGGGCAGCCGATCGAGCCCTGGGCCCGCGAGGCGGTGGCGGAACTGGAGCGTGCGGCCGGCGTGCCGATGCACCTGCACCGCACCGCCACCCTGTTCGACCCTGACGCCATCCGCACCCAGGCGGGCACGCCCTATGGCGTGTTCACCCCGTTCGCCCGCGCCTGCCGCGCGCGTGGGGAGACCGAACCGGCGCTTCCCGCGCCGTCATCCATTCCGGCGCCGACACCACCCGCCTCCGACACGTTGGACACCTGGGCTCTGCGGCCGGCACGACCGGATTGGGCTGGCGGGCTGCGCGATTGCTGGACGCCCGGCGAGCACGCGGCCCAGGCGCGGCTGCGCGATTTCGCGTCCGGGGCGCTCGCCGCCTATCCCGGCGCGCGCGACCGGCCCGGCATCGACGGCACCTCCCGGCTGTCGCCGCATCTGGCCTTTGGGGAGATTTCCGCCCGTCAGCTCTGGCACGCGGCCGGAGCCGGGGACGGCGCGGCATGCTGGACCGACGAAATCCTCTGGCGGGAGTTCTCCGCCCATCTGCTCTGGCACCACCCGACGCTGCCGGAGGCTCCGCTGCGGCGTGACTTCCTCCGCATGCCCTGGCGCGATGACGGAACCGCCCTGCGGGCCTGGCAGCGCGGGCAGACCGGGCTGCCGATCGTGGATGCCGGCATGCGCCAGCTCTGGCGCACCGGCTGGATGCACAACCGGGTGCGCATGATCGCCGCCAGCCTGCTGGTGAAGCACCTGCTGCTGCGCTGGCAGGCGGGCGAGGCATGGTTCTGGGACACGCTGGTGGACGCCGACCTCGCCAGCAATGCCGCCTCCTGGCAGTGGGTGGCCGGCAGCGGGGCCGACGCGGCGCCGTTCTTCCGCATCTTCAACCCGGTGCTGCAGGGGCGGAAATTCGACCCCGATGCACGCTATGTGCGCCGCTTCGTGCCGGAACTGGCCGCCCTGCCCGACCGCTGGGTGCACGAGCCGTGGGCCGCGCCGCCGCCGGTGCTGGCGCAGGCCGGCGTGCGGATCGGCGCGACCTACCCCGCCCCGATCGTCGGTCTCGCTGCCGGGCGCGCGCGGGCGCTGGATGCGTTGCGGGTTCTCACGACATCGTGAGAAATTCTGACCGAGGCAGGATCGCACCGGACGGCGCACGCATTCGTTTCCTGTTCATGGCACGGGTTATGGGGTACTTGTTCAGTTCGGTCGGTGGTTTTTCCGCGATGATGTCAGGGGGTCGCTGGGGGCTGTGCTGCACCAGTTGAACAAGACGTTCGCAGAGCAGGGCGCCGGTCTGAAGCCGGTAGACGGTGGTCGCCCGGCGTATCCTCCGCGATCGGCCCCTCTGCGATCGGCGGGGCGCCCATGACCGCCTCCCCGCCAGCGGATCGCCGGCTGCGCCTGCTGCTGCGCCTGGCGCGGCTGATCCGCTGCGGCACGCTGACCATCGTCCTGCCCGGCGGCGCCCGGCACGTGATCGATGCCGGCCCCGGCCCCACCGCTACCTTCATCGTGAAGGATGCGCGCGTGGTCCGCCGGCTGCTGACCGGCGGCAGCCTGGGGCTGGCCGAGGCCTATCTGGACGGCATGTGGGATTCCCCCGACCTGCGCGCAGTGATGCGGTTGGCCGCCGCGAACGACACGATCTGGCAGACGGTTCTGGCCGGCCGGCCATGGATGCGGGCGCTGGCGCGGCTGGCGCACCGGCTGCGGCCCAACACGCGGCGCGGGGCGCGGCGCAACATCGTCGCGCATTACGACCTCGGCAACGCCTTCTATGCCGAGTGGCTCGACCCGACGATGACCTATTCCTCGGCGCTGTTCGGCGCCAAGAGCGACACGCTGGAGGTGGCGCAGTTGCGCAAAGTGCACCGGCTGTGCCAGGCGCTGGAGCTGCGGCCCGGCATGCGGGTGCTGGAGATCGGCTGCGGCTGGGGCGGGTTCGCCGAGGTGGCGGCGCGCGATTACGGCGCGCAGGTCACCGGCCTGACCCTGTCGCCGGCGCAACTCGCCTATGCCGAGGCGCGCATCGAACGCGCCGGGCTGGGCGGGCAGGTGAACCTGCTGCTGGAGGATTATCGTGACGTGCGCGGCAGCTTCGACCGTATCGCCAGCATCGAGATGTTCGAGGCGGTCGGGGAGAAATACTGGCCGGCCTTCTTCGCCGCGGTGCGCGACCGGCTGGCGCCGGGCGGGCGGGCGGGGCTGCAGATCATCACCATCGCCGACCCGTTGTTCGAGACCTACCGTCGCGGCGCCGATTTCATCCAGCGCCACGTGTTCCCGGGCGGCATGCTGCCCAGCAAGCTGCGGCTGCATGAGGAGGTGGCGAAGGCCGGGCTCGCGTGGTCGGGCGAGCACTGGTTCGGCCGCGACTATGCCGAGACGCTGGCGCGCTGGCAGACACGGTTCCAGGCCGCCTGGCCACGCATCGCCAACGCCGCGCGGCTGCAGGCGCGGCCGACCGATGACCGGTTCAAGCGGCTCTGGGAATACTACCTGGCCTATTGCGAGACCGGGTTCCGCGCCGGGTGGACCAATGTCGGGCAGATCGTGCTCGAGCGGCCGGCCTGAGCCGCGGTGCCGTTTTCGGACCTGCCGTGATCCCCGCGGGCGCCAGGCTGCGCGTGGTGGGCGACGTGCATGGCGATGCGCGGGGCTTTGCGCTGGCGGTGCAGACCGACCGGTTCGTGGTGCAGCTCGGCGACCTCGCCGATGGCGGCGAGGACAGTGCCGGCGCGTGGCGCATCGCGCTCGACCTGCAGACAAGCGGGCGCGGTCTGTTCCTGCTGGGTAACCACGACCACAAGCTGGCGCGGCTGCTGTCGGGGCGGGCGGTGAAGGCGGACGCGGCGCTGCGGGCGACAGCCGCGCAGCTGGATGATGCGTTGCGCGCGCGCGTGCTGGCGGCGATCCTGCAGACGCCGGCCTGGCTGCGGCGGGGCCGTGCCTTCTTCGTGCATGGCGGCTTCCACACTGCCATGCTGCACCACGCGCCGCCGCCGTTCGGCGGCAAGGTCGAGGGGGCGCTGGCGCGCGCGCTGTTCGGCCAGACCACCTGCCGGCGCCAGCCGGATGGGTTCCCTGAGCGCGTGCTGGACTGGGTGGACCGCATTCCGGCCGGGCTGACGGTTTATTGTGGCCATGACCAGCGCAGCCCGGACGGACGGCCCTGGACCACAACGGGGGCGGCAGGCGGCACAGCGGTTTTCCTGGACACCGGAGCGGGCAAAGGGGGACATCTGTCCTGGATCGACCTGCCGGGGGACCCATGAAACGGCAACGGTGCGCCACCTTGTGCCCGACGAAGGCCCGGCTGCCTGCTGGTTCGGCGCAGGTTGCGTGGATGCGCGCCGCGGCACTGCTTTTTTTGCTGCTCGCCGCCCCGCAAGCCGCCCCACAAGCCGCCGCGGACGAGACGCAATGCGACCCCTGCCGGCTGGCCAGCGGCGGCAGTTTCCGCGTGCTGGCGCCGCCGGACTGGGACGGACATACGAAGCTGCCGTTGCTGATGTTCCTGCACGGCTACGCGAACGAAGGCGCCGATGTGCTGGCCGATGCGGATGTGACCGGCCCGGCCGGGGCGCTCGGCTTCCTGCTGGTGGCGCCGGACGGACAGAGCGGCAGCTGGTCGCACCAGGGCTCGCCCAGCCAGGCGCGCGACGACCGGCTGTTCCTGCACGGCGTGCTGGCCGAGGTGAAGCGGCGCTGGCCGGTGGATACGCGACTGGTCGTGCTGGGCGGGTTCAGCCAGGGCGCCTCGATGGTGTGGGACATGGCCTGTTTCGCACCGCTGGGCTTTTCCGCTTTCCTGCCGTTTTCCGGCGGCTTCTGGGAGCGTATGCCGACCGCCTGCACCGCACCGGTGAACCTGCGCCACGTGCATGGCACCGCCGACACCATGGTGCCGCTGGCCGGGCGGGCGGTGCTCGACCACTGGCAGCAGGCCGATATCGGGCGCGGCTTCGCCATCTGGCGCGAAACCGACCACTGCACCGCGCCGCCCGAGCGGCGCGTGCATGAGTCCGGGCTCGAATGCGAGGTGTGGACCTGCCACACGCGGCGCACGCTGGAGCTGTGCCTGCACCCGGGCGGGCACGAGATGGAGGCGGGCTGGCTGGAGGACGGGCTGCGCTGGGCCCGCGGCGCGTCGGCACGCTGAGGGCGCATCACTCCGCGGTGGGTCCGCACCAGCCGGGCAGGTAGCCGGCGTCCTCACTCCTGGCGATGGCCAGCGCCTGTTCCACCGCCCCATCGAAATCCCGCTCGACATCCTTCCGCCTGATCCGGCGGCGCAGGAAATCGGCCCACAGGAACTCGCTGAACAGCGTCGTGTCCTTGGCAAAGCCGCCGACCCGGCGCAGAGCGCCCGCAAGCGAGCGGAACGGGTCGTCGATCAGGTCCTCGACGGATTTTGGGATGTCCTCGGTGCCGCGCCGCCGTCCCTGGTCGTCATACGCGTGCATCCAGCCATGGTTGTCGAGCACGAACCAGAAAGCGTCGGGCTCCAGCCGGTGCAGATCGGCGATGACGGTGATGAGCACGCGGTCGACATTTTCCTGGTGCAGCGCCAAAGCGAGGTGGTGGTGGTCGATGACATAGTGCCGGTCCTTCGGCCCCAGGATCACCGGGATCATGTTGCGTCCGAGGAAATCGGCGGCCTTGTCGACGCCCCTGGCGCGCCATGCCTTCCGCTTCGCCGCGACCTCGAGCATGCCCACCGTGATCTGGGTCGGGCGCAGATCGGTGATGGCGACCGGATGCAGAATGGGTTCGCGAACTGGTTCCATCAGACTCCTCCCTGTGCCGGCGCGTGCGGCACCGGCAGCCGGATGATTTAGGCGCCGACACGAGAAGCGGAACCCCGCAAACCTGACCCTCGAAATCAGGGATTGGGTATCCGATCGGCGGCGTCATAGCTTTTCGGCCCCGCCACAGCGCCGGAATACTCCCGCATGTCCGTGACCACCGCCTCGCCCCCCCGCCCTGCAATCGCCGCGGGAACGACATTCTCCGTGCTGCTGGCCCTCAGCTTCTGCCACATGCTGAACGACGCCCAGCAATCGCTGCTGCCGGCGATCTACCCGATCCTGAAGACCGCGTACAACCTCGATTTCGGCCAGATCGGCCTGATCACGCTGACCTTCCAGCTCACCGCCTCGCTGCTGCAGCCGGTGGTCGGACTCTACACCGACCGGCACCCGCAGCCCTACTCGCTGGCAATCGGGATGTCATTCACCCTGCTCGGGCTGCTGATCCTGTCGCAGGCCGGCAGCTATGGGGCGCTGCTGCTCGGGGCGGCGCTGGTCGGCACCGGCTCGTCGGTGTTCCACCCGGAATCCTCGCGGATGGCGCGGCTGGCCTCGGGCGGCCGGCACGGGTTCGCGCAATCGCTGTTCCAGCTCGGCGGCAATTTCGGCACCGCGGCGGGTCCGTTGCTGGCGGCCTTCGTCGTGCTGCCGCACGGCCAGGGCAGCCTCGCCTGGTTCTCGCTGGCGGCGCTGACCGCCATCATCGTGCTGGCCAATGTGGGCACCTGGTACAAACGCCACCACTTTGCCGCCGGCCGGCGCGCCCGCGCCGCGGTGGCGGAGGCGCCGGCGCACAAGCCGGCGGTGGTGCGGCGCGGCATCATCGTGCTGGCGGCGCTGATGTTCTCGAAAAGCTTCTACTCGGCCTGCCTCGGCACGTTCTTCATCTTCTACCTGATCCACCGCTTCGCCGTCCCGGTGCAGACGGCCCAGCTTTACCTGTTCATCTACCTCGGCGCCTCGGCGCTGGGCACGCTGATCGGCGGCCCGGTGGGCGACCATTTCGGCCGGCGCTACGTGATCTGGTTCTCCATCCTCGGGCCGCTGCCGTTCACCCTGATGCTGCCGCAGGCGAACCTGTTCTGGACGGTGGCGCTGACGGTGCCGATCGGCCTCATCATGTCCTCGGCCTTGTCGGCGATCCTGGTGTTCGCACAGGAACTGATGCCGGGGCGCGTCGGTATGGTGTCGGGCATCTTCTTCGGCTTCTCGTTCGGCCTGGGCGGGCTTGGCGCCGCCGCCCTCGGCGCGCTGGCCGACCATACCTCGATCGAGCTGGTCTACGGGATCTGCGCCTGGCTGCCGCTGCTCGGCCTGTTCACCTGGTTCCTGCCCGACATCGAGCGCGTCCGGCTGGCCGCCCGCCGCGCCGGATAACCCGGCACTCAGCCGCGCAGGGGGCGTTCGGCCTGGCGGAGGCTGGCTTGCAGGTCGCGGACCAGGTCGCGAGTCTCGGCGGGCGTCATCTCGATGAACATGCGGCGCACCACCGTGTCACCCTCACTGCGGCGCAGGCGCAGGAACACCGCGCCGGGAACCGCCTGCACACAGGCTTCGGTAGCTTCGGCTGCAAGATCGATGACGGGCGACGTTGTCATGACGAAATCCCCCGGGGCCGGCGACGTTGGCGCCGCTGACGATTTAATCACGATGTCACGCCAAGGGGCCGCCGGGCAAGCAGCGGAAATGCGGTCCACCCCAGCACGGCGCACGCGGCAGCCCGGCCATTGGGCCGCGGGACGACAAGCCGGCTTGCACCGGGTGTCACGCCGACCCATACCGACATCGTGCCAGCGCAAACCTGCCTGGCCGCGGTCAGAGGCGCAAACCTCCAGAGGTTTGCGGAGGGAGCGCAGCGTGGTCAACCGGCAGACCTATCGCGAGGCCATGACACGGCTTGGCGCCGCGGTGCATGTCATCACCACGGCGGGACCGGCCGGGCGGCACGGGTTCACCGCCTCGGCGGTCACCAGCGTCACCGACGACCCGCCGACCCTGCTGGTGTGCCAGAACCGCGCCAGCGACGCCAACCCGGCCTTCAAGGCCAACGGCGTGCTGTGCGTGAACACCCTGGCGGCGGCGCAGCAGATTTTGTCGCCGGTGTTCGCCGGCATGACCGATTGCGACATGAACGGCCGCTTCGCCGCCGCCACGTGGGGCACGCTGGCCACCGGCGCCCCGGTGCTGCAAGGCGCGCTGGTCTCGTTCGACTGCCGGATCGCCCAGGTCATCGAAGTCGGCACCCACTCGGTGCTGTTCTGCGAGGTCGAGGCAATCGCCGCGGGCGAGGGCCACGAGGGCCTGATCTATTTCGGCCGCCGCTACCATCCGGTGCGGGTGACGGTGCCGGGCTGAGCAGCCAACGCGGCCCCAGTGGACACGAAAAAAGGCCCGGCACGAAAAAGGCCCGGGAACATATCCCGGGCCATTCGCGGCTCGCCTTGCGGCGCGGCTTACATCTGGGCGTAGCTGCCGTTGTGCCAGATGTACAGCACGTAGTCGGATTCGGTGATATCGCCCTTCTTGTCGTAGCCGAGCTTGCCCAGCACCGTGTTCCACGGGCCACCGGACTTCAGTACGGCCGCCACCTTCTTCGGGTCGGTGGTTTTCGCCTTCTCGACCGCCTCGGCCCAGACCTGGACGGCGGCGTAGGTGTAGAGCACGTACCCCTCGGGATCGATGCCCTTGTCCTTGAATTCCTTCACCACGGCCGCCGCGGTCGGACGGACGCGCGGGTCGGACGGGAAGGTCATCAGGGTGCCTTCGCCGGTGTCACCGGTGATCTGCCAGTATTCGTTGGTCACCAGTGCGTCGCCGCCGATGACCACGGCGTTGAGCCCCTGCTGGGTGGACTGACGCTTGATCAGCCCGGTCTCGGTCTGGTAGCCGCCGATATAAATCACGTTGATGCCGGCCTGCTTGAGGCGGCTGACAATGGCGGTATAGTCCTTCTCACCCGGCGTATAGGGAGAATACAGAGTCTCCTTCACGCCGGCCTTGTTGAGCGCCTTCTTGGTCTCGTCGGCAAGGCCTTTGCCGTAGGCCGAGTTGTCGTGCAGGATCGCGATCTTCTGACCCTTGTATTGCTTGGCGATATAGGCACCCGCCACCGCACCCTGCTGGTCGTCACGCCCGCAGGTGCGGAACGTGTTCCAGGCGCCCTCGTCGGTGAACTTGGGGTTGGTCGAGGCCGGGGAAATCTGCAGAATCCCCTCCTCGGTGTAGACCTTGCTGGCCGGGATCGAACTGCCCGAGCAGAAATGCCCGGCCACGAACACCACCTTCTTGCTGGCGAAGTCGTTGGCCACCGAGACGGCCTGCTTCGGGTCGCAGGCGTCGTCGCCGATGTTCAGCACCAGCTTCTGGCCGAGCACGCCGCCCTTGGCATTGATGTCGGCCACCGCCTGCTCGGCGCCTTCCTTCAGCTGGACGCCGAAGGTCGCATTGCTGCCGGTGATCGGACCGGCCACGCCAATCTGGATGTCGGCCTTCGCCGGAGCCGCCGCGCCGAGCGCAAGCACGGCGGCGCCAGCCAACAGGGTCCTCATAATCATGCGGTCCATTCCCTCGCTGGGTATGATGGGTTCCGCCGCGCCGGAAGCGCGGCTGGGTTGCAGCCTAGGCGGTTCATGCCGATGGCGCAAAGCCCCGTCCGGCAAGCAAGGCCAAGGACTTCGCCCGCTGGCGGAGTCCGGGGCAGAACGCCCCGGCTACTGCGCCTGCGCGCTCGCCGCGCTGCGGGTCGCCCCCACCCGCGCCGCGAGCGCCGCCGCCATGAAATCGTCGAGCGCCCCGTCCAGCACCGCGTCCGGGTTGCCCTTCTCCACCCCGGTGCGCAGATCCTTCACGAGTTGGTAAGGCGCCAGCACATAACTGCGAATCTGGTGGCCCCAGCCGATATCGGTTTTCGCGGCTTCCTGGGCGTTCGACACCGCCTCACGCTTTTGCAGTTCCATCTCGTACATCCGCGCCTTCAGCATCCCCATCGCGGTGGCGCGGTTGCGATGCTGGCTGCGGTCGGTCTGGCAGGCCACGATGATGCCGGTCGGGACGTGGGTGATGCGGATGGCGCTCTCAGTCTTGTTGACGTGCTGGCCACCGGCCCCTGAGGCGCGGAAAGTATCGACCTTCAGGTCGCTCGGGTCGATGTCGATCTCGATGGTGTCGTCCACCACCGGATACACCCACACGCTGGCGAAACTGGTCTGCCGCCGGGCCGCGGCGTCGAACGGGCTGATGCGCACCAGCCGGTGCACCCCCGCCTCGGTCTTCAACCAGCCATAGGCGGTCGGCCCGCTGATCTGCAGCGTCACCGACTTGATGCCGGCCTGCTCGCCCTCGCTCTCCTCCATCTTCTGCACCTTGTAGCCGCGCTGCTCGGCCCAGCGCGTGTACATGCGCTCCAGCATCTGGGCCCAGTCCTGCGCCTCGGTGCCGCCGGCACCGGCGTTGATTTCGACGTAGGCGTCGTTGCCGTCGGCCTCGCCGGACAGCAGGCTCTCGATCTCGCGCCGCTTGGCCTCGGCCGCGAGCGCGCTCAGGGCGGCGATGCCGTCGGCCACCATGGCGGTGTCGGCCTCGGCCTCGGCCAGCGCAATCAGCTCCATCGCGTCGCTGACCTCGCGCTCCAGCGCGCGCACGCCCTCGACCTGACCGGCCAGCCGGTTGCGCTCACGCATTAACGTCTGGGCGGCGGCCGAGTCCTTCCAGAGATCGGGATTCTCGGCGCGGTTGTTCAGTTCGTCGAGGCGGGCAAGGGCAACATCCCAGTCAAAGATGCCTCCTCAGCAGTGCCACCGACTGCTTGATCTGTTCGTTGAGGGCGTCGGCTTCGGTGGACATTTGTCCGGAAACTCCGCGGCAAAGGGCAGGGTCAATACAGCCCGCCCAGGTCGCTGTCGACCCCGGCGGCATGCGATGCAGCGTGGGTTCCGGCCGCCGATGCATCGGGCGTGTCGGCCGACGCTGCCGGCGCCCCGCCCATCGGTCCGGAGTTGCCGGGCACCTGTTCGGGCTTGAAGGCGTCGGTGACGGTGCCCCATCCGGACTCCCAGCTCGCCATGGTCACGCCCGGCGGCGGCACGAACGCCAGCTTGGGCCGGTCCTTCAGGGCGGCCGCCATGAAGTCGTGCCAGACCGGCGCCGCGTTGGCAGCACCCGTCTCGTTGTTGCCGAGCGAGGTCGGCGTGTCGAAGCCGATCCACACCACGGTCACCAGATCGGGCGTGAAGCCGGCGAACCAGTTGTCCTGGAAGTCCTGGCCGGTGCCGGTTTTGCCGGCGATCGCCCGGTCCAGCCCCTGCCCCGCCGCAACGCCGGTGCCGCGCGTCACCACGCCCTGCATCATGGTCACCAGCTGGAAGGTACTGGCCGGATCGGTCAGCTGGGGGCGCTGATCGGTCAGCAGCGGCGGCCGCTGCGGGTCGTCGCAGCCCTGGCAGGCCCGGCCGGCGGCACGCCAGAGCACCTGGCCGTCACGATCCTGCACGCTGTCGATCAAGGTCGGCACCACTTCCCGCCCGCCGGCGGCCAGCCCGGCATAGGCGCCGGCCTCACGCAGCACGGTCGTTTCCACCGCGCCCAGCGCGGCCGGCAGCACCCGCGGCATGCTGTCAACCATATGGAAGGCAATGGCGGTCTTCGCCACATTATTCATTCCGACATGGTTCGCTACCCGGATCGTCACCAGGTTGAGCGATTTCTCCAGCGCAATGCGGATCGGCACCGGGCCCAGGAAATCCATTTCATAATTGTTCGGCCGCCACTTGCCGGCCGCCCCCTGGTCGAGCACGAAGGGCGCATCCAGGAAGCGCTGCGAGGGCGAGATGCCGTTGACCAGCGCGGTGAGGTAGACGAATGGCTTGAAGCTGGAGCCCGGCTGCCGGTTGGCCTGGGTTGCCCGGTTGAACTGCGACGACTCGAAACTCCAGCCGCCGGACAGCGCCAGCACGCGGCCGGTGGCAGGGTCCACCGACACCAGCGCGCCCTGCACCAGCGGAATCTGGCGCAGCAGCAGCCGCTCCTGCCGCCCCGCGCTCGCCGGGACGAGTTCCACCATCACCACGTCACCCGGCTTCACCACGTCGCCGATGCGGCGCGGCGCCGGGCCGAGCGAGGACCCGGGCGGCGGCGCCGAGGCCGTGGCGGGCGGCTGCCCCCCCGGCACCTCAAGCGGCCGCGCCCAACCGAGGTCGGCGAGCCGCAGCGGCCGCACCAGCGGCGCCGCCGCCGGGCCACGCCCGAGCAGGCCGAGCTTCGCCTCGGTGTCGGTCGAGTCCAGCACCACCGCCAGCTGCCATTCCGCGAGCATGCCGGGCGGATGAACGACCTGACCGAGCACGCCCGGCCAGGTGGCGCGCAGCGCGGCGCCGGCCGACAGACGCGCCACCGGACCACGCCAGCCACCGCGGCGCTGGTCGTACCGCATCAGCCCCTCGCGCAGCGACTTGTCGGCTGCGGCCTGCAGCACCGGGTCGAGCGAGGTGTGCACCACCAGGCCCCCCTGGGTGGTCTGGTCGGCGCCAAACAGATCGACCAGGCGGCGGCGTACCTCCTCGGCGAAGTAGTCGGCGCCGGTCACCATGTCGGGGCGGCGGAACTGCGCCGGCGAGATCGGCAGTGCCCGGGCCGCGGCCGCCTGCTCGGCGGTGATGACGTGGTCTTCCGCCATGCGGTCCAGCACCCAGTCGCGCCGCGCCTTCGCCGCGTCGGGGAAGCGGAAGGGGTTGTAATTGTTCGGCGCCTTCGGCAGCGCCGCCAGGAAGGCGGCATCTGCCAGCGTCAGCTCGTCGAGCGATTTGTTGAAATAAGCCTGCGCCGCCGCCGCGACGCCATACGCCTGCAGGCCGAGATAGATCTCGTTCAGGTACAGCTCGAGGATACGCTCCTTGCTGAGCGTCTCCTCCAGCCGGATCGCCAGGATCGCCTCGCGCGCCTTGCGGGCCAGCGACACTTCGGCATTGCCGAGCAGGATGTTCTTGGCCACCTGCTGGGTGATGGTAGAGGCGCCGATCGGCCGCCGTCCCTGGCCATAGTTCATCACGTCGGTCACCGCCGCGCGCGCGACCGCGATCGGGTCGACGCCGCGGTGAACGAAGAAGTTCTGGTCCTCGGCCGACAGGAAGGCGTGCTTGACGATGTCGGGAATGGCGTTGTCGGGCACGAACATGCGGCGCTCGGTGGCCAGCTCGGACAGCAGCCGCGAATCGCCGGCATAGACCCGGCTCATCACCCGTGGCTGGTAGTGGCGCAGCCCCTCCACGTCCGGCAGCCCGGCGGCGAAGCGTTGATAGGCGACATAGCCGCCCACCCCGGCGATGGCGGCAGCCAGCATGGCAAGCCCAAGCAGCGCGCCGAACAGGCGGCCCACCATGCGCAACGGCTGAAAAACCGCGCGGCGGAGCGGCAACGGCGACCGGTCGCGGCGGCGCCTGCTCCGGTCAGGAGGGAGGGGGGCGAGCCTCTCGCCCGCGGTCAGCGGTTCGGTCATGCTGGTTTGTTACACCCAATTTTGCACCGCAGCAAAACGCTGCCGCGGTCACCCGGCCATGCGCCGCGCCATCAGCGTGCCGGCCGGTGCACGACTGAAATAGGCATCGACCGCCCGTTTCATAGCGGCCGCCACACGAACGCGATGGGCCGCCTGACGCAACGCCGCCTCGTCTTCGCGGTTTGACATGAATCCCATCTCAACGAGCACGCTGGGAATGTCGGCCGCCTTCAGTACCACAAAACCGGCATGGCGGGACGGGTTCTGCAGCAGCGGCAGATCCCGGTGCAGCTCGGACACCACGCCGCGCGCCATCCGCGCCGACCCCGCCTGCGTCTCCTCGCGCACCAGGCTGGCGAGGATGTGCGCCACCTCCGGCGAGGTGCCGCGGAAGGACGGTCCGGCAAAGCGGTCGGCGGCGTTCTCCCGCTGCGCCAGTGCCGCCGTCTGGATATCCGAGGCCGTGTCGGCGAGGGTATAGACGCTGGCGCCGCGCACGAAATGGTCGTTCAGCGCGTCGGCGTGCATCGACACGAACAGGGCGGCGCCGCGCTGCTGGGCGATGCCGACCCGGTCCTCCAGCGGGATGAACACGTCGCGCGTGCGGGTCAACTCGACCCGGTAGCGGCCTGACGCGGCCAGCTGCCGGCGCAGTTCCTGCGCCGCGGCCAGCGCGATGTGCTTCTCGTACGTGCCGGAGATGCCGATGGCTCCCGAGTCCTTGCCGCCATGGCCGGGGTCGAGCAGCACCAGCGGCGGCGCGCCCGGGGCGGCGGGACGCTGCGCCGCGGCATGCGGCGGGCCCGCCGCGGCGACGGCCGGGAGCAGGAGACTGACAGAAAAGCCATGGCCGAGGAGAAATCGACGCGTGATCACCTGGGTGTGTCCCGGTTTGCTGGGCCGGAAGCGATTGGGCCGGAAGCGGTCGGGCGGGTTCCCGGGTCGGCTGCCCCCCGGTCGACTGCCCCGACGCGAAAGCGATTTTAACATATCACACTCACGTCCGCATCTTCGGCGTTGATCCGGGCCGATTTGTGGCGAAAAGTTGAGAAATGTGTTGCACCGGTGCACCGTTTGCTTGGCATCGCAACTTTGCTTGCGGTACGCGCCTGTTTGCGCCATGTTCTCTACACGCTCCGGTGGCGTGCCGTGGGGGTGGCGATGCCCCCATGGAGCCCGATCCGCGGCGGCGCTACCCAGCCCATGCCTGACGAAGGACATGCTGGCCCGGGTCCGGCGCCCGCCCACGACCACGTCACCGCCCGCGCCGCCCGCATCCGTCCGGTTCCGAACGGCCAGCGGCAGCGCTGCCGTGGCCTTGTGCCGGTCCGATGCATGCCAATGTTGCATCCCAGGGCCGCGCGCGGTGCGGCGCCTGGGGCCGCCGACCTCGGCGGCAGGCGCACCGATTCACCGGGGCCGTGCGCGCCATCGCGCTCCGCCCGCAGACACAGGGGTTCGATTGCCCGCTGCACAGCTGCTCCAGACCGCCGGGACCGACGCCGAACGGCGTGTTCCTCGCCGTCGCGCCCGGAATACCCGGGCGATGACGGGGGCGGCCGAGCCGGCAGCATCGGGCCATTTCCCCACGACGACACACGTGATCCCTGTTCTGCGGTCCGGCTCCCCACCTTCACCTGAGTTCCGCCCCGCTCCTCGCAACCGAGGGCGTGCGGCGTACCGGAGTTCTGGACCGAATGACGAAACGTATGCTGATCGATGCAACCCACGCGGAAGAAACCCGCGTGGTGGTGCTGGACGGTAACCGGCTGGAAGATTTCGACGTCGAGACGGCGACCAAGAAGCAGCTCAAAGGCAATATCTACCTCGCCAAGGTCGTCCGCGTGGAGCCGAGTCTGCAGGCGGCGTTCGTGGAATATGGCGGCGGCCGGCACGGCTTCCTCGCCTTCAGCGAGATCCATCCCGACTACTACCAGATCCCGGTCGCCGACCGGCAGCGTCTGCTCGCCCTGCAGGCCGAGGAGGCACGCGAGGACGAGGAAGACGACGAGGACGAGGACGAAGCACCGCCTCGCGCGCCGGAACCCGCCCCCCGGGCAGCCCGCGGCGGGACCGCTGGCCCCAAGGTCATTGCCATCGCCGCGGCGCCTGGCATCCCCGAGGCGCTCCCCACAGAGGCATCTGGCGACGACACACCGGGCAACGACGCACCTGCACAGGACGCGGTCGCCCAGGACGTGCCCATCCAGGAAACGCCTTTCCAGCAAGCGGGGGCGGACGAGTCGCCAGCCCCGGGGCCGGCCGACCATGCCGCCGCCACCGAGGCTGCCGCCATCGCGGCGGAACCGCTCCCGGCGATCGCAGCCATCCCCGACGAAGCGCCGCAGGACGAGCCGCCGGAGGAACCGGCCGGCCACGGCCGCGCCCAGCCCGCCGCCATCCCGCACCAGGTGACCTACGGCGAGGTCACTTATGCCGAGCCCGACACCACCGACCTGCATCCGGGCGCGGACCGCGACGACGACTTCGCGCCGGCCGCGGATGCGCCCCCCCGCCCGGCCGCCCGCGAGCCGTTCGACGACACCGACGAGCCGGCGCCCGATATGCCGCCGCCCGAGACCATCGGCGGCGAATCCGACACCTCCGACGAGGTGCGCACCCGCCGCACCGCCCGCTTCCTGCGCAACTACCGCATCCAGGAGGTCATCCGGCGCCGCCAGATCATGCTGGTGCAGGTGGTCAAGGAGGAACGCGGCACCAAGGGCGCGGCGTTGACCAGCTACATCTCTCTGGCCGGCCGGTTCTGCGTGCTGATGCCCAACTCGCCGCGCGGCGGCGGCATTTCGCGCAAGATCACCTCGGCCGCCGACCGCAAGCGGCTGAAGGAAATCACCGCCGAGCTGGAAATCCCGCAGGGCATGGGGCTGATCGTCCGCACCGCCGGGGCCAACCGCCCCAAGGCCGAGATCCGGCGCGACTGCGAATACCTGATGCGGCTGTGGGACGACATTCGCGAGCACACCATGCGCTCGGTGGCGCCGGCGCTAATCTATGAGGAAGCCAGCCTGATCAAGCGCGCCATCCGCGACGTCTACTCGCGCGACATCGACGAGATCACGGTCGATGGCGAGGACGGCTGGCGCGGCGCGCACGATTTCATGCGCATGCTGATGCCGAGCCACGCCCGCAAGGTGCAGCTCTGGCGCGATCCCAACGGCCAGTCGCTGTTCGGCAAATACCAGGTCGAGGCGCAGCTGGACGCCATGCTGTCACCGACCGTGCAGCTCAAGTCGGGCGGCTACCTGGTGATCAACCAGGCCGAGGCACTGGTGGCGATCGACGTGAACTCCGGCCGCTCGACGCGCGAACGCGGCATCGAGGAGACGGCGCTGCGCACCAACCTGGAGGCCGCCGACGAGGTGGCCCGCCAGCTGCGCCTGCGTGACCTGGCCGGGCTGATCGTGATCGACTTCATCGACATGGAGTCGAAGAAGAACAACGCCTCGGTCGAGCGCCGGATGAAGGATGCGCTGAAGACCGACCGCGCGCGCATCCAGGTCGGCCATATCAGCCATTTCGGCCTGCTGGAAATGAGCCGCCAGCGGCTGCGGCCCAGCCTGGCCGAGACCAGCTTCGTCGCCTGTCCGCATTGCAGCGGGCTCGGCCATGTCCGCAGCATCGACAGCAGCGCGCTGCACGTGCTGCGCGCCATCGAGGATGAAGGTGCCAAGGGCCGCGCCAGCCTGATCCAGGTATACGTGGCCTCCGCAGTGATCATGTACGTGCTCAACCACAAGCGGGACCGGCTGGCCGAGATCGAAGCCCGCACCGCCATGCGGGTTCAGTTCGCCGCCGACGAGCAGCTGGTGCCGCCGCAGGTGCGGGTCGAGCGTCTGCGCGCGCAACTGCCGGAGTCCGAGCGGCCGGCGCCAGTGCTGCCGGCCGCGCCGGCGCCGCTGCCGGACGCGATCGAGGCCGAGGAGTTCGTCGAGGAGGCCGACGTGTTCGAGCTGCCCGAGGCGGCCGAGGCGGCGGCCACTGCCAAGCCTGCCGAGGCGGCCGGAGCGGCGGAGTCGCGCGAGGAAAGCAACCGGCGGCGGCGGCGGCGGCGGCGGCGGCGTGGCGGCCGGGATGCCGGCCCCGGCGGCGTCCAGGGTGCGGGCGAGGAAGGCTCGCCCGACGACGGCGAGGACGGTGAGGACGGCGAAAATTCGTCGCTCCTGGAGGATGCCGAGCAACCCGAGATACCGCGCGGCGCCTTCCCCATCGTCCCGGAACCGGCAGAACCGGCAGAACCGGCAGAACTGACAGAGTTGGCGGATTCGCCCGTCCCGGCCGCCGAGGATGAAGCGGCCGGTGGCGAGGAGAGCGAGCAGGCCCGCCGACGGCGCGGCCGGCGCGGCGGCCGGCGCCGGCGGCGCGACGACACCGAGGCAGCTGGCGAGCCGGCCGAGGCCGCGCCGCTTCCGGTCTGGACCGGCCCGACTCCGGCCGACCCGTTCGGTGGCCAGACCTACGACATCTTCGATCTGATCGAGCAGCACGAGCAGATTCAGGCGGCCGCACCGGTGGTGCCAGTGGTGCCGGCTGAAGCGGTTGCCGCGGCGCCGGAAGCAGTGGACATGGTCGAGGCGGAGCCATCTGCACCGGCGCAAGCTACCGCGGCGGCGGTTGTTGAGGCGCCCTTCGTTGAAGCGCCGGTCGTCGAGGTGGCGGTCGTCGAGGTGGCGGTGGTTGAGGCGCCGGTATTTAAGACGCTGGCCGTTGAGGCACCGGTCGCCGAGGCGCTGGTGGTTGAACCCCCCGCCGCGGCGCCCGCACCTGTACCGGCAACAGCGACCGAGGAACGTCCGGAGCCCCATGTCGGTGCGCCGATGAAGCCGCTGGTCATCGGTCAGGACGAGATCCCGTCTGCCGACCGCAAGCGCGGCTGGTGGCGCCGCGCCTGACGTCGCCGCGGCCCTGAGCGAAAGGCGTGGCCTCCGCCCCAGGCGAAGGCCACGCCAGCCGGGCACCGTGAGCGCGCTGCTATTCCGCCAGCGAGGGTGCTGGCTCGTTTCTTCACAGCAACTTTTGACCGCGCCGCAGCGCCGTAGTCGGCATGGGCGAAGATGCCCGCCTGCAACATCTTGGCCGGGCTGAAGGCAGCCTGCTCGATATCGGCGAAGTCATTCTCGGCATTGCGGTTCAGCTCGACGGTGCCGACTTCGATGAGCGGGAAGTCCTTGTGTGGCTCTGCGCGATCACCACGGCCGACCCGGCATTGGTGAGGTGGCGATGGCCCTGCTGTGTCTTGAAGTGGAACTTCACCCAGACCTGCCCGCCCTCGTCGTTCCAGAAGCTGCAAATGTAGCTGCTGTAACAGTTCATGTCTGGATGTCGGCGATCGGCGAGCCGGCCGTCGTCGTCAGGCGGTTGGTCGTGGGATTTTCCTCCTCACTCATTGTGGCGCAGCGGACGCTATTGTCCGGCCGGCAGCGAAAGGAGTCTTTCACTGTCATCGCTCCGACAAACACCGGCGATCGGCGCCGCAGCATTTACCTCGGGGCAACAGGGCGTGCCCCGAGACAAGACGGCCCCGCATCACATTCGGGCGCAGCGCGCCCGCCGATGTAGGGTGCCAACCCGGGCGGGGTCCAGGGGCAGAAACCCTGGCCTGACTTCACCCGATTGCCGTACAGAGGGGGTGGCGCGGACCCGCGCAGAGGTCCATCTTTATGTAATGGATGCTGACGCGAAAGCCCTGATCCAGGTGGCGGTGGCCGATGATGGAACCGTGACCTACCTGGTCGATTCGGCCCCCGAGTCGCTGCCGCCGGTGCGGTTGCGCGACATTGCGGCCGCCTGGGAGGCGGCCCGCGCGGCCGCCCGCGCCGCAGCGTGGGGCCGTACGCGGCTGTTCCGGTTCTGCCGCGCCGACGGCAGCCTGACCGACCTGGCGCTGGCCGACGCGGATGCGTGCTGCTGGGCCGGGGCGGTCGACCAGACGGCGGGCATGCACACCAGCTATGGACTATCGCTGTGCCTGCGGCTGCTGGCGCTGGTGGACCTGCTGGCGCGGGAGCGCTGGGCGGTGCCGCTGGTGAAGATGACGCGCGGCGGCGCCGAGTTGGACCCCGCGCTGCTGCGTGCCGCCGCCATCGCCCCGCTCAACCGCGAGGCGCGCTTCGATGAGACCCCCTTCCGCGCGCTGGTAGCCCCCCGTCTGGGAGCCCTCCGCGCCCCCTCGCTTGCTTTAGGAGCCTGTGCATGACCCCGCCGACGCCCATCCGCAGCATAGCCATGCGACCCGGACGGCAGCCGCTTGCAGCCTCGCTCGCCGTCCTGGCACTCGCCGGGCTGGCCGGCTGCTCGCACCCGATCGGCAGCACCGCGGACCGGGCGGGGGCGACGCCGAAGGAAATGGTGGCCTGCCGGCAGCGGGCCGACGAGGTTTACAATCGGCGCAACCCTGCCGAGGTCTACCACAGCGACATGGTGGCCGGCGGACAGCGCGACGCCCCGTTCGGGGGGCTGGGCCAGCCGGGCGACCCGGGCGACGGCCTGGCGGGCCGTTATGCGCGCGAGACCCTGCTGGACGATTGCCTGAACGGGCTGACCGGCAGCGCCGATACGCAGCCATCCGCCGAAACGCCACCAGCGGCCGCGCCCGCCCCCTGATGCCGCGGCCCGGCGGACAGCACCGCCGGGCCGCCATATTCACCCTTTGATTTTGCGTGCCAATTCACCATCGGGACCCCGCGGCCCGCGCGCGACGGCATGCAGGCGGCCATGGCTCCCGCGGTCCGGGCCGGCTTGCCCGGCCGCCGGCCGGGCCTTACGACACCGCCCCCACCGCACCGGAGGAGACCGACCGCCATGAGCAAGATCATCCGCACCGAGCCGAACCAGATCCTGTCGAAAGCCGTGGAATATCACGGCTTTGTCTTCCTGCAGGGCTGCACGGCGACAAACCTGGACAAGGACATCACCGGCCAGACCCGGGAAGTCCTGGATAGCATCGACGCGCTGCTGGAGACGCACGGCACTGACAAAACCCGGCTGCTGCAGGCGCAGATCTGGCTGAAGGACATCCGCGACCGGGAAGCGATGAACGTGGTCTGGTCGGCCTGGCTGCCGAAGGACGCGGCGCCGGCACGGGCCTGCCTGCAGGCCAACCTGGCCGATCCCCGCCACTTGGTCGAGATCATGCTGACTGTCTGCAAGTAGCGACCAGGCTGGAAGTAGCGATCCGACGGGTCTGCGTGTGGCCGGGAATCGGCTGTAGCTTTTCGGTCACACGCAAGCCACTTCTGCGCAACACCCTCGTTCACCAGTCCGTTATTAAGATTAAATTCCTGAAATCCGGAACTGTCCACAGGGTCGTTTGTAGGAAATTACATTCCCGACAGACGCGAATCGATTTCCCGGGTTGTCAAAATTGGTAACATCGCGTTACCGCCTTCCTGCGACGACAGTTTCAGGAGGATTGATAGCATGCGGCATGCGCCCGATACAGGCACCCGTCCGCGCAGCACCCCTACCACCACCACCAAAATCGCTACCCGGACGCTGCTGCTGGGGTCCGTTCTCGCCGTGTCGCTGACCATCCTCTCCTGTCCCGCCGAAGCCGCCCGCACCTCGCAGAAGGCGAATGATTCGCATGCGACTGCGGCCGGCAAGTTTTCGCTGCGTGCCATTGGCCTGCACCCGATCGCCAACAATTCGCCGGTCGGCCTGCATCGCGTGATCTTCAGGAAGAAGATCAGCGATGACAGCCCGACCGTCAGGCTCGGCGCCGGATCGAAACTGACCAAGAACGGCAAGGCCCGGGTATATGCCGAGGCCGACACCGGCGGGCTGCAATGCGTGCCGTTCGCCCGCGCCGCCTCCGGCATCGAACTGAAGGGCAACGCGGTGAACTGGTGGGACGCCGCCGCCGGCGTCTATGCCCGCGGCAACGATCCGGAAGTGGGGGCGGTGCTGAACTTCCGCGCCAATGGCGGCATGCGACTGGGCCACGTCGCCGTGGTGCGCCAGATCGTTACCAGTCGCGAGATCGAGATCGACCATGCCAACTGGGCCTGGTCCGGCAAAGGCAACATCTCCCGCGGCGTCGCCGTGATCGACGTGTCGGACCGCAACGACTGGACCGCCGTGCGCGTCGCCCTCGGCCACAGCAACGATTTCGGCAGCATCTACAGCACCTACGGCTTTATCTACGACCGTGCGGAAAACGCCGGCGCGATGGCCAGCAACCGTTCCAACGTGAGTGCACCGCGGCGTGACGTGCGCAGCTATGAGGAAGTCGCCGAAGCGCCCGGCCGGGCCGCCTCCACCATCGACGACGACGCACCGGCACGGTCGGTACGGTAGCGACGAGACCCACCGGGCTCCGGACCCTGGTCACGCACCGGGGTCCGGGAGCTTCCCGGCCTTGACTGTCCCCTGCGGCAGTGCGACGCACGCCGCATGAGCATTGCACGTCGATCCCTCGCAGCCGGCCTGCTGGCCGCGCCCTTGTTTGCGCGGGGTGCCCGCGCCCTGCCGCCGCTGATATTCTCCCAGGTCGTTGAGCTGTCCGGGCCGGCGGCCCGCGCCGGTGATTCCTGGCGGAACGGGGTCGAGCTGGCGGTGCAGGAAATCAATGCCGCCGGCGGTGTGCTGGGGCGGTTGCTGCAGATGTACACTTTCAACAGCAACAATGGTCGCGGCGCGGTGCAGCGGGCGCTGGAGGGTGACGTGTTCGCGCTGCTCGGCCCGGTCACGTCGGAATCGGCCCGGATGGCGGCGCCGCTGGTGCGAGCGGCCCAGATCGTCAACATCGTGGGCGCCGACGCGGCGGACCTCACCGCGCCCGACGGCCGGCTGTTCCGCACGGCACCGGGGCCGGCGGTGTGCATGCCCCGGCTGGCGGCCTGGCTGCGCGACGACATGAAGGCACGGCGGGTGTCGCTGGTGTGGAGCAACACCGAGTTCGGCCGCGGCGGGCGCGACATATTGGCGCGCGAATTGCCGGCGCACGGGCTGGAGGTGGCCTCCGATCACGCCGTGGTGCCGGGGCCGGCAGGCTATGGCGCCGAGGTGGCAGCGGTGGCGAAGGCGGCGCCGGATGCTGCGGTGGTCTACCTGCCGGAGGCGGAGTGCGTGCACTTCCTGCACGAGGCAGCGCGGCAGGCGCTGCGCACGCCGCTGGTGGGCGACACCACCCTGGCCGCGCCGCGTGTGCTGGCGCAGGCCGGCACTGCGGCCGAGGGCGTGCGCTGCCAGCTCGGCTTCGTCGCCGAGGCGCCGGAGGTGGCGGGGTTCCGCGGCCGCTACGTGGCGATGTTCAAGGAAGAGCCGGACGCCGCCGCGGCCAAGGGCTACACCGCGGTCGGCCTGCTGGCGGGTGGGGCGACGGCGCTGGGCCGGGTGGACCGGGCGGCGCTGGCGGATGCGCTGCGGGGACTCACGCTGCACGCCGGGGCGCCTGGGATCTTTCTGGATGCCTCCTGGGACGCCACCGGCGAGATG
The DNA here is from genome assembly GCA_903918195.1 of uncultured Acetobacteraceae bacterium. GTDB lineage: Bacteria > Pseudomonadota > Alphaproteobacteria > Acetobacterales > Acetobacteraceae > Rhodovastum. The sequence goes on along the minus strand of CAIXDS010000214.1, from coordinate 5,911 downwards.
GAGCGGGCAACATTCATGGTCGAGGTCCATGACGGGCGGGCGGCTGTTCTGCGCACGCTGAGCGGGCGCGGATAGCGGGCGCAGGGCGGTCAGACCAACGCGGCCATCGCCGCCGCGACCGCCTCCCTTTGCGCCGGCAGCAGATTCAGGCCGAGCTTGCTGCGCCGCCACAGCACGTCCTCGGCGGTCCTGGCGAATTCGTGCTGGACGAAGTAGCGCAGTTCGCGCTCGGTCAGTCCGGCGCCGAAATCGCGGCCCAGATCGGCCGGGCCGCGCACCCCTTCCAGCAGCAGGTTGGCGCGGGTGCCGTAGGCCCGCACCAGCCGGCGCACCGTGGCGGCGGGCAGGAAAGGAAAGCGGCCGGCGATGCTGGTGCGCAGCGCCTCGAAGCCGTCGGTGGGAAAATCGCCGCCGGGCAGCGGATAGCGGGCGGTCCAGCCGGCCGGGTTGCCGGACGGCGCCGGCAGATGCGGCGCCAGCCGCGCCAGCGCCGCCTCGGCGAGCCGGCGATGGGTGGTGATCTTGCCGCCGAACACGTGCAGCGCGACCGGCGATGACGGGCCGGTTCCGTCGTCGGGCGCGTCGAGCTGCAGCACGTAGTCGCGGGTGGTGTCCTGCGCCGGGCCGGAGCCATCGTCATACAAAGCGCGCACCCCCGAATAGCTCCACACCACCTGCGACGGGGTCACCGGGGCGCGGAAATACCGGCTGACGCCGCGGCAGAGATAGTCGATCTCCCCGGCCGAAATCCGCGCCAGGCCGGGGTCGCCGGTGAAGTCCCGGTCGGTGGTGCCGATGAGGGTGAAATCGGTTTCGTAGGGAATGGCGAAGAAGATGCGGCGGTCGGCCCCCTGCAGGATGTAGCAGCGGTCGTGCTCATACAGGCGCGGCACCACGATGTGGCTGCCCTGGACCAGCCGCACATGCGCCCGCGCCGTGTTCCCGAGCACGTCGCCGATTACCTGCCCGACCCAGGGGCCGGCGGCGTTCACCAGGGCGCGGGCGCGGATGTCGCGTGGCACCAGGGTGGTCTCGTCGCGCAGCGTCAGCCGCCACAGGGCGCCCTGCCGCACCGCTGCCAGGCAGCGCGTGCGCGGGGCGATGACGGCGCCGTGCCCGGCGGCGTCACAGGCGTTCAACACAACCAGGCGGGAATCCTCCACCCAGCAATCGGAATACTCGAAGCCGCGGCGGAAGCGCGGCTGCAGCGGTGCGCCAGCCTGGTCGTGGCGCAGGTTCAGCACGCGGGTGGGCGGCAGCTTCCGGCGCCCGCCCAGATGGTCGTAGAGCAACAGCCCGAGGCGCAACATCCAGGCCGGGCGCAGGCCCGGTTGGTACGGCAGGACAAAACGCAGCGGCCAGATGATGTGCGGGGCGATGCCCCACAGCACCTCGCGCTCGGCCAGCGCCTCGCGCACCAGGCGGAAAGCGAACTGTTCCAGGTAGCGCAAGCCGCCATGCACCAGCTTGGTGGAGGCCGCCGAGGTGGCGCCGCCGAGATCGCCCTGGTCGCATAGATGCACCCGCCAGCCGCGGCCGGCGGCATCGCGCGCGATCCCCGCGCCGTTGATGCCGCCGCCGATGATGGCGATGTCGAACGGCGGATCGGAGTCGGACAACCGGGGCAGCTCCGTCATGCCTCTCCCCGGCCTTCCTGGCTAATCCGACCCGATGGCGGCAAATCCGCGGGCACGGTTGAGTTTCAGAAAACCGTCCAGGGCCGGCGAATACATCCGGCCATTGACCGCCGCCAGCACGATCGCCCTCAGCTTGCCCGCATCGGGCACCGGGCGAGCGACCAGTCCCGGCAGCACCGCGACGTGCCGCGGCACCAGCCCGACACCCAGGCCAGCTGCGACCAGATGCTGCACCTGGTCCCAGGACGCGGCACGCAGCCGCGGGCTTTCCCTGCTCAGCCGGTTCCAGGCGTCGCCCCAGCCCTCCCCGCGCACCACCGTCTCGGCCGCCACCGCCGGCAGTCCGACGCTCGCCTCGCGCCCGAACACGTGCTCGGGCGGGAACACCACCCGGCACCCCTCATGCAACAGATGCCAGCGGTCCAGCCGTTCAGACAGGTCACCATCGTCGATCAGCAGCGCCGCATCCGTCTCACCCATCAACAGCGACTCCACCAGCGGCTGCTGGGCGAAGGAGAAGAGCTGCAACGCGATGCCCGGAAACCGCCGCGCCAGCTCGGCCAGCGAGGCGGCAATCAGGGCGGCAGACAGACCTTCGGCCAGACCCACGCGCAATGCGGCCGGTTTCTGCTGCGCGTTCCCCGCGGTCTGCCTGGCCATCTCCGCCGCCCGCACCATGGCCTCAAGATGCGGCAGCATCGCCCGGCCGAGATGGGTGAGCTGCGTCAGGCTGCGTTCGCGATACAGCAACGGGCCGCCGAATTCATCCTCCAGCCGCTGGATCGCCCGCGTCAGCGCCGGCTGCGTGACGTTGCAGGCATCCGCGGCACGGGTGAAGTTCAGCGTGCGACTGAGCGCAAGAAAATAGCGAACCTGGTGCAGTTCCAACGGCGTCCCCGGACAGGCGCACGCTCGCCCTTGCGCGCGAGTTTACCGCAGGAACACGCGGCGGCAAGGTTCGGGCGCAATATCGGGCTGGTCACCGCAGCGCGTGCAGCGCCTGCAGGATGGCGGCCGGTTCGGCGCGACGGGTGAAATCGATGTCGAGGAAATCCCAGCTTATCAGCCCGCCGCGGTCGATCACATAGGCGGCCGGCACGGGCAGCATCCAGCCGCCATTGCCCTGCCGGTCGGGCAGGTCGATGCCAGCCGATGCGATCAAGGTCCGATACGGTTCGGGCACACGGAAGATCAGGCCACATTGCAGACCGACGCCGCTATCGACATCCACCAGCACTGGATAGTGGATGTCGTGTTGTTGCTTCACCGCCAGGGCGCGACCGCCGGTCTCGGGCGTGATCGCCGCAAGCTGGCCGCCGGCGCCGGCGATATCCGGCAGTGCCGCTTCCAGCGCGGCCAGTGTCAGCGAACAATACGGGCACCATTGGCCGCGAAAGAATGTCACCACCAGGGGACCGCTTGCCAACAGATCGGTCAGCGCGATCAGCCGGCCATCGGCGTCCGGCAGCAGAAAGTCCGGAAACCGCGCGCCGGAGCGCAGCGCGTGGTCGAGGAAGCGGGACCGGCGCAGTTCGGCGAAGGTCGCCTCATAGGCGGCACGAAGGGCCGGATTGGCGACGCTGCGGGTGCGTTTAACATCCAGCCTGTCCTGCAGCGTCATCGCCCATTCCTCGGAGTCCTGGCTCACCGTCCAACGCCCAGCGAGCGATCGTCCAGACATAAGGAAACCGGCTGGCAGAGGAAACTCCTTGCCGGCGCGGCGGGTCCGCCGCCGCGCCGGCACCCAGCCTGGACCCGGTGTCCGGCCGGACTTCAGCGGTTCTGGCCACCGCCTTCGTAATCGTAGAAAGGCATGGCGATCAGCATCTTCTTGGTCATGCCGGGCATCATCGCCTTGTGGCCCTCGACCTTCACGTGGCTCAACGGAACGGCCACGAGCCTGGTGGCAAGCGCCCCAAGATCGGCGACCGCCACGATCGCCGTCGGCTCAACAGCCTGGTCCTTCACCAGGATTTCCACGATCGTGCCGAGCGGTTGCCCCTCATCGTCGAGCACTTTCATGCCGATCAGCATGCTGGCGCGCATGCTGTGATCGGCCAGCACCACTTTGGGTGCTGGGGTCGGCGTCTGCGCCAGGGCGACCGGGCCGGCGAAGCCAACCGCCAGGGTCGCGACGGCGGCGAGCAGGATCAGCTTTTTCATTTTCATTTTCCTACAGAAAATCATTCTTCCGTTCCGGGCGATGCCTCTGATGATGGTTCCCCACCGCCCGGCCCCCCCTTGGGGCGCGGCCACACCCTCGCAGCCGGCAGCGCGCGGCGGAAATGCCGTCGGGCTATGGTTTGAATGACTGCCCGGCATCGTCAGGACGCAAAGTATGGACACACGTGACTCCGCCTCCCCGACCGTGGCCGTGATCGGCGCCGGGCCGGCGGGACTGATGGCAGCGGAGACCATCGCTGCCGGCGGCGTCGGGGTGACGGTGTTCGATCGGATGCCCTCGCCCGGGCGCAAGCTGCTGATGGCCGGGCGGGGCGGGCTCAACCTGACGCACAGTGAGGCCCTGCCCGCGTTGCTCGACCGCTACGGGCCGGCGCGGGCGCGGCTGGAGGCGGCGATTGCCGCCTTTCCACCCGCCGCGCTGGTGGCCTGGTGCGAGGGGCTGGGCCAGCCCACCTTCGTCGGCTCCAGCGGACGGGTGTTCCCGCGCGGGCTGAAAACCTCGCCGTTGCTGCGGGCCTGGCTGGTGCGGCTGGGCGGCCTCGGGGTGCGGCTGGAAACCCGCCGGACCTGGACGGGCTGGAATGCCAGCGGCGCGCTGATTTTTGCCGAGGGCGGGCCGGTGCGGTCCCGGGCGACGGTGCTGGCGCTGGGCGGCGCGTCCTGGCCGCGGCTGGGGTCGGATGGCGGCTGGACCGGCCTGTTGCCCGGCATCGAGGTGCGCCCGCTGGTGCCGTCCAACTGTGGCTTCCGGATCGACTGGTCGGCTCCGTTCCGCCGCTTCGCCGGCACGCCGCTGAAGCGCATCGCGCTCAGCTTCCGCGGCCGCACAGTGCGCGGCGAGGCGATGGTGACGGCGGAGGGCATCGAGGGCGGCGCGGTCTATGCGCTTTCCCCCGCGCTGCGCGACGCCATCGCGGCCGAGGGGCCGGTGGTGGCGACGCTCGACCTGCGCCCAGACCTCGATGCGCCGGCGCTGGCCCGCCGGCTGGCGGGGCCGCGCGGCAGTGCGTCGCTCTCGACCTTCCTGCGCAAGGCGGGGGGTCTGGCGCCGGTGGGGATCGGGCTGGTGCAGGAGGCGCTGCATGCCGGTGCCGCGCCCGACCTGCCTTCCCTGGTGAAGGCGGTGCCGCTGCGCCTGCTGGCCCCGGCGCCGATCGCGCGGGCGATTTCCAGCGCCGGCGGGATCGCGCTCGACGAGTTGGATGCGCGCTGGATGCTGCGCCGCCGGCCGGGCGTGTTCGCTGCTGGGGAGATGCTGGACTGGGAGGCGCCGACCGGGGGTTATTTGCTGCAGGCCTGCTTTTCCACCGGGGTGGCCGCCGGGCGTGGGGTGTTGGCGTGGCTCGGCGAAAAACAGGGGCCGGGGGGTGTTGCCGGATAGGCATTCGGGCCGATGGTGCCTCGTGCCCCGACGCCACGGAACACGAAATTCCACCCTTTCCGCGGACAGTGCCGGTAAAGTCCGTGCCATGACGACCTGGCTCACCATGACCGAGCGCAAGCAGGCGCCGTCTGGCGGCAGTGCGCCAGGCGGTAGCGGAGCTGCGTGGCGTGCTGTCGGCCTGTGGGCACGCGCAGGGCGGACGGTTCCTGCTGTATGGCTCGGCCGCGCGCGGCGACCTGCGCTATGACAGCTATGTGGACCTGCTCGCCGATTTCCCCGATGCGGATGCCGCCTGCCGGTTCGCCGAGGAGGCGTGCTGGGACCGCGGTCTTTCGCCCGATGTTCGCCCGCTGACGTGGTGCACGCCGGGGTTTCTGGCGCGAATCCGGCCGGACTGGGTGAGCCTGCCGTGAGCGATGCACGATAACTCAATGTTGAGGCCGATATCGCCTCTGCCGTGCGGCATTTTGGTCTGGCTGCGGCGCTGTATGACCTTGGCGGTATGACCTTGGCGGTTTCTCGGCCGCGGGGGTGGATGGCTATCGGGCGGAGATGGCGTTCATGCATGCCACGGCCCCTTTCGACCGAGGCTGTGTGAAAACGTGTTTGCGGGTGGGTGGCACGCAACGTTAAGGCGCAGCGCGGGTCCCGGGCGCACGAACGATTCGAGAAGCCGTCTGGGCGCGCAATACCATTGCTTATTGCC
>CAIXDS010000213.1 GCA_903918195.1 uncultured Acetobacteraceae bacterium | reverse complement strand
TCAAATGCATGACGGTTTCCAGGGCGCGGCCATTGGCGCTGTTGATGCCCGCCGTGGCACCGAACCGCTTCGCGACCTCGAGGCGGTTGTCGTCGAGGTCGATCATGATGATCTCGGCGGGGGCATAGAACTGCGCCGTCAACAGGGCGGCGAGGCCGATTGGCCCGGCGCCGACGATCGCGACAGTACTGCCCGGCTGGACGCGGCCGTTGAGCACGCCGCATTCGAAGCCAGTTGGCAGGATGTCGCTCAGCATCACCAGCGCTTCGTCGTCGGCGCCGTCGGGAATGGGGTAAAGGCTGGTATCCGCATAGGGAATGCGGGCGAACTCCGCCTGGGTTCCGTCGATCTTGTTGCCGAGTATCCAGCCGCCTGTGGTACAGTGCGAGAACATCAGCCTGCGGCAATAGGCGCACTTGCCGCAGGCGCTGATGCAGGAAATCAGAACCCGGTTCCCCGGCTTGAACGCCGTGACGGCCGATCCGATGGTTTCAATGATGCCGATGCCCTCGTGGCCCAAGATCCGGCCCGGCTGACAGGTCGCCACGTCACCCTTCAGAATGTGAAGGTCGGTGCCGCAGATCGTGGTCTTCGTGATCTTGACGATCACGTCCGTCGGAGCAGCCAGCTCAGGTTTTGGGCAGTCTTCCAGGTATTTTTTTGTCGGACCTCGATAAACGAGCGCTTTCATCACTAACACCGCTGTGGTTTGCTACTAAACTTATGACGGCGATCACAGGATCGTCCGCCATCAGTCCGTCATTCGGTCGTCAGATCAGATGGCGAACCGGCGGCGACCATAGAAGGCGCCCCTCGGCGTGCAACAGACTCGGGAAATAATCCCAGCGGCGAGGCCCGCGCATTGGTCCGGGCAGAATGGGCGGGCGCGGGCGGCCAATAGTCCACCTTCCGCGCCCGCCCGGCTCGCCGGTCGACCGTCAGGTGACAGCGATATCGTTCTCGACATCGGTTACGCCGGCTGCCGCCCAGGCGGTTTCCGCGGCCACTTGCCGGTCATGCCATGAGGTGACCGTTCCCGTGAGTTGGACGTGGCCGTCATTCGCGGTGACTGCGATCGTCGTCGGGTCGAAGAACCACGAGCGATGCAGCGCATGCATGATATCGTCACTGATGTTGGACGTGCTTACCCGCGGTTTGATCGTGATCTGGTTGGACACGCCGACAACCCCCAGCAGCGGGCGAATATCCTGCTCGGCGGCCTGCTTCTGGAAATACCAGGCGACCTGCCCGGTCAGCGTGACCCAGCCGTTCTCGGTTTTCACCTCGATGGCATCGCGCGGAACCGACACGTCCCAGGCGAGGCGGTCAATAGCCGCGGCGGCGATGTCGCCATCATCCCGCCGTGCATCGAACGCCAGGCGGACCTCGAGTTCCTCGGCGACGGCCTTGACGCCTTTGACCCGGCCAGCCGCAGTTTCGGCCGCGTGCTTCTGCGTGTAGCTGTTGACGTGACCCGTGAGGGTTACCACGCCGGCGTTCGCCGCGACGCCGATATGGGCGGCGACGATGCTCGGCTCCCATTTCAGCTCGGCAAGAACGGCCTGTTGCAATTCGCTGTCGTGCGACATGGAACCCTCCAAGGTTATCGGCGACACGAGCACCTTGGCCCGTCACCGAAGCCACCGTAACCGTCAGCTGGCCTGCGCCTGAGGGTCGGAAACTACCCAGGCGGCCGGGCCGCTTCTTCGGCATTGCCGGTCGGGACCCATGAAAAGCGATCGGCGAGGCCGCGCGCGCCTGTCACTCGGTGAGCCCGACCACCACCGGACTGGCTTTGCCCCCTTGAGGCGCACCGGGAGCATGCTGTTCGTTGATCCCAGCGGTTGGCCGCGCCGCTTGGCGGGAGCTTCGCCTGGCTCCGGAGCGGTAGCCGGCATTGGCTTTGTCCGGCGGCGACCAAAGGCGTGATCATGGGAGTCCGGCGCCGGCTGGTGACCGTCCTGTTTCGTCCGTCATTTCGAGATCACTGCGCAGCCGGAGCGGCTGGACCTGTATGACAGCTTCTGCAGACTGGCCAAGGCAGTGGGCGTCAAGCTGGCGATTTCGACGGATGCGCACGGGGTCGAGGAATTCGACTTCATGCGCTACGGTATCGATCAGGCGCGGCGCGGCTGGCTGGAATCCGTCGATGTCCTCGACACGCGCCCGTTGGCAGAGCCGAAGAAATTGCTGCGTCCGCGATGAACCGCGCGGCCGAACGTGCGCGCCGGCAGCGGCGGCAGCCGGGTCTCCACCGGGCAGCCAGGCCGCCGCCGCTATTTCATCACGCCGACGGGTGTGTTCCTGCATACCGACGCCATCCTCGATTACCGCGCCGAGGGCACCTACAACGAGAACGGCATCCGCGGCCTCGGGGTCAAAGGCATGCGGGTGTCGGATTTCGGCTGGGTGTGGGCGGCCAAGGGCTGGGACGCGGACGGCGAACTCGGCGAAATGCGTCTGCTGTTGCACGCGACCGATCCGGACGTGCTCGAAGCACGGCTCGGGCGGCCCGCGTCACAAGGCTGTGTGCGCATCCCCGCGCCCATGAACCGCTTCCTGGATCACCATGGCGTGCTGGATTCGGATTATGAACTGGCCGCGCTCAGCGACCAGCGCTACCGCGCCCTGCTGCGTCCGGATCGGCAGCCAACTCCGTTGGCGGGGCGCGCGCTGGTGGTCATCGACTCGTCGCGGCCTTGACGGGCGCATGCGCCGCGCGCTGGTCTGATCGGCCTCGCCGCCGGCCCGGCTGGCCGCCTGCTCCGGTCAGAGGCCTTCCTCTTCGGAAAGGATGGACTCACCAAGTTCGGCCAGGCCCTGCTCCAGCAGATCACCAAGCTGCGGCGTCCCGAGCAGGTAGGAGACGGCCCGCTTATCATGGGCGTCCCGCGCCGCCGCCAGGGCCTCCTCCCATTCGCTGCGGGCAAACTCGCCGCGCCCCACCCATACCAACGCCAGCACCTCAGTGATCTCGTCGTCATTGAGATCCGCCAGTGCGGCGCGCAGTTCGGCACGCGAAGGGTTGTCCGCGGTCGCCTCCAGGATGCCCATCTGCTGGTCGTCGGCGGGATTCGAGCCTTCCTCCAGGCCTTCGGGCTCGACCTGCACGTCAAATTCCCGCGCCTTGACGATCAGGTAGGCGAGTTTGTCGAGCGGTGTCGCGAGCATGGCCCGTTACCCGCCATCGGCGATGTGATGCTGGCCGGCGGGATGCACCGTGCTCGCCTGCGGTCCCTTCTCGCCCTCGGCCACGGCAAAGCGGACCTCATCGCCCACGCGCAGGTGATCGAAGCGACCTTCCGCCACGCTGTTGCGGTGGAAGTAGATCTCCTCGCCGTCCGAGGTCTCGATGAAACCGTATCCCTCGTCGGCGATGAACCGGGCGATCCGCCCGTGCAGGAGCGCAGGTTCATGGTGTTTCACCTGACCGCCCAGGCCGCGGACGTGGTCCTCCAATTGCCGGACCGCCGCGTTGAAGGCGTCGCGCACGGCGACGAAGGGATCTTCATGGGCGTGATCCTGCGGGCTCTCCCGCACGACCACGACGTCGCCCCTGGGAACGAAGACCTCGATGTGCACCTCGTAGAGGCGCCCCTGGCGGTGATGCCGGTGCGGCGCTTCCAGGGTCACGTGGCAGCGCAGGATGTCGCCCTCGAAGCGCTCAAGCTGCGCCGCCTTCTCGCGGATGCGCGCCTCAAGCGCGGGGGAAGGGTCCATGCCCTTAAATGTGACCTGCACCGGAATGGTCATGACGCCTGCTCCTCTTGCGGCCTGGCATTCTGTTCGCGCCCGACATCTCTCTTTGGATCCGCATGCATGCGAACGGAACCACGAAAGCCCTCCAGGTAATCTGGTCGCGCGGCGACACGCTGCATTGATTGGCGTCAATCCGCCCGGTGGTCCGGCTGTTCAAATCGCCGGCATCACCCCGCATCTTGATCATCGTCAATGCGCGCGTTCCACAGATGGCTTATTCGGACTGAAGTCGCCCGAGCCACGAACAGGACGAGGAGGCCGATCATGGTGCGGCCTGAGGGGACACGGTTCGCCGATCGGGCCGAGGCTGGCCGGCTGTTGGCAGAACGTTTGCAGCGCTCCAACCTGGAGCGCCCGATCGTCTAAGCGCTGCCGCGCGGCGGCATTGCGGTGGCGGTGGAGATCGCCGCCGCCCTCGATGCCCGCTTGACCTCATCCTGGTGCGCAAGCTCGGGGCTCCCGGGCAGCCGGAACTTGCGCTTGGTGCAGTCGTGAACGGCGCCGAGGCCGAGACGATCCTGAACGAAGCCGTTGTCGCCTTTACCGGAGCGGACGAGAGCTATATCGCGGCGTCGCGGGAGCGAGCGCTGGCCGAGATCGAGCGCGGCGGCAGCTGTATCTGGAGGGACGCCCGCGCCCGGACCCGCGCGGCTGCACCGCCATCGTCGTCGATGACGGGCTTGCGACCGGCGCCACGGCGCGCGCCGCCCTGCACGCGCTGCGCCGGCGCGCGCCGGCGCGCGTGATCCTTACCGTTCCCGTCGCCCCACCCGAAGCCATCGCGGCGCTGCGGCCCGATGCGGACGAGATCGTCTGCCTGCATGAAACCGGACTACGCCGGGGAATCGGCGACTGCTACCGCGACTTTCATCAACTCGACGACGACGAAGTGATTGGTCTCCTGGATGCGGCGGCGCGGCGCGCATCATCCGCCTGATCCGAACACGGATCATCCGGGTCTTGGCCGGGAGTTGCTGGACGAACACGAGGGCAATGCGTGATCCGCGGGAGGATGTTGCGCCATGGCATTCAAGCAGGTCCTGTTCCATGCGGCGGCGCGGGAGAAAATCCGCTGCGGTGCTGCGCAACTAGCCGACGCCGTGCGCGTCACGCTCGGGCCGCGCTCGAAATCGGTGCTGATGCAGCGGCGGTGGGGCGCGCCGCTGGTGTGCAACGACGGCGTGACCATCGCCAAGGAACTCGAACTGAAGGATGCGGAAGAGAACCTGGGCGCGCAGATGTTGCGGCAGGCGGCCGAGAGGACCGGCGAGGTCGTCGGCGACGGCACCAGCACCTCGGTGATCCTGGCCTACGCGATCTTCGCCGACGGCGTTCGCAACGTCGTGGCGGGAGCGAGCGCGATCGACATCAAGCGCGGACTCGACCGCGCCGTCCGCGTCGCCACCGAGGCACTGCGGCAGATGTCGCGGCCGGTGCAGACGGCCCGCGAGAAGGCGCAGGTGGCGACGGTGTCGGCCCATAACGATGCAGCCATCGGCGAACTGGTCGCGACCGCGATGGAGAAGGTCGGTAACGACGGCGTGATCACCGTCGAGGAATCGAAGGGTACCGAGACGGTGCTCGACGTGGTGGAGGGCACGCGGTTCGATCGCGGCTTTCTCTCGCCGTATTTCGTGAGCAATCCGGAGCGGATGGAAGCGGTGCTGGAAGAGCCGTTCATCCTGCTCTGCGACCGCCGCATCGGCGTGCTGAAGGACTTCCTGCCGCTGCTCGACCAGGTAGCGAAATCCGGCCGCTCGCTGCTGCTGGTCGCCGAGGACGTCGAGGGCGAGGTACTGGCCACGCTGGTGGTGAACCAGCTGCGCGGCGGGCTGAAAAGCTGTGCCGTGAAGTCTCCCGGCTTCGGCGACCGGCGCAAGGCGATGTTGCAGGATATCGCGGTGCTGACCGGCGGGATGGTGGTGGCCGAGGAGCTGGGGCTGCGGCTGGAAAGCGTCACGCCGGCGCAGCTCGGCCGGGCGCATCGCGTGGTGGTGGACAAGGACAACACCACGCTGATCGGCGGCGCCGGGGCGCGGGCCGACATCGATGCGCGCATCGCCCAGATTCGCCACGAAATCGAGCGGACGACCAGCGACTACGATCGCGAGAAACTGCAGGAGCGGCTGGCCAAGCTGGCCGGTGGCGTCGCCGTGATCCGCGTCGGCGCGCCGTCGGAAGCCGAAATGAAAGCAAAGAAAGAGGCGCTGGACGACGCTATCAGCGCCACCAAGGCCGCCGTGGCGGAGGGGCTGGTGCCGGGCGGCGGGCTCGCGCTGCTGCGCTGCGTGGCGGCGGTGGCGCGCGAGGAGGCCGCCTGCGAAGGCGACGAGCGGACCGGCGTTGCGATCCTCAGGCGCGCGCTGGAGGCGCCGACGCGGCAGATCGCCGAGAACTCGGCGGTGGACGGCGGCGTGGTGGTGGCGCGTATGCTGGAGGGCAGCGGTAATCTGGGCTTCGACGCCGCGCGCAAGGAGTGGGTGGATATGCTCGAGGCCGGCATTGTCGATCCCACCAAAGTCGTGCGCACGGCGCTGGAGAACGCGGTGTCGGTGGCCAGCGTGCTGCTGCTGACCGAAGCCACGATGACCGAGCTGCCGGAAAAGAAGGAGCGGACACCGGAGCCGGAGATGGGGATGTAAGCGGCCGGCCTTACGCCGGCTCGCGTTCGCGTGCGGCGGGCTGCAGCGCGCGCTCGGCCTCGCGCACCACGGCGATGGTGCGCAGCAGGCTGGACGGGTTGACGCTGATCGAATCGATGCCGAGGCCGACCAGGAAGCTTACGATCTCCGGATAGTTCGCCGGCGCCTCGCCGCAGATGCCGACATGGCGGCCGTTGCGCCTGGCGCCGGTCACCGCGAGCCGCAGCATTTCCAGCATGCCGGGATCACGCTCGTCGAAATCAAACGCCACGATCTCGGAGTCGCGGTCCACGCCGAGCGTCAGCTGCGTCAGATCGTTGGAGCCGATCGAGAACCCGTCGAACAACTGCGAGAATGCATCGATCTGGATGACGTTGTTGGGGATTTCGCACATGACGAAAATCTCCAGGCCGCCCGCCCCGCGTTTCAGCCCGTGTCCGGCCATCACCTCGATGACCCGCCGCGCTTCCTCGACCCGGCGGCAGAACGGGATCATCAGGAACAGGTTGGTCAGCCCCATCTCGTCGCGCACCCGGCGCATGGCGGCGCATTCCAGCGCGAAGCCGGCGGCATAGGCGGGGTGCGCATAGCGCGACGCCCCGCGAAAGCCGAGCATCGGGTTTTCCTCTTTGGGCTCGAACTGGGTGCCGCCCAACAGGCGTGCGTATTCGTTGGTCTTGAAGTCCGACATGCGCACGATCACCGGCTTGGGATAGAACGCCGCGCAGATGGTGCCAACCGCCTCCGAAAGGCGCTCGATGAAGAACGCGGCGGGGCTGGCATAGCCCGCGGTGAGTTTGTCGATCGCCTTGCGGGCCGCCGGGTCGCGTAGCGATGCCGGATCGGCGAGCGCCATCGGATGCGCGCGAATCTGCTCGCCGATGATGAATTCCAGCCGGGCCAGGCCAACGCCGGCGTTGGGCAGCATCGCGGTGGAGAACGCCATTTCGGGGTTGCCGAGATTGACCATCACCTGGGTGCGGGGCATGGCGGTCTCACTCGCCGGCAGGCGTGTCACCTCGAAGGGCAGCGCGCCGTCGAACACGTGTCCGACGTCGCCGTCGGCGCAAGAGACCGTCACCATCGTGCCGGTCGCCAGCGTGGCCATGGCGTTGCCGGCGCCGACGACGGCGGGGACGCCGAGTTCGCGCGCCACGATGGCGGCGTGGCAGGTGCGCCCGCCGTGGTCAGTGACGATGGCGCCGGCGGTCTTCATTACCGGCTCCCAGTCCGGCCGTGTTGCCTCCGCCACCAGCACCTCGCCGGGGCGGAATGCCTCGAGGTCATGCGGACCCTCGATCACCCGCACCGCGCCCACGGCGATCTTCTCGCCGACCGCGCGGCCGGTGACCAGTTTCCTGCCGGTGCCCTTCAGGTGGTAGGATTCCATCCCGCCCGCCGTTCGGCGGGAGGCGACGGTCTCCGGGCGGGCCTGCACGACGTAGAGTTCGCCGCCGGGACCGTCCTTCGCCCACTCGATATCCATCGGCATCGGATGACCGGCGTTGGCGGAGTAATGGTCCTCGATGGCGATCGCGTATCCGGCCAGGCGCAGCACCTCGGCGTCGGTGAGGCAATAGCGGGCACGGTCGGCCTTGTGGGTGGCGACGTTGTAGGTGGTGTCCGCCTGTCCGGCGCTGCCGCGGCGGTAGATCATGCGGATGGATTTCTCGCCCAGCGAGCGGCGCAGCACGGCGCGGTGGCCGGCGCGGAAGGTCGGCTTGTGGACATAGAACTCGTCCGGATTGACCTGGCCCTGCACGACGTTCTCGCCCAGCCCGTAGGCGCCGGTGATGAAAACCACGTCGCGAAAGCCGGATTCGGTGTCGAGCGTGAAGATGACGCCGCTGGCCGCCTTATCCGAGCGGATCATGCGCATGACGCCGACCGAGAGGTACACCTTGAAATGGTCGAAGCCGTTGTCAATGCGATAGGAAATGGCGCGGTCGGTGGCGATCGAGGCGAAGCAGCGGCGGCAGGCCTCGAACAGCGCCGCCGCGCCGCGGACGTTCAGGAAACTGTCGTGCTGGCCGGCAAAGCTGGCCGTCGGCAGGTCCTCGGCGGTGGCCGAACTGCGCACGGCGACCGCGAGGTTCCGGCCGCCCTCTCGTTCCAACTGCTGATAGGCCGCAGTGACCTGCCGGCGGATTTCCCCCGTGCCGGTGGCATCGTAGATGATGGCCCGCGCCTCGGCGGCGCGGCGCGACAGTTCGGCCACGTCGGTCTTGTCGAGATCGTCGAACAGTGCGTGCAGGCGGTTCCACGCGCCGGCCGCGGTCAGCGCGTCCCGATAGCAGGCGGCGCTCAGGGCGAACCCGTTGGGGACCAAAATGCCCTCGGCGGCGAGGGTGGAGTATAGCTCGCCGAGCGAGGCGTTCTTGCCGCCGACCATGGCGACATCGCTGTTGCGGATGTCCTTGAACCAGCGGACGTAGCCATTACTCGCCATGGTGTGTGCTCCATGCGCTCGCGCAGTGAACCGTGTCGCACTCCCGGTCCGACGGGCGTTATGAGCCGTCGCGCGGCCATGCGCCGGAACGCCATGTTCAAATGGCAGTGAGCGGCGCGGAAACTCCTGCTCGCGTCGAATGCTTGACCTGCGTCAAGGCAAGGTGGGCGTTACCAAACGTACTATTGAACCGGCCCGGGTGATCTGGGACGCAATCTCCGGAAATAGGGCTCACTTTGCGGAACTCATGCGAATCTATCCAAGACCGCCCGAGCCGGATCAATAACAGACGGGCACTGTCAGAACGACAGCATGGCGGACATTCCGTCCGCCATGGAAGGCGCGGAAATCGGCGGACTCGCTGGGGTATGTGGTCCGCAGCCAGGCGCATCCCCGCTTCTGTCCCCACGAGCGGGCAGGGCAGCGGGGGAGGGGAGTGATGGACGAAATCGTGCCGGTCGCGGCGGGCGGCGGTCCGGCGGCGTTGCGCCAGGACGCAGACGCCGCCGTCAACCGGGCCGGGTCCACCCGCCTGCTCTACGCCGCCGTCTGGCAACACTCCCAACTTGGTGCGCTGCCCGCGGCGAGCGGCCGCTCCCCGCCGCTCTTGGGGCGGTGGCGCTGTTCTTGCGCCGGCGAGGCCGAGGCCGGACGCGCACTGCTACCATCACAAGGCGGCTGGCCGCCATCGGCTGGGCGCGCGGCATCCCCGACGTCATGGCCGGTATCCGGCGATCATGCGCCGCGCCGCTGGCGCAAGAGGCCGCGGCCGACGCGGACATGCTGAGCGCTGCGTCGGTGACCGGCTGCGGGCAGGCGCGGTGCTCACTATCGGTTTCGCCGGCGCGTTGCGGCGGTCCGAACTGGTCGCAATCCACGTCGAGGGCCCCTGGCGCGACTCCGAAAGCATCCGATTGGGTGTGCCTCCAAGCCGTGGCTGCCGACGCGGAGCGAAGGGGTTCTGAACTTTCGTTAGACCGGTTCCAGCGTCCTCGCCGCTTCCGCCACCGCGACCTGCGGGGGCGAGATGGCAGCGCCTGGCGACGGGCGAGCTATGGTCTCGACCGGCTCGGGCGCGGCCAGCAGGGCCGGCTGCGGATGCTTGCGCTGGTCGGATCCGAGGCCGGGAATGGGCACAAGTCCATACAAAATCGCCAGCGGCACGCCGAACTCGAGCACGAAACTCAGCGTGGCATAGGTTCCTCCACTCATGGATCCCCCTCCTGTGGTGGTGCGACGGCATATTCCCTTGGGCCGAGCATCAACGCAAGTGCGTCGCAATTGCAAAGCTCGGGAACAGTGGGACGGGTCAAACTGCTTGCGCAGGTCCGAACCTGGAAGATCGATGGCGCGCTTCGGCCGCGCTTCGAATGCTGATATCCGGGCCTCGCCAGCGACTACGTTCCGGCCACTGTTCAGCCGCCAAAGCTCGATAGGCCTCGCACTTCCTGATGCTCTCCAATTTGCCGCCCCTATCCCGGCGGGTTTCCATACTGGGGGCTTATGCGACAATTCCTGCTGTGGCCGGAGACGTTGGAACGAAATTCCAGTTTATCACTCGCCCGAACCGAGCCGCCGATGGTTTTGGTCCGCTACAGCTATCCGGCGATCGCCCTGGGTGGAACCACCCCGGACGTGAGCTTCCCCGTGCCACGCCAGACCGCCACGCCTCTACGCCCGCCCCAACCAC
>CAIXDS010000212.1 GCA_903918195.1 uncultured Acetobacteraceae bacterium | reverse complement strand
GGGGCCATCGAAATCCGTCAACCGGCGGTGCAGCATGGCCTGATCCCCGAAATTGCGGGCCGCTGGCGGATGGCCACCGGCGATTTCTGTCCACGAGCCAGGATTGGTCCAAGAACCGTGCCACGTTTTTTCGCGTTGGCCGGCGGCGCCACCGCGCCGTCCGACCCGCACCAGCGCGAACAAACCGGCGAAGAATGTTCCGCCGCGTGCATTTGCCGCATGGCGCTCAGATCACCCAGCTGGTATGCGCCTGCGCGCCACGCTGGCGCGCCAGGCTGTATTCCACCACATGCGCCAGCAACTGGGTGCGGCTGTAGCCGAGCCGCTCGCCGGCCATGCCGAACGCGCC
The DNA here is from genome assembly GCA_903918195.1 of uncultured Acetobacteraceae bacterium. Taxonomy (GTDB): domain Bacteria; phylum Pseudomonadota; class Alphaproteobacteria; order Acetobacterales; family Acetobacteraceae; genus Rhodovastum. Next base: position 48,804 of record CAIXDS010000212.1, on the reverse strand, counting down.
GCGCACGCCGAGATAGCAGCAGATGTTCATCTCGATCAGGAAACGCTGTCCCGTCGCCGGGTTCCAGCGGTAGTCGAGACGGAAATAGTCGATCGGCCCCAGCGCCGCCCACACCTTGCGCACGTCGTCCTCGATCGCCGCCGCGGTGGCGGCGCCGACATCGATCATTTCGTTGCCCAGCCGGTCATCGGTTTTCAAATCGGCGGTGAGAATACCGCCAACCTTGTCCGACCGCGGCGCGACATGGCCGAGCACCAGGTACGGCGAGTGCGGCAGCACCGGCACGGTGATGTCGATGCCCGGGCAGAACCGCTCGACCAGCACTTCCTTGCCGCCGGCCTGCAACCCGGCAACAACCGGGACGGCCCCTTGCCAGTCATCCTGCAACGACGCCTCGGTGACGCCTTCCGACGCCGCGCCAAACCGGTCCTTGATGAAATACGGACCGGCGAACTCCGGCGGCTCCAGCGTGCCGCCGGGCAGGTAGACCCGCCCCGGCGCCACCGGCAGGCCAAGCGCGGCAAAGGCCAGCTTGCTCAGATACTTGTCCTCGGCCAGCGCGCGGATATTGGGCGGCGCGCCGAGGCAGGGCAGGCGCAGATACGTGCAGATCGACGGCACCAGCAGTTCCGGATTGCGCAGCTTCATGCGGTTGAGCAGGGAAAACACGAAATCGACATTGCCCCCCGCCACCAGCGCCGCATACGGCTTGGAACTCGAGGCCACGCTGTAGCCGATGCTCTGCAACGCCTCGAACAGGCGGAAATGATACTCCGCATAGCCGGAGGCGATCCCCTCCGGCTTGACCGCGTAAATCGGGTCGTCCGGCGCGAAACGGGCCAGGAACAGAATGCGCGTGCTCCGCGGGGCGGCGGGCCACAGCAAAGGAGGCGATCGCATGGGAAAAGCGCCTTGGTCATGAGGGAGAAAAAACCTGGTCGCCAGCCGTTCAGCCGCGCCAGACCGGAGCCAGCGTCGCCAGCATTTCGCCGCCGTGCTCGAACGGCAGGTGCCGCAATGGAATGCCGTAAAGGGCCAGCAGATTGGCCTCGCTCAGCACCTCCGCCGCCGGGCCGTGCACGCAGCGGTCGCGGTCCAGCATCAGCACGGCCTCGTCGGCGATCTCCAGGGCATGCTGCGGATGGTGGGTGGAAAACAGCACGGTCAGCCCGTGCTGGCGCGACAGCAGACGAATTTGCTCAAGAATGACCGCCTGGTTGCTGAGATCGAGCGCGGAGGCCGGCTCATCGAGAATCAAGATGTCGGCATCGGCCACCATCGCCCGGGCGAACATCACCAACTGGCGCTGCCCGCCCGACAATTCGTGAAACGGACACCGCGCCAGCCCGGCCAGACCGAAACGGTCGAGCGCCTGCACCGACGCCACCGCATCGCGCGAAGCTGGCTGCGCCAGCAGGCCGATCTGCCCGGCCCGGCCCATCAGCACCACGTCGAGCACCGAATAGTCGAACCCTAACTGGAACGATTGCGGCACGAAGGCGGTCCGCCCGCGCACCGCCAGCCTGCCCTCGGTCGGCCGCAGCACCCCCAGCAACAGGCGCAGCAGCGTGGTCTTGCCGCTTCCATTGGCGCCCAGCAAAGCGACGATGCGCCCACGCCCGATGGTGGCGGAACAGCGGCGGAACACCCAGCGGCCGGGGCGAAAGGCATGGCCCAGCCCAGCAAAATCGATGGCGGGATCAGGCATCGGTCCAGCCTCGCCCCTGAGTGCGCCAAAACAGCAGCATGAAGATCGGCGTGCCGATGCCGGCGGTCAGGATGCCGATCGGCACTTCCTGGGCCAGCAACGTGCGGGCGATGTCGTCCATCGCCAGCAGGAACAATCCGCCGCTCAGCGCCGCCGCCGGCAGCAGGCGGCGATGGTCGGGACCGGTCAGCATGCGGGCGAAATGCGGCACGATCAGCCCGGCCCAGCCGATGATACCGCTGACCGCCACCTGGGCGGCGACGATCAGCGACACCAGCGCCACCACGCTCCAGCGCAGGCCGGCGATGCGCACGCCCAACGCCGCGGCATCCAGTTCGCCGAGCGAAAGCAAATTGATCCGCCAGCGCAGCAGCAGCAGCCCCCCTCCGGCCGCCAGCACCGGCGGCGCCAGAATGGCAACCTTGTGCATGCTCGCCCCGGCGAAGCTGCCGATCAGCCAGTAGACGATGGCCGGCAGCTTGTTTTCCGGATCGGCGGTGAACTGGATGAAGCCGTGCACCGCGGTGAAGAAGGCCGCCACCGCCATGCCGGCCAGGATCAGCGGCAGCACGCCGCCGGCGCGCGACAACCCGGCCAGCAGCCAGGACACCGCCAGCGCCAGCAAACCGCCGGCAAAAGCGGCAGCGAGCAGCCCCCATTCCGGCCAGTCGAGCAAAATCGCCAGGATGCCGGCGCAGGCCGCCCCCGAGGAAATCCCGATCAGATCAGGGCCAACCAGCGGATTGCGCATGGTGCCCTGCAACGTCGCCCCCGCCAAGCCAAGCCCGGCCCCGGCCAGCACCGCCAGCAACACCCGCGGCAGGCGGATCACCTCCACCACGGCGAGTTGCGCATCGGTCCAGTTCGCCACCGGGCAGAACGGTTCGGGCAGACACAGGCCGGCGAGAATGCGCGCCACCGTGGCCAGCGGCACCGGATAGACGCCGATGCACAGCGACCCCAGCACCGTCCCGGCCAACGCCACGGCCAGCAGCGGCACGACCGCCGCCCGGGCCATGCCACCCGGCACGACCAGCGCCTCACCCCCGCAAGCGTGCGAGATCATCATCGCTCAGCTCCATGCCGAAGAAAACGCGGTAGAACGCCCGAGTCGCCTGATCGAAATCGAACGGAAACCGGTCGGGATACAGTCGGTGCGCCAGCCACTGCACCGCCAGCAGCTTGAACTGGGAATGCGGCCGCTCGGCCCAGTTGAACGGCAGCACCGGAAAGGCCAGCACCTGACCGGTGCGGACCGCCCGCAAATGCCGCCATCCCGGATCGGCACACAGGAAGCGGGCAATCGCCGGGGTGCGGGCGACGATGACGTCAGGATCGAGCAGCAGCAGCCGTTCCAGGCTGACGCTGACATTCGCCGCCATGCTGTCGGGAGTGTCGCACTGCATCACGTTGAAGCCGCCGGCCAGACGCACGACCTCACCGCGAAACGCACTGGCGCACTGGCTTTTCAGGCCATCGGCGGAATCGGCATAGTAAACGCGGCGCTGTTCGGCCGGCGGAATGGCCTGAACACTGGCCTGCAACCGGGCCATCGCCGCCTCCAGCGCCACCGCCAGCGTTTCGGCCCGCGCCTCGCGGTGCAGCAGCCGACCGAGAAAGCGGAACGCCGCCGGGTAGCTGGCAAACGGCGCGGCGTCGACCATCACCGTGGGCAGGCCCATGGCGGTCATCCGGTCGGCGACGGCGTCGGGCGGCCCGCGCATGTTCCACACCACCACCAGATCGACACCGAGCGTCAGCAACGTCTCGGGATCGGTCCGGGTGGCGCCACGCACGATGGGCAGCCGGTTCACCTCCGGCGGCAGCAGGCGCGCCGCCGCCGGCGGCCGGTCGAACGGCACCCCGACCATCAGGTCGGGCGCGAGCGACGTCAAAAAAATGGCCGGCGGGTCGAAGGCGACGTAAATTCGCCGGATCTGCTCGGGCACCTGCACATGCCGGCCGGCCATGTCGATTATTTCCCGTGCCGGCGCCGGGCCTCCGACCGCCAACGCGACGAGGACCAACGCCGCGATCGCCAGCCCCCGCCGCCATCGCCCTTGCATGCCGGTTGCCACGTCAGAACGACGCGGTCAGCGAGGCGTGCAGCGTCATCGGCGCCCCCAGGAAGGCGGCGTAACTGGTGCTGAGGCTGGTCGGCATCACCCCCTGCTGGTTGGGCGCCAGAATCGCCGCCCAGTAGCGGGTGTTGGTGACGTTCTCGACCCCGGCGCGCCAGGTCAGCCGGGTGCCGTACGCCGTCATCTCGTAGCGCAGGCCGAGATCGAGAGTGGCGTAACCGGCGGCCCAGCTGGTGTTGGTGGCATTCGCCGCCCGCCGGCCGGTGTAATGGGCGTTCAGGTCCAGCGTCAGCCCGGCCACGCCGGGCAGTGCGTATTCGACATACATATTGGCCTGATAGCGCGGCACCCCGACCACCAGCTTGCCGGTGGTGGCCGCGCTGGCGGTGCTGGTCAGCTCCGGATCGAGCCAGGTGAAGCCGCCGAACACGGTCAGCCCGTCCAGCAGCTTGCCCTTGGCGGCGGTCTCGAAGCCGACATTGCGCTGCTGGCCGCTATTGGTGGCGGTGCCGGTGGAGGTCAGATACGACCACGGCCGCTGCATGTCGAACACCGCCAGCGACAGGTCGAGTGAGTCGCGAAGAGTGATCTTGCCGCCGATTTCCAGGTCGGTGCTGCGATAGGGCGGCAGGATGGTGGTGCCGGTGGTGGTGGTCAGGGTGTCGCCCTGCTGCAACGCGTCGGCATAGGTGAGGTAGGTGGTCAGGTTGGCCAGCGGCTTGTAGATCAGGCTCACCGTCGGGCTGATGCCGAAAGCGTCGTAATGCGCGGTGACGGCGCCGGCCTTGCTGAAACTGCGGCTGGTCAGCCAGCTGCCGCTGGCGGCGAACAGCACCGACCAGTGCGGGGTGAAGCTGACCGTATCGCCGACCACCAAGGCCTGCTGCCCGGCGGTGGCTGATTTGTAGAAGCTGCCGCTGTCGGGTGTGTCCCAGGAATACTGGATGGGATCGTCGATGGAGGCGCTGCCGATATCCACCGGCGCCGCGGTGCCGACCCGGGTGTGCATGGTCTGCTGGTAGCCGTTGCTGCCGATGAACACATCGTGGCCCAGGCTGCCGGTCTGCAAATGGCCGTTCAGATAGGCAAGGTTGCTGAACAGCTCGGTCTGCAACCCGGTATCGGACACGTACACCTTATAGGCACCGCTGTTGTTGGTCAGGGCCAGGAACGGATCGGCCGGGGCGCCGGCGGTCGGGTTCATGGTGCGGTCGGACTGCTCATACAGGCCGCCGAGGGTCAGCTTCCAATCGGCATTGAACTGGTGTTCCAGCCGCAGGCTGCCGATATCCTGCTGCAATGTCTGCCCGGCGCCGATCACGCCATAGCCGGCCTTGGCCGGATCGGGTGCGGCGGGAAGCTGGGTGGCATAGCCCGGCGCGCCGTAGACGAACGCGGCGGGAAAGCCGCTTTCGTTGTCGACGTAATGGCTGATATTCAGCTCCAGCCTGGTATCGTTGTTGAACCTGACATCGAAATCGCCGCTGAGCAGTTCGCGCTCGCGGTGGCTGTGGTCGACATAGCTGGTGCCGTCGCCGTGCAGGGCGTTGATGCGATATCCGAACATGTTGTCCGGACCGGCCCGCCCGCCAAGATCGGCATGCTCGGTGAACACGCCGAGCGAATCATAGCCGACGGTGATGTCCTGCATCGGCGTATCGGTGGGACGCTTGGGGATGAAGTTGAACACCCCGCCCGGCGAGGACGCGCCATACAGCCCGCCGGCCGCGCCGTTGAGGATTTCCACGCTCTGGTACTCCTCCATGGGATAGGCCATGATCGTGTAGGAGTTGAGGCCATCGATGCGGGTATTCTGGGTCACCGCGTTTTCGAAACCGCGGGTCTGCGGCCGGCCGAAATCGAGATCGCCGCGCGGCTCGATCTGCGCCGAGGGATCGTATTTGATGATGTCCTTGATGGTCTTGGCCTGCTGGTTCTCGATCAAATCGGCCGGCACCGTGGTGATGGAATAGGGCGTGTCCTGCACGCTCTGGCTGCCGAGCGGCCCCATATCGGCGTGCTTCACCCGATAGCCGGCGGCAGCGCTGCCCTCGGCGGCCGGCGCCGTGGATTCGACGGTGACATCGGCAAGTTCGGGCGAGGGGTCGTCCGCGGCGCGGCCGGGGCTGGCCGCGCCGGCCATCCAGGCCACCGAGGCCAGCAGCACAATTCGTGTCGATTTCATTGCAAATTTCCGTTCGGAGTGAAAACCGATGGCAACCGGCCGGATCGTCATCGCGCCGGCACCGGATCGCTGACGAAAGCCAGCTTGTGCAGCCCCTTGCCGGACGCCAGCGCCATCAGATCGGCGACATGTCCGTAGGCGACCTCGCGATCGGCGCGGATATGCAGCTCCGGCGGATCGGCCTGGCGCCCTGCCGCGTCCAGACGAAGCGCAAGCTCGGCCGGGGTGACGGGCGCGTTCTGCCACCAGACCTGCCCGGCCTTGTCGAGGCTGAGGGTGATGTCGGCCGGAAGCGGGCGGTCGGCGGCGGCCACTTCGCGCGGCAGGTCGATCTTGACGGCCCGCGTCAGCAGCGGCGCGGCGAGGATAAACACGATCAGCAGCACCAGCATGACGTCGATCATCGGGATCATGTTGATTTCGGCGGCCGGCTGGTCGGCATCGTCAGGGATGAATGTGCCAAACTCCATGTCAGGCGCTCGCCATTTCGAGAACAGCGGCGCCCGGTTGCCGCGGCGGACAGAACGCTGGCGCCACCGGGGCGCCGCCGCCGGCCAGGAACACCAGCAGTTCGTGGGCAAAGCCATCGAGATCGGCGAGGATGCGGCGCTTGGAGCGGACAAAAACATTGTGCGCCGCCACCGCCGGCATTGCCGTGGCCAGGCCGAAAGCGGTCATGATCAGGGTTTCCCCGACCGGCCCGGCCACCTGATCGAGGCTGCTCTGTCCGCCGGCACCGATGGCCAGCAGAGCGTGGTAAATGCCCCACACCGTTCCGAACAGGCCGACGAACGGCGCCAGCGTCGCCACCGTGGCCAAAGCGGTCAGCCCGGATTCCAGCTCCACCGCCTCACGGCCAATCGCCCGCCGCAACGTATGCGTGAGGAACTGCTCGGGCGTACCCAGCGTCGCCTGCGCGTCGCCCGCAATGCCGGCCAGCTGGGCGCGAGCGGCCAGACCGGCGGCGGTCAGCCGGCTCCACGGATCGCGCGCGGCATAACGGGCGAGATGGACGCCGATCAGCGCCGCATCGCCGCTGGCCCAGCAGCGGCGCAGGAACCCGCCGCCCCGCCAGCGCAGCCGCAGCACCTGAATCGCCTTGAGAACGATAACGCACCAGGTAAGCACCGACATCGCGGCCAGGACATACAGCGGCGCCAACTCGGCCGGGCTGCCAAACGATACGAAATGCGACAGCCCGTAAGTGTCGGGGAGTTGGAATGGCTGCACTGTCATGTCCTCAGCTTGAAGGTGATGGGCACGAGCACCCGGGCATCGACGGCAACCCCGTCGCGCGACGCGGCGACGAAGCGCCAGCGCTGCACCGCGGCCACCGCCGCCTGGTCGAGCAGCGCAAAGCCGCTGCCGCGAGCCACCGACACCTCCTGCGGGCGGCCGTCGGCGGCGACCAGCACGCGCAGCACCACCCGCCCTTCCTGGCGCTGCGCAAGCGCCGAAGCGGGATAGTCGGGGGCCGGATTGGACAGGTAGGCGGCGTCGGCGCGCGGCGGCGTCAGCCGGGGCGCGTCGCTGGCCGGGGCATCGGCGGACGGGATGGACGGCGCCGGTAGTGCTGGCCGCTCAGCCGGCCCTGCGGCCGCAGGCGGCGGCGCTACCGCGGCGCGGGCGACCACCGCGGGTTTCGGCGGGGTCCGCCGGCGCAATGTCGGCGCCGGTACCACGACCGCCGGGGCCGGCGTTGCCACCGGCGCAACCGGAGGCTCAGGCGTGATCGCCACGCCAGCCTGGGCAACGCTGGCGACCCAGCGCACGCTGATCGCCGCCGGAGCGACGGCGGCGGCCGGCCGGGCCATGCCGGCGGCATCGATCGCCAGCCGGAACAGCGCCACGTGGACCAACCCGACCAGCACCACCACCGCCAGCCAGGACGGCGGCAAAACGCCCTGGAACCGGGCGCCATCCCCAGCCGCGCGCGGCGGGTCCGCCGGCCCGGCCATGCCGGCCGCAAGCACGAAACAACCATCGACCATAAATATCGGACTCGAAGGTTCACCCCTGAACCCGGCAGAGCGTGGCGACGGCTTTGCCAATCAAGCGAACCCGGATGCCGGGCAGCTCGCTCGTCAACAGCACGCGCCGGACTCCGACCAGGCGGGTTCAACCCTAAGGCTAGTTTGAATGAAGCGGCTCAGGCCGCTATCCGCCGTCGGTCCGGTTGCTGTCCGTCAGCAGGACCAGAAAGACGACCCCAACGAGACCATTGCGTCGAACCGGACCAATGGTGATGCCGGAACGAGAACCAGGATGAGCAAAGAGCGTTTTGGTGTCAACCGGAAATCGAAGCTGCCCGGCGGGAAGCCGGGGTATTGAATACGCAGCGGGAATTGCCTGATACAGCCTCGGGATTTTCGACAGCCACCGCCGCGTGGCTGCGGGCGATATGAACGAAGCGGCCGAAACGACAAAATTCGCGCGCGGCGGCGCCGGCACGGATCGCCGACGCCAGACCCGCGGCATCGCTGACGACCAGGCCGCCGAGAACCGAAAGTCCGTACCCGTGCAGCCGTTCTGTCATCGGCGTCGCCGGACCGACCAGGGCGACCGGACGGTTGCGGGCAAGGCGCAGAATCCGCGGCAGGCTGCGATTGACCACGGCCGAGGCATTGACCACCGCCGCGCCGCAGCCGGGCAGCAGCGTGTCCATGGCAACGATCGGGAATTCGCCCGGCCGCGGATCGGCCTCGATAATGGCGCAATTCGGCAGGATACCGTCAATGCCCGGAAAAGCGCCGATCGCCACCACCTGTCCGGTCAGCTTGCGAAACGCCTTGATGCCATTGCCCGCCCGCCCGACGAGATCGAAACGGTTATAATGGGCGTTGATGGCGGCAACGCCGAGCGCCGTCTCCAGCGGGTCCCACGACCTGGCCATGTCCGCCAAACTGCGCAGGCTTTGCCGGGCCAGGCGCGGCAGCCGCGGCAGCAGATCGCGCGGATGCCGCGGCAAGGGAGCCAGCCCGACGCCGCTGCGACTTTCCACCATGATCCAGCGCGGGCCACAGACAATGCTGTGCACATCCTGTTCCGCGACCCCGAGCGCCAGGTCGCGATACAATTGTTCCGGCCCCCACCACGACCACAGCGAGGCCAGGTCCGGCGCGATCATCGAGCCGTCACGCCGCACATAGCTGTGCCATTTATGGATGCACTGCCCGGCGATCGAGGTCAGCAGCGGCATGCCCCGCGTGCCGTGCGGATCGAGGCTGGCGCCAATGCTGTCGGTGGCGCCGGTGCAGGCATAGAAATGGCTGATCACCAGCAGGTCGGCGTCTTCGCGCATGGCGGTGCACAGATAGTCGGCGGCGGCTGCCCGCTCGATCGTGCGGGTGGTGGCGGTGCTGATATCGAGATATTCGATGCGCGGTGCGCACCCCTGGCCCTTGCCGGTATTGCCGCGGTTGTTGTGCTGGACATAGCCGGCCACATTGAACCCGCGGGCACGCAGGCCAAGGGCGAACTCCGCCAGCAGATCGTCAACCACCTCGGCGGGATCGTGCACCACCACGCCGGGCCTGATCCACGGCGTCTGACCGGGCGCGGAGGGAGGGGCAGGCTGGTCACTCATGGCTGATCCGCTCGTCGGTTTTCGCTGCGGCGTGCGTCTCCGCGGGCACAATTCCTGCCTGCGGAGACGACCGGAGCTGATCAGGCCTCGACAGGCTGACGCACGGCGCAGGCTGCCAGGGCGGCAGCGGCTTCCTGGGCCTGGATTTCGGCGAGTTCCTGCTCGGCGGTCTTCATGATGCCGAACTCGAGCAGCATGTCCTCCAGCTCTTCCATGCTGATCGGCGTGGGGATGGTGCCGTTGCCGGAGTTGTTGTGGATCTTGTTGGCGAGCGTGCGGTACTCCTGCGACTGCTTGGAGTCGGGCGCATACTGGATGCAGGTCATCTTGCGCAGCTCGGCATGCTGCACGCTGTTCGACCGCGGCACGAAGTGGATCAGCCTGGTGTTGATGCGCGCGGCCAGAGCCGAGGCCAGTTCCTCCTCGCGGTCGGTCTGCCGCTCGTTGCAGATCAGCCCGCCCAGGCGGACGCCGCCGGAATGCGCGTACTTCAGAATGCCCTTGGCGATGTTGTTGGCGGCATACAGCGCCATCATCTCGCCGGACATGACGATGTAGATTTCCTGCGCCTTGTTTTCGCGGATCGGCATGGCGAAGCCGCCGCAGACCACGTCGCCGAGCACGTCGTAGGAGACGTAGTCAACGCCGTCATAGGCGCCGTTTTCTTCGAGGAAGTTGATGGCGGTGATCACGCCGCGGCCGGCGCAGCCGACGCCCGGTTCCGGGCCGCCGGACTCGGCGCATTTGATGCCCTTGTAGCCGATCTTCAGCACGTCCTCGATTTCGAGGTCCTCGACCGAGCCGGCTTCGGCGGCCAGGCTCAGCACCGTGTCCTGCAGCTTGGTGTTCAGGATCAGGCGGGTGGAGTCGGCCTTCGGGTCGCAGCCGACGATGAGGATCTTCTGGTCCATTTCGACCAGGGCGGCGAGCGTGTTCTGGGAGGTGGTCGACTTGCCGATGCCTCCTTTCCCGTAGAACGCAATCTGACGAAGTGCGGCCATGTTTTCTGTGTCCTCTATCAGGTGACATGCGCCGGGTTCGCTGGCCCGACGCCGGGGATCAAGCAGACGGCTACTCCGCAAGAGGCGTGCCAGAGCGCGGAATGGCTGAATCGTGGGCATTTCGCAGGCATTGCGCAGAATGGCGGACACATTGCGTGTCCTGAGTCCGACAAGTGTGTCTGTCCGCCACGATGCACGCCACAAAGTCGCGCTCGCGACAGGCGCGGCACAAAAAAACGGGGCCCACGACAAATGTCGCAGGCCCCGTTTGAGCAATGGGGTGCAGGGGCCTCTCGGCCCTTGCCGGGTCCAGGGCGGAGCCCTGGCCTTGCTTTCTTTCGTCAGTCGCCAGCCAACAACCGCGTCAAAGCCAACAAATCCATATCCAGCAGTGTCACTTCCTGTTCCTCGAGGAAGCGAAGTTCATTGCGGGTGAGCACGACGCCACCGACGAGGGCAATATGGCCGCCGCCGGAGCGTTTCATGATTTGCCGCGCATAGGCCCGCAGCATCTGGTCGTTGAACCGGCAGCCGAGGAACAGGAAGCCGCCGCCGGCGCGCCGGCGCTTCACCTCGTCGGGAAGCGGGGTCTGGATGTCGATTTCCGTCATCACCTCGACATAGTCGGAATCGGCGATCAGGAAACTGCGCCCCGGAGCCGCCGCACCGTGCGGCTTGTAGAGCAGCGTGCGCCAGGCTTCGGCGTCGGCTGTCGGGCATTCGACGCCGGCGGCGTCCCAGGAGCGGTACCAGCGCTGCTCGCCGATCTGGACGCGCGAGGACCCCTGGATTTCGCCCCAATCGGTCTGCCCGCTCAGGGCGACGCGCATGGCGCTATCGTACCACGTATCGACGACCAGTGGCGGCTTTGCCGCGGCCAGGGCGTGGTGCAGCGGGGTAGGGTTCACCGGCGGCGCGTAGGCGGCCACCATGAGCCGGTCCAGCGTGGTGCGGTGGCGGTTGGTTTCGATGTATTGCGCTGCGGCCCAGCAATTGCCGCGGGCCCGCCGCGGCAGCGCCACGCGGGCGCCGAGGTAGTCCGCCAGCTCCTCGTGGGTGGTGGGCACCGGGGCGGCGGCCAGTTCGGCCAGGCCCGGGCCGAGATAGGGCATCAGCGAGCCGGCGCGCAGCCGCCCGGGGATGTCGCCGGCGGCTGTCGCAGCGTCCAGCACGGGGCTACTCCTCGCCGCCGCGCTTGCGGGCGTTCACCGTGATCGGCAGGCGGGTGTCGGCTTCCATTTCGGGCAGGTCGAACACCCAGCCGTTCTTCAGCTTTACCCAGCCGCCCCACAGCGTTTCGCGTTCGGTCTCGACGATCGGCTCCTCCAGATCCTTCTTCGGCACGTAGGCGGAAAACCCCTTGTCGGAGCGGCGGATCATGATCTTCATGGTGCGGCCTCCTGCGGCGCGTCCGCGGCAGCAAGCTCGCGCGCGCGCATGCCCACCACCGCGCCGCGCACGATGAATTCGACGGCGTAGATGTAGTAGCGCTGCAGGTACGTGCCGATGTCGCGCACGTAGCCTTCGTCACCTTTGCGCACGAGGATATCACCGATCTCGCGGCCGGCGAAGGTACCGTCGTTGCGGATATGCATGGTGGCCCGCACTTTGGCGCCCGGCGGGAAGCAGGGCGGGCGGTGCAACTCGCCGTCGTCGTCTTTGGGCGATGCCATTCCCTGCTTCCCTCCGCCGCGTCAGACCTTGACGCAGGTGTCGGGCACCGGGCAGACGGCGGCGCACTGGGCGGCCGGGAAATGCCCCTCGCACTCGGTGCACAGGGCAGCGTTGATCACGTAGTTGCCGCGCTTGGTGGAAATGGCGGCGTTCGGACATTCGAACTCGCAGGCACCGCAGGCGGTGCACTGGGATACGATGATCTTGTAGGCCATATCAGTCTCTCCGTTGAGGGTGGTCGGTCGTTCGTCGTTCAGGCAGTCGGTTGGTTATGCGGTAAGGCGAACGGTGCTGCGGTAGCGTTGCGCGTACCAGGCGGCAATTCCCGATTCAATCCAGTCATAGGCGTGGTCCTGGCTGGCGGCGATGCCGGCATCTTCCAGGCTCTGGCGCGGGCAGTCGCCGATCTTGGCCACCAGCACGCAGGCGATGCCGGCCAGCGTGGCCAGCACGCCCTCCAGCGTGGCGTCCTCGCCCCAGCCGCCCTGGCAGTACTGCTCGACGCGGCGATGGGCGGTGAAGCGGATGCCTTCGGGCGAGACCTCGTAGACCTGGAATTCCTTTGCGTGGCCGAAATGCTCGTTGATACGTCCGCCGCCGCGGGTGGCCACCGCCACCAGCACCGCCGGCGCGTCCATTGCGGCCACGTCGTCGCGGGCGGCGTCGCGGTGCGCCGCGTGCTCGCCGCGGGTTTCCGCCACCAGGTCACGGTAGGTCGCGCGGGCGGCGGGGTCGTAGGCGGCCTCCGCCGGCAACTGGTCGAGGTTGAATTCCTGCCCGCGATCCTCGCCGAGCAGGCCGACCGCGTCGGCGCGGCACTGGCGGCAATGGCGCATCAGGTTGGCGCCACCTGCCAGCCGGTCCTGCAGCGCCTTCAATTCGGCGGGCGTGGGGCCGCGCTGGCCGAACAGGCCGAACGCGGTGCCGTGCGCCGGGTCCGAAATAAGGGGCATGATGTTGTGCAGGAATGCCCCTTTTTGCGTCACCACCCGGTTAACTTCCGCCAGATGCTCGTCGTTGATGCCGGGGATCATCACCGAGTTGACCTTGGCCAGGATGCCGCGCGCGACCAGCATCTCCAGGCCGAGCATCTGCCGTTCGTGCAGGATGCGGGCGGCTTCCACGCCGGTGTGGCGCTGGTGGTTGAAGAAAATCCACGGGTGGATGCGCGCGCCGATCTCGGGGTCGATGAAATTGATGGTGATGGTGACGTGGTCCACGCCCATGGCGGCGATGGCCTCGACATGGTCGGGCAAGGCGAGACCGTTGGTGGACAGGCACAGCCGCAGATCGGGGATGGCGGCCTGCACGCGTTCAAAGGTTTCGCGCGTATGGCGCCAGTCGTACACCGCATCGCCCGGCCCGGCGACGCCAAGGACAGAGAGTTGCGGCACCGCGTTGGCGACGGCCACCACCTTGCGCACGGCCTGGTCGGGGGTGAGTTTTTCCGAGACGACGCCGGGGCGGCTTTCGTTGGCGCAGTCGTATTTTCGGTTGCAGTAGTTGCACTGGATGTTGCAGGCGGGCGCCACCGCCACGTGCATGCGGGCGAAGTAGTGGTGCGCCTCCTCAGCGTAGCAGGGGTGGTCCTTGACCCGCTCCCACACGGCCGGGTCCATGCCGGACGGGGCTTGCGACGAGCCACAAGCCGAGGCGGTGCAACCGGACGCCGCGCTGGAAGTGGGCGGGGCGGCCGGCGCCAGCAGGCTCTCCAGGGTGATGATCTGCGCCACGGTTTTTCCTCTCGTTCCGTGGGCTGGGGACCGCAAGGTTCATGCCAACCGGCGGGGAGGGGGCTGGGCGCGGGATTCCAGGGCTTCGGCCGCGTGGTTGCGGCATCTCCGGGGACGGATGGCGCGTCGGGTTTGCGACATGAGGCGTCCGGATGGGCACAGCGTCGGCGCCTGCCGGGCCGGTCAGCCCAGGGCGGCGGCCAACCGGTCGTGCAGCGCGTCCAGATCGACGATCTCGTAGTCGGCAAAGGCTGACCCGCGCTCCGGCGGCGGTCCGACATCGCGCACCGCCGTGGCGGGCAGGAAGGCGGGCGCGCGGCCGATTTCCGCCTGGAACGCGCCGCCTTCCGGATCGGCAAGCTGCTGGCGTGGTCCGTGCACGACGCCCGGGACATCGGCGAAAAAGCCCAGCTTGTGCTGCAGCGTGCCGACATGGGCGACATAGGCGTCGATCGCAGAGGCCGCCGCCACCGAGGCCAGCATCGGGCCGCCGACCAGGCATTCCGTCACCACGCCTGCCGGCAACGCTGCCGCCAGCTCGAAGGCCGCCTCGATTTCGGGGGTTACCAGACCGCGGTACCACGGCGCCAGCGCGGTGGCGACGGCGCTGCCCAGCACGATTTCGGCCTGCGGCAACACCCAGCCGTCGATCAGCACGCCCAGGCCGGGGTGGCGCGGCAGCAGGCGCCGCACGGCCTCGCCGATCGCCGGAGCCAGGTTGACGCAGCGCCGTCCGCCGGCCCGCACCGTCATCGCGATCAACGGCCGGCGGCCCGGTCGCACCGGGCGATCCAGCGCGGCCAGCGCCAGGTCCAGGATGCGGGTGCGCAGCGAACGCGGGAAGCTGTTGGAGCCGAGCCGCAGCGCCAGATGGTCGCCTTCGGCCAGCACGTCGTGGATGGCCCAGCGGTCGGGGAAGCGGCGCAGCCGGGGCGCCAGTTCGGGGAACAGGCGCTCGGTCGGTCCGAAGAACTCGGTGCCGCTGAGCCAGATTTCGTCGGGCAGTCCGGACGCTCCCTGGTCGATCAGGCGCTGCAGGCCGCTCAGATGGTGGATGAGCTGGTGGCCGAAATTGGTCACCATGTCGAGCAGCCCCACCACCCGGCGCGGCTGCGGCGCGGCGCTGCGGGTGTGCCATGCCGGCGCCGCTTCGCGCAGGCGGGCGAGGATGCGTCCAGCCAGCGCCGGGTCGCGCTCGCAGATTACCAGATCCTCGTCGGGGCAGAGCAGGTGGGTGATGCGGCCGGACACGCTGTAGCTGACCGCCCAAAGCTCCTGCCCGGCGCGGCCGGTGAGCTGATAGACGAGCGGCAGAATTTCCAGCGGCAGATTGCCGCGGTTGGAGAACGTGAAGCTGCTGGTGGCGGTGATCGGCTCGCCGGTCCAGGGGTCGGGCAGATCCAGGCGGCGCCCGGCGACGGCGCCATAGATGGCGTTCACGGCGTTGTATTCGCCGGCCTGGAATGAAGCGGTCGCCGCCGGGCAGCCCGGCAGCAAGCGGACCGGCGTGTGCGTTGCCGGATCGCCGAGGAACAGGCGGTAGATCGCGTAGGGATCAAAACCGCGGGCGGCGACTGCGGACAGGTCCCATGGGGTGAATTCGAGGAAGCTCGTCAATCGGCAGCAAGCCTCGGAATTTGCGGGTCGGAACCGCGTGTTGCCGCAGTGCACCGGGTGTTGCCGCAGTGCATAGTCAATCTGTCCCCCGGTCAAGTTCAGCGTTCGCCGCCCGCACTGGCCCCCGTCGGGCACAGCCGCGCCCGCGCTACGCTCCACTCTGCTGCCCGGAGTTCGATGATTGCCGGTCCTGACAGCGTGGCGCAAAAGGTCGCGGCGGCTTGAGATGCCTGCGGGCTGATCCCTCCGCAACCTGGCAATGTTTGACCCCGCGCGGTCGTCATGACGGTGCGGACAGCACACTAGAGGAGCGGGAGTATGTTCGACGAGGACTCGCTGTTCGTCCGCGCCTTTGGCTGGTTCCGCGAGCCGGCCTTGATAGGAATGCTGGGCTGGCTGCTGGTCTGGATTGCCGGGGCGGGGCTGCATGGCGTGGCGGCCTATGCCGCGCTCGGCGCCAGCGTGGCCTATATGCGCGCCGGATTCGGCTGGCCTCCGAACAACAAGGATTGGGCGCCGCTGGCCGGCATCATCTGGCCGTTGGTGGTCGTGCGCGATATCATTCCGCACCTGCTGCGCAAGCCCGAGCCGGAAATCCTGCCGCTGCCGGCCGACTTTTCGACCAACGTCGCGTTCCTCGACCCGCCGCGTCCTCGCCGCGCGGCCTGACCGCCAGCGGCGACGGACCGATCTCGAAGGGGTCCAGGAGGCAAAGCCTCCTGGCTGGGTCCGGGCCTGCGCCCCGGCTAAAACTTCTTGATCGGTATTCCGTTTTTTCGCAGCGCATAGCCAATCTGCCGCGGCGTCAGGTTCAGCATCCGCGCCGCCTTCGCCTGCACCCAGCCCGACTTCTCCATCGCCTCCAGCAACTCGTCGTACTCCGAGCGTGCATCGGCCCGCGGCACCCTGCACGTGGACGCGGAGGGACACGCCTCCTGCGGCCCGCAACCCGACGGCGCGGGGGCGGCCACGGAGGGCGGCGCCGCGACGGGCGCCGGAGTGCTCCGCCACAACACCGCCGACAGGCACCCGTCATTGCGACAGGCGAAATCATGATCGGAAATCGTCTGCCCGCGCGACAATGTCGCCGTGCGCCGCACGCAGTTTTCCAGCTCGCGCACATTGCCAGGGAAATAGCACTGCTGCAGAACCGCCAACGCTCCCGCGGCAAAGGAAAGCGTCGTCTTGTTGTCGGCATTGAACCGGCGCAGGAATTCCTGCGCCAGCAGCGGAATGTCGCCCCGACGCTCGCGCAGCGGCGGCAGGAAAATCGGCACCACGGATAGCCGGTAGTACAGATCGGCGCGGAAATTTCCCTTCGCCACCGCCTCTTCCAGGTTGCGGTTGGTGGCGCTGACCATGCGCACATTCACCTTCAGCGTACGCGTGCCGCCGACCCGCTCGAACTCGCCTTCCTGCAGCACCCGCAGCAGCTTGGCCTGGAACGATCCTGAAATTTCGCCGATCTCGTCGAGAAAAAGCGTGCCGTTATCGGCTAGCTCGAACCGGCCTTTGCGCTGCGCCAGCGCGCCGGTGAACGCCCCCTTTTCATGGCCGAACAACTCGGATTCCAGTACGCTCTCGGGCAGCGCCGCGCAGTTCAGCTTGATGAACGGGCCGGACCGCCGCGGCGAGCCTTCGTGCAGCGCCGCCGCGAACAGCTCCTTGCCGGTGCCCGATTCGCCGCGTAGCAGCACCGGCGAGGAACTGCGGGCCACCAGCTGCACCTTCTCCAGCACTGCCCGCAGCGCCTCGCTCTCGCCCACGATCGGCGAGGAGCCGGGGCGGCGCACCTGGGCGGCCAGGCTCTCGCGCTCCTTCTCCAGGCGCCGCTGGTCTTCCAGCATGCGCTCGCGGTCGCGCATCACCAGCCGGTGCAGGCGCACGGTCTGGCCGATCAGGTTGGCCGCCATTTTCAGGAAGCGCACATCCTCGTCGGTGCGCATATCAGCCGGGTTCAACCAGGGGCGGTCGATGGCCAGCGCGCCGACCACCCGGTTGCGGTCGCGAATCGGCACGCCGATGAAGGCGACGTTCTTGCCCTCGCCCCACAGGCCGCGGTCGCACTCGGCGAAGGCCGGGTCGGTGGTGACATTCTCCACCACCACCGGCATCTCGGTCACCACGATCTGGCCGACCACTTTTTCCGGCAGCGCGTCGAAATAGCGCCGCGCTCCTTCGGGGTCGAGCGAGGCCGACACCACCGTTTCCGGCTCGCCGGCGGAATCCAGTACCGCGATCACGCCATGCGCCATGTCGAGGAAGCTGTGCAGCACATGGAGGGTACTCGACAGCACCTCATACAGGCTGCCCGGGCCGCAGAGGATCTTGGAAATCTCGTAGATGCCGTACAGCGCCAGATCGGCCCGCGGCAACGGCCGTTCACCACGGTCGAAGGTCGTGGTCGATCGAAGGGAGCCCATTTGTCGGTTCCGGGGGTCACGAGGCGGCGGAATGTCCGCCCCGCGCGTCGATGACGCGACAATGGAACGATAGCGATATAGAAGCGTAACGGGCAACACATTTTTTGGTACGAAACATGACATTGTGGCAACCGAAAGGGGTGGCCCGCCGCTTGCAATGACGCACCGGCGATAATCGTTCCGGGGAGGTCCACGTGCGTGTGCATCGGCGCTCCACCCTGCCGGCTCTTGACTCCCCCATCGTCGTGCTGGGCACCGACGATGTCGGCTCGGCGGTGGCGCATTCCCTGTTCGTCGCCGGATGGTCCGTGGTGATGGCCCGCGATAGCAAAATCCCCGTGTTGCGCCGGCGCATGGCGTTCGACGATGCGTTGGAGTCCGGCGGCGTGGAACTCCATGGTGTGCGGGCGCGCGGGGCCGACAGTATGTTGGCTGTGGTGCAATTGCTACAAGGCGGCGACGTTGTGCCGGTTACCGACATTCCGCCCGACGACCTGCTCTGCCTCGGGCTGGTGCGTGGCGTGGTAGATGCCCGCATGCGGCGTCATGAGCGGCATGCCGACCTGCGGGCGGTGGCCGGTTTCGCGGTCGGCCTCGGCCCCGGCTTCGCTGCCGGCGAGAATGTGCACCTCGCCATCGAGACCGCCCCCGAATTGTCCACCTGCATCATCCGCGACGGCCCGACGCTGGCGGCGCATGGCCGCTCTGCCCCGATTGACGGGGTCGGCCGCGAGCGCTTCGGCCGGGCGCGCTGGAGCGGCACCTGGCTGACGCCGCATGAAATCGGCGATGCGGTGGCGGCGGGCGCGGTGGTGGGCAGTTGTGCCGGTACGCCGCTGCGCGCCCCGCTGGCCGGGCGCCTGCGCGGCCTGGTGCACGACGGCGCCGACGTCCCGGCCGGCAGCAAGCTGTTGGAAGTGGACCCGCGCGGCGATTGTGGCCAGTGGGCCGGCATTCCCCCGCGCGCCGCCCGCATCGCCGAGGTGACGCTGCAGGCGGTGCGCGAACTGGAATCGCGGGATGGCGAGCCGCGGGAGGCTATGGCCGGGATATCGCGCCGGGGGCCGCCGCCCCGGCACTGAACCGGACGCCGGTCAGCCAAACCGGTGTTCGGCCGTCGCCGGGTCCGGCGTGCCGTGATGCAGGGCGAGGAACGACGCCGCGATCGAATCGGGGTCGAATTCCGTGCCCGGCTGCACCCGGCCCATCACCGTGACCATGCCGACCCGCACGCCCGCCGGCGCCAGTTCCTGGGCCAGCATGAGCACCAGGGCGCGCAGGCCGGCCTTGCCGATCGACAGCGTCGGCGCGATCGGGTTGGGATGCAGGGCGAAGCCGCCGCTGGTAAACAGAAGGCTGCCATGGCCGCGCGTCTGCATGGCCGGCGCGACGGCGCGCGCGGCGGTCAGCGCGCCGGTGACGCAGATGCGGAAATCGGCGTCCAACTCGGCGGGCGCGGTCGCCAGCACCGGACCCGACCGCCACGTCGCCGCATTGTAGACGAGCACGTCCGCCGCGCCGAACCGATCCTGCGCCGCCGACAGGGCCGCGCTCAGCGATGCCGCATCGCCCGCATCGGCGGGGAAGGCAGCGGCCGCGTGGCCAGCGGCTTCGAGTTCGGCGACGGCGGCGTCGAGCTTCGCCGCGTTGCGCGCGACCAGCCCGAGGCTCATTCCCTCGCGGCCGAAGGCCCGGGCGACCGCGCCGCCGATGCCCGGCCCGTAGCCGACGATGATGCAGGGTCCGCTCATGCGATGTCTCCTTCCGGGGCGACGAAGATGATGCGCTCGCCGTCCGGCGCCGGTCGGCCTCGCTTCGTCCGAAAGGTGGGGGCGGCGAACGCTATGCCCAGTCTTTGATAGTACCGCCGCGGGTTACGATCCCGCCAGCCGGGGCGACCTGCTATGAAGCTGCGGTTGCCTGGGCACGCGCCCAGCCGGCGATGGTGTCGGCACAGGTCGGCAGCACCTGCGCCGGGCTCCCCAGGAAGCGTTCCCACTCCTCGCGCAGCCCGGCGCGCACCGCCACCAGCACCGGAATGCCGGACAGCAGCGCCTCGGCGATCTCCGCGCGCATGCCGCCGCCCAGGGCTTCCTGCTTGCCGAACCGGCTGACCACCAGCAGGTCCGGCCGCGCCTGCACCGCCTCGTGCAGCGCCTGTCCGGCACGGGTCAGCGCGTCGCCATCCAGCGTACAGCCTTGCGCCTCGGGGCCGCGTGGCTGGTCGAGCCGAATCCAGTCGCCGCTGGCCAGAACCAACAGATTCATCTCCCGCTTGCACGGGCCGATCGCCGGGCCGAACACCTGGAGCAGCCCGCCGATGCGCAGGCCCGCATGGCGCAGGGCGGCTACCGCGACCGCCATGGCGGCATCGGCATCATCACCGCTCTCGAACACCACGGCGGCAGCGCGAAGGTCACCGGAGTTTTTCATAATGTAACTCTAACACGGTGCCGCACTGCACAAAAGGGGCGTTTTCGCCCCCGATCGGGGCCGCGGACCCCTCAAGAGGCCGCTTCGGCGTGCATCGCCAGCAGTTCCGGCCGCGTGACCGGGCGTTTCACCCGTCCGGCATGCCGGCGCAGCCGCCCCAGCAGGTCGGCGACCACCGTGTCGCCGGCGGTGACGCCGGCGTGCAGCAACGCTTCGCGCACTGCCGCCGTGCCGGAATGCTTGCCCAGCACGATGCGCCGCTCGCGGCCGAACAGGGCCGGGTCCATCGCCTCGTAGGTGGAGGGGTCGCGCAGCAGGCCGCTGACATGGATGCCGGATTCATGGGTGAAGGCGACCTCGCCGACGATCGGCTGCGCCGTCGGGATGCTGCGCCGCGCGGCGCGGGCCACCAGATCCGCCAGATCCGCCAGGCACGCGAGGTCGATGCGGGTGGTGGCGAGCTGCAACCGGTCGAACGCCGCCGCCACCTGTTCCAGGGCGGCGTTGCCGGCGCGCTCGCCCAGGCCGAGCACGCACACGCTGGCATCGGTGGCCCCGCCGCGCAGGGCCGCCAACGTGTTGGCGGTGGCCAGCCCGAGATCGTCGTGGCCGTGGAACTCAAGGCACAGATCGCTGCCGGCACGCAGGCGGCGGAACGCCGCTTCGGTGGCAAAAGGATCGAGCACGCCCAGCGTGTCGGCGTACCGGAACCGCCAGGCGCCGGCGGCTTGCGCGGCGTCGAGCAGGCGGGACAGAAATTCAGGGTCGGCGCGGCTGGAATCCTCGCCGCCCACCGACACGGTCAGGCCGCGGTCACGCGCATAGGGCACCACCCGGGCGATGCGCGCCAGCACCTCGGCCGGCCCGCCGCGCAGCTTGGCGGCGATCTGGCGCGGCGAGGTGGGCACTGAGAGGTTGGCGTGGCGCACGCCGGCGCGGAGCGCGGCGTCCACGTCGGCCTCGGTCATCCGGCACCAGGCGGCGACGCGGGCCTGCGGGGCGGCCTGCACGGCGGCCTGGATGGCCTCGATTTCCTCGCCGCCCATTGCCGGCGTACCGGCCTCGATTTCGTCGATGCCGGCGGCATCCAATGCGGCGGCGATGGCGGCCTTCTCGGCCACGCTGAAGGCCACGCCCGGCGCCTGTTCGCCGTCTCGCAGGGTTGTGTCGTTGATCGAGCAGGCGGGCAGGGTGGTCTGGCTCATGGCGGCGCTCCGGGCGATGCGGCGGCAGCCGAACGTGAATCGCAAGCAGCGTGCCATCCGTGGCGCCGGGCCGGTTCCGGCGGGCGGGAAGGCGCCAATGTTGGGTTTCCGACAGGTCGGGTGTCGGGTGTTGGTCCCGGCTACGCCCGCGCCGGCGCCCGCATCAGCTTGAGCATGGTCGAGAGGGTGATCGAGCGGAACGTCGCCGCGGCATGTTCGTCGATCTCGTCCAGCACGCGCTGCAAAGCCTGCGCCGCCTCGGGACCCGGGTTTGCTGCGCGCCCCGGCCGCGCCGGCTCGAACAGGTCGATGATATCCATCAGCGTCAGCCGCTTCGGGTTGCCGATGAACCGGTAGCCACCGCCCACGCCGCGCACCGCGTCCACGATGCCGGCGCGGCCGAGGTCGCGCATCACCTTGGCCAGATGGTGGGCGGAAATGCCGTGCTTCTCGGCGATTTCCAGCACCGAGGGCTGGGCCTGCGGGTCGGCGGCCAGTTCCAGCACGGCGATCAGGGCGAAGGTGGTGGCTTTCTGCAGCTTCATGGAGGGAAGGCCAGGGCTCTGCCCTGGACCCGCAAGGGGTCGGTGGACCCCTTGACCCCATTCCATAAGGGGGCCGGGCTATCGGCCGGATTGCGCATCTAGCTCCATCTCCAGTTCCAGGAACGGGCCGGCCATCATTCCCTGGCTGCGGAAGAACGAAAGGATAACATTGTTGTCGCGCGCCAGCATGGTGCGCAGCCGGTCCACCCCGGCGGCCCGGAAGCGGTCGCGCACCGCCTCGAACAGCCTGGTGCCGACGCCGCCCAGGCGGCAGCGCGGCCGCACCTGGATGGCGAAAATCCAGCCGCAGGGCGGCGAACCGAACTCCCAGGCGCGCACTTCGCCGATGACAAAACCCTCTACCTGGCCGCCGATCGCCGCCACCAGGAAGCAACGCCGGTCATCGTCGCGGCTGCCGTAACGGGAATACAGGTCGCGCCAGTACTCAGGCTTCTCCAGCCCCGTCACCTCGCGGTCGAGCGCGATGATGGCGGGTAGATCGTCCGGGGCGGCCGGGCGGACGTGCAGCGCGGCCGGGTGGTTCGTCATACGGGCTCCGATGCGGCGACGGCCATCCGCCCCGGGGCCACGGCCTTGACAAAGATGGCCTCGCGCGGATGAATGGAAAAGCGTATTTCGGTACGATTATAGATTATTCAACCGCCGACGCCGAGACACAAACGGCCACGGCGCGACGGGAGGAATAAAAAGCATGCTCGACCACACCGTGGCGGTGGACCGTTCGGTCCGGCCCACCCGGCTCGACTTTGCTCCCCGCTTCAATGTCGCCGTGCCGTTCATCGACCGCCATATTGTCGAGGGCCGGGCGGCCCGCGTGGCCATCCGCGCCGCCGAGGGTGACGTTACCTACGCCGAACTGGCCGACCGCGTGGGGCGGTGCGGCAATGCGCTGCTGGGCCTCGGCCTGCAGCGGGGCGAGCGGCTGCTGATGGTGGTGAAGGACTGCCCCGAGTTCTTTTATTTGTTCTGGGGCGCCATCAAGACCGGC
Source organism: uncultured Acetobacteraceae bacterium (assembly GCA_903918195.1). GTDB lineage: Bacteria > Pseudomonadota > Alphaproteobacteria > Acetobacterales > Acetobacteraceae > Rhodovastum. The sequence continues at coordinate 25,604 of CAIXDS010000212.1, read as the reverse complement.
ATCGTGCCGGTGCCGGTGAACACGCTGCTGCGCGCTGACGATTACCGCTACATGATCGAGGATTCAGGATGCGCCGCCCTGGCCTGGTCGGCGGAGTACGACGAGGCGGTGCAGGGGGCGCTGGCGGGCGTGCCGCTCCGCCCGGCCCATTGCCTGCGCGTGGAAGGCGAGGGGGCCAGCGTGCGGGCGCTGACCGGCACCGCCCCCGCGGCGCTCGCCCCGGCCGGGACCACGGCGGAAGAGGATGCTTTCTGGCTGTATTCCTCCGGCTCCACCGGGCGGCCGAAGGGCGCGGTGCACCTTCACCGCAGCATGGTGGTGACCAGTCAGCATTTGGGAACCGACCTGCTCGGCGCGCGCGAGGATGATGTGTTCTTCTCCGCGGCAAAGCTTTTCTTCGCTTACGGGCTCGGCAACGGCATGACCTTTCCGCTCTGGGCCGGCGCCACCAGCGTGCTGCTGGCGGATCGCCCGACCGCGCAGGCCACGCTGGCCATGATCGAGCGCCACCGGCCCACGCTGTATTTCGGCGTGCCCACGCTCTATGCCGCGCAACTGCACGCGCTGGAGAGCACGCGCATCGACTTTTCCTCGGTCCGCACTTGCGTTTCCGCCGGCGAGGCGCTGCCGGCGCATATATTCCACCGCTGGAAGGCGCTGACCGGCACGGTGATCCTGGATGGCATCGGCTCGACCGAGGCGCTGCACATGTTCATCTCCAACAGACCCGGCGATATCCGCGCCGGCACCTCCGGTCGAGTGGTGGATGGCTACGAGGCCCGCATCCTGCGCGAGGACGGCCAGCCGACCGCGCCCGGCGAGAGCGGGCGGCTGCTGGTGCGCGGCGGTTCCACCGCGCGCTGCTACTGGAACAACCGCGAGCGCTCCGCCCGCACCATGCTGGCGGAGGGCTGGCTGGACACCGGCGACACCTACACGCAGGACAGTGACGGGTACTACGTCTATGGCGGGCGCAGCGACGACATGATGAAGGTGGGCGGCATCTGGTGCTCGCCCTTCGAGATCGAGGCGCGCTTGGCCGAGCATCCGCGCGTGCTCGAAGTCGCCGTGGTTGGCCGCGCCGATGCCGACGGGCTGATCAAGCCGGAGGCCTGGGTGGTGCTGAAGGAAGCCCCCGCCGACACGGTGGCCACCGAGCGCGAACTGGTCGAGCACTGCAAGCGCGGGCTTGCGCCGTACAAATATCCGCGCTGGTTTCATGTGGTGACGGAGCTGCCGAAGACCGCCACCGGGAAGATTCAGCGGTTCCGGCTGCGCGCCGCGGCTCCTCCCACGGCGTGATGCCGGCACGCGCGGGGCAAAACGAAGCCTGCCGCGCTTCGAACGGGGCTTTTCACGCGGCCGTGAGCAGCATTGAAAACGAAAATGTGAACCTGTTCGCCTGATGAGGAACAGAAGGCTCCTGCTAAAATATTGGTGCGCTCAACAAAAGAAAGGGGAAAATAGTCATGCCGAGCCCATCGCACGCGCCATCCGGCAGGTCAACGAAGAGTGCAAGTGCACCGGAGGCTTCCTCGAATCCCCCCGCCAAGCCCAGCACGTCCGCGAAGTCGGCGGCCGGCAGTACAGCGAAGCCGCACCCCGGGAAGAAGTAAGGTCACGAACGAGGCCGGACCCGCTGGCATTGCGGGTCCGGTTTTCAGCTTTTCCCGTTTTGGCGACCGGCCCGGACCCGATGTCGATCAGCGGTCGACGTACACCTGGACAATCTGGCCGTCCTTGACGGCCACTCCGTTCCAGCCGGCATGAACCGGAACCTGGTCGGGACGACTGGTCAGCGTCGGGTTGAGTTCGGGATGGGGATCCGCGGGCGACGGATAGGTCGAACTCAGAACGACATTCGCGTAGCCCTGGGCACGAAGCTGGTCGGCCAATTGCGCCTGGCTCTGTGTCTCGGGGACGAAGATATGCACGGTGGCGACACGCGAGAACAGGCCTTCGGGCTCAGCAGCCTGTGTGCCCCCGAGCGGCAGGCACAGGATTGTCAGGCTGACCGCGAGGTACGGTAAACCTTGGAACCGCATCATGAGACTCCTTCCGATTTGACGCGCAGGTGATCGGGACGAGGCGACATCCCAGTTCTTCCGACATAGCCGCCCTGCAAAACCGCGCTGACAAACCAAACTTCAGCACCATTCCACAAGAAACTGTCGCACGCCCGCACCATGTCTGTGGTATCATTTGATTTTAATCGACCAGATGCTTGCTTAGACAACAATTATGCGAGCGATGTCCGCCGATTAGAAGGGCATTGCTTGTGCCGCATACAAGGAGCATTCGTACACTTTCCCGCCGATGTGATGGACGGCCCGCTCCCGTCCGTCATCGGGATGCAACCGCCACCGCCGCTGCACACGCGGCTGGCGGTGCCTTCGTGATCGCCACCGCTTGCTATTGGGACCGCTCGCGCTGCCGTCGTTCTGGCGCACGGGAAAATGAGCTGGTGTTGCGGCCCTGGCCGATGCTGCCAGAGCGAGGTGGCTGCCGGCACGGAATTTTAAGTGTGCGTGGAGCCTACCGCAAGAACCGCGGTCAGTTTCTCAAGCAAATAATCAAGATCCTCGTCACCGAAACGTTCGAACTGGGTCAGAATCCGCGTGATGACCCGTGCGCGATAGCGTTCAAGATCGTGCTCGCCGCCGTCAAACTTGACGCCCGCCACGACGTCCACCGCCACGCGAATGGCGGGAAGAAGCCGCGCCGGCAATCCGGTTTTCTCAAAGAGGGATTTGAGACCGTTCGAACCCGCGTCATGAATCAACCGCCGTGCGTTCGCCACCGGCACATTGGCCAGGGCAGCCATGGCTGCCTCGAAGAACTCCATATCGCCCAGACAAAGGGCACGCAGAACCAGGAACGGCGTCAACCGGTCGCCACGACGCATCTCCTCCACCAGAAGCTGCAGTTCGTCCTCGTGGCTACCATAACTGAGTGTGATTGTTGTCACGTCGCGAGTTTGCAATACGATATCGGTCGCGATGTCAGGCGACAATTCATGGTGACCGACAAGATAATTTTTCACATGGTCGGCGACCAGGGCGACAAGCCGCTCGGCAATTGTTATCGGCAACTTTTCGCGCCGGGCCATGCTCTCCGTGACGGTGTCATCGCCGGAGAACCGTTCGATCGCCTTGCCCAGACCGTTCTCGCTGATCTGCGCGGTCGAATTCCGCATCAGGGCGGTGACCGCCGCGACATGGGCGTCGGTAATCAGGGCTTCGGAAACATCCTCCGAGAGGTCGCGTCGTCCGGCAATGGCTTCCTGCTTGACGGAGGAACCGCTTCGCACGATGGCGACAAGGTCGGCCGCACTGAGCAAACCCGAATCGGCCAGAATGGGGAGCGCCACGGTTTCAATGTCGTTGGCAAGACGCAAGGCGGCGTCCTGTGGCAACCGGGCGGAGCAGCGAAGGCTTTGCGATATCGTCTGTCGCACGGTCGCTTCGATGTCATTGGCCAGGATGCGGATGATGTCCTGTGCCAGCCGGATTTCATTCGCGCTCAACGCGGGATTGTCGATGTCCTGCGCGAGCTTGCCGGCCACTTCGGCGCGTGCCTGCGCCGAAGGCTCGGCCAGCAGCCGCGTCACGTCGGATAGGGAGAGGGAAGCCACCATACCTCCACGATCTTTGCATCCGCCAGCGCCTGCACCGCGCAGGAATCTGCGTCGATGACTGGTCGCGCGTGCCGATCACTGGACTATCCACTGCCAGCGTTGCTGTCTTGTTAACATTGGTGGCGCGGCTCAGTCGTCCGCCCGCGCGCCCCGCCGCTCTGCCCCTTCGGGCACCACCTCGCGCGGGTCGGCATCGAAGCGCAGCCGGAAGGCGCCGCTCACGCACAGGAAGCGCTTTCCCTTCGCCCGCCCGACGAGAGTCAACCCGGCCTGGCGCGCCAGTTGCACCCCCCAGGCAGTGAAACCGCTGCGGCTGATGAGAATGGGGATCTGCATCTGCACGCATTTGATGACCATCTCGCTGGTCAGCCGTCCCGTCGTGTAGAACAGCTTTCCACCTGGCCCGACGCCCTGCAGCCGCATCCAGCCGGCAATCTTGTCGATCGCGTTGTGGCGGCCGACATCCTCCATGTATACCAGCGGCCGGTCCTGCTCGCACAGCACGCAGCCATGGATGGCGCCGGCGGTGAGGTACAGGCTGGGCCGGGTGTTGATCTTGCGTGCCAGCGTATACAGCCAGCTCGTGCGCAACTCGGCCGTTTGGTCCAGCCGCACCTGTTCGAAACGCTCCAGCAGATCGCCGAAGGCGGTGCCCTGGGCGCAGCCGCTGGTCAGGGTTTTCCGCCGCAGCCTGGCCTCGAAGTCGGTGCGCGACGGGGTGCGCACGACCACCACATCGAGGTCCGTATCGACGTCGATGCGCTCGATCGGGTCGTCACGGCGCAGCATGCCCTGGTTCAGCAGGTAGCCCACGGCCAGGCAGTCCGGGCGGTCGCCGATCGTCATCATCGTAACGATCTCCTGGCCATTCAGGAACAGCGTCAGCGGCCGTTCCACCGGCACGCGGGTCGAGACCGTGGCGCCGGTGTGGTCGATGCCCTCCACCGTCTGCGTCAGCGCCGGGTCGTCCGGGTCGGGGGCGACAACGAACTCCGCGCCGGCCAGGTCGCTGGCCATTGGGTCGCTAGCCATGCAACAACCCGAGCGGAATGCAGGGGGCCGTTTCGCCCGGCGCCAGCGCGGTCATCTCCTCCGGCAGTTCCATCAGCGCGTCGCTCTCGGTGAGCGAGGTGAGGATGCCCGCGCCTTCCTTCGGGTAGCGGTGCGCGGTGCCGTCGGCAGCGAGCTGCACCCGCACGTATTCACGCCTGCCGGCCTTCTTGCGGTAGGAAAACCCACTGCGGACAAGAAAACGCGGCGGCGGGACATAGACGGACCCTGCCAACCGGTCGAGCAACGGGCGGCCGATGGCGGTGAAGGTGACCAGGGCCGCCACCGGGTTGCCGGGCAGGCCCAGCAGCGGCGTGCCATCCAGCAGGCCCAGCGCCACCGGGCGGCCCGGCTTGATGGCGACCCGCCAGAATTCCAGTGTGCCCACCGCCTCGATGGCGGCGCGCACATGGTCTTCCTCGCCGGTCGAGACGCCGCCGGAGGTGATGACCAGATCGGCGCGGCGTGCGGCCCCGCGCAGCGCGTTCTGGGTGGCTGCCAGCGTGTCGGGCAGGATGCCGCCATCGACCACCACGGCGCCGAGCCGGCGCAGCAGGGCGGAGAGCATGGGCCGGTTGGCGTCGTACACCCGACCCGGACGCAATGGTGCCGGCGGTGCGGCGATCTCGTCGCCGGTGGAGAACACGACCACGCGAAGCGGAAGGCGCACCTCGACCTGGGGAAAACCCAGGGCTGCGAGCAGGCCGATATCCGGCGGCATCAGGCGCCGGCCGGCTGGCAACGCCACGGCGCCGCGGGTAATGTCCTCGCCGGTCGCGCGGCGGTTGGCGCCGCGGCGGATGCCGGGTCGCACCGTCACCCGGCCGGACTCGATGACGCAGTCCTCCTGCATCATCACCGTGTCGGGGCCGTCGGGCATGACCGCGCCGGTGAAGATGCGCAGCGCCTGGCCGCGGGGAACGGGGCCCGTCGGTGCCGCGCCCGCCGCGGCGCGGCCGTGGACGGGCAGGGTGGTGGGCGCCGCGGCTGCCAAATCGTCGAAATAAAGGGCAAAGCCGTCCACCGCCGCGTTGTCGGTGGGCGGCAGGTCGATCGGTGCCGCCGCGTCCTGCGCCAGCACCCGGCCGACCGCTTCCGCCAACGCCACCGTCTCCGTGCCCGCCTTCACCGCATGGGCGACGGCGATGCGGGCCTGGGCCGCGTGGAGCGGCAGCAGGGCGCCGCCGAAGGCGAAGCAGTCGTCACTGAGTTGCGCCATGGCGCAGTATCGGCCTGGGTTGCGGCGGAATAGTCAAGTGGGTGGTCGAAGGCCAAGGGTCCGCTGGCCGCGGAGCGTCAGCCGCCGTCGGCGCCGCGCGACAGACCGAGGCCTTGCCGGTCCTCGCGGCGTGCCATTGCCTTGTCGTCGGCATCCATTCTGGAGGCCTCCACCATCCGGTCGAGATGAGCGAGATAGCTGCGCACGGAAGCTGCCCGCGACGGCGCGGTCACCGAATCGAGCAGGCCGGTGAGCGCACTGCGCAACCGTCGCATCACCTGCACCGAATCGGCGCCGTAGAAGCGTATCTCGTCGAAGGACAGCGTCAGGTAGTCTGACCAGGTTGGCATGGGAAATACCAGGCGCAGCCGCCCCCCGGCGTCGCGCGCATAGCCTGCGTCCAGCCGGCATTTCGCCATCCGCCGCAGCAAATCCTCGATCTGGTCGAGCGCCTGCACCGCGGTGGTCGGGTCGTTGATCGCCGGCGACAGCGCCCGGATGGCGATGTCCACCAGCAGCCGCAGCGGGTATTTCGGGTCCTGCTCGAAGGTGCGCTCGTCGCTCAGGTGCACCGCCTTCAGCAATGGCCGTTCGGCCAGCGCCGCGCGCGCCCCGTACACGCGCAGGATCACGGTGTCGTCCACCATCGTGTCGCCCACGGCGCTGTCGAGCACGATGATGGCGTCGGCCTGGCTGGCCTGGCGCACCAACGCCTGGATGTCGAACCGGGCGATGGAGCGCGGCGTACCCTCGTAGCGCAGCGTCTGCGTCACCGGGCCGAGATCGCCGCGCGCCTCCTCCGCCGCCTCGATCACCGCCGCCACGTCCGCCCCGTGCGGGAATGTCTCGTGGATCACCGCACGGCCACGCGCACCGATGAACTGCAGGACGTGCGTAATCTGCAGCGACGTAAGGCGCTGCACCAGGCGCGCGAACAGGAACATGCTGGCGAACAGCAGCATGACGACCAGCCACATGGAAGCGAACGGCACCTGCCCGGAGCTGTTACGGTCAACCCAGACCAGTGTCGCCAGACTGTACATGAAGGTGGCGATGAAGATACCCATCGCGTGGTACAGCGTTTTGTCCCGGCCGAACCACTGCACCAGCCGTGGCGAGTAGGCCACCGCCATGAACTGGACCATGACAAAGGCGATCGAGAACACGATGCCGGTCAGCGCCATCATCCCCGATGCGACGGTGGCCAGGAAGCTCTGCGCCGAGGCGGGCGCCAGCGGCATTTGGTATGTGGGGTTCAGCAGGTATTCGAGACGAGGGAACAGGAACGCGCCGAGCACGCTCACCAGCGTGTACGACATCGGGATCATCCAGAGCGGCATGCGCCTTCCTTGTGCTGGACCGCCAGAGGAGCGCCGTGCCCCGTTGTCACGCGCCGGGTTGGCTGCGGGTGGTGTTCGACCGCTCCAGCCCGGGCACCGGCGACCCGGGCCAGGATATCATGCCGCAGTCTCGCCGCGCAGGCCCAGCAGGTCGGCGGTGTGGCGGGCGATCATGCGCTCTTCGTCGGTCGGCACCACCCAGGCGCCGATGCGGGACTCCGCCGTGCTGATCCGGCCGGTACCGCCCGCCGCAGCAAGTTGGGTGTTGCGCGTCTCGTCCAGGGTCAGGCCGAGCCAGGCGCAGCCGCATGCCACTTCGGCGCGGGTGGCCGCGTCGTTCTCGCCGATGCCGCCGGTGAACACCAGACCGTCAAGTCCCCCCAGCGCCGCCGCCAGCGAGCCGATCTCGCGGACGATGCGATACACGTACAACGCGATCGCCTCGGCCGCTTCCGGTGCCGGCGAGGCGCGCAGGGCGCGCATGTCCGATGAGATGCCGGACACGCCGAGCAGGCCCGACTGGCGATAGAGCAGGTCCTCGATGGCGCGCACATCCATGCCATGCGTGTCCATCAGATACAGCAGCACGCCGGGATCGATCGCGCCGCAGCGTGTGCCCATGAGCAGGCCTTCGAGGCCGGTGAAGCCCATGGTGGTCGCCACGCTGCGTCCGTCCTGCACGGCGCACAGGCTGGAGCCGCTGCCGAGATGGCAGATCACCACCCGCCCGCCGGCGATTTCCGGTGCAATTTCGGGCAGGCGGCTGGCGACGAACGCGTAGGACAGGCCGTGAAAGCCGTAGCGTCGCACGCCCTCGTCGTGCAGGCGGCGCGGCAGGCCAAAGCGCTGCACCACCGCGGCCTGGTCGCGGTGAAAGCCGCTGTCGAAGCAGGCCACCTGCGGCAGGTCGGGCCGCAGCACCATGGCCGCGCGGATCGGCGCGAGGTTGTGCGGTTGGTGCAGCGGCGCCAGCGGGATCACGCGTGTCAGCCCGGCCAGCACCTCCGCGTCCACAAGCACCGGCGCCCCGTATTCCGTGCCGCCATGGGCGACGCGGTGGCCGATCGCCTGGATGCGCTCGCCCTGCAGCACTTCCATGCCGGCCCGCATGATCTCCAGCGTCGCAATGCCGGCGTCGAAGCCCGCTTCCGGCCAGTTCCGCTCCAGCACGGTCTCGCCGGCGTGGTTGCGAACCGAAAGGCTCGGCTTGACACCAATGCCCTGCACCTGGCCCTGGAACCGCGCCGCCGCCGCGCTGGCGTCGTAGACGGCGAACTTGATGCTGGACGAGCCGGCATTGAGGACGGCAATCGGCGCGGTCATGGCGATGCCCTCACGCGATCGAGGATGCGGTGGCGGCGCGCCGGGCCTCGGCCACCAGGGATGCGACGGCGCAGGAGGCCAGCCGCACCAGCAGCGAGTCTGCCCGGCTGGTCAGGATGATCGGCACCCGGGCGCCGAGCACGATGCCGCCGCCGTCGGCCCCGGCCAGGAAGGTCAGGCTTTTCACCAGCATGTTGCCGGCCTCCAGATCGGGCGCCACCAGCACATTCGCCCGTCCCGCGACCGGCGAGACAATGCCCTTGATGGCGGCGGCTTCGGGGTTGATCGCGTTGTCGAGCGCCAGCGGCCCGTCCAGCAACGCCCCGGTGATCTGCCCACGGTCGGCCATTTTGCACAGCCCGGCGGCCTCCAGCGTCGATGGCACTTTCGGGTTGATGGTCTCCATCGCGCTCAGAATCGCCACCCGCACCTCCGGGAAGCGCAAGGCGTGCGCCAGGTCGATCGCGTTCTGCACGATATCGACCTTTTCGGTGAATGTCGGCGCGATGTTGACGGCGGCGTCGGTGATGATCAGCGGATCGGCATGACCGGGCACCGCCATGACGAAGCAGTGGCTGATGCGCCGCGCGGTGCGGATGCCGCCTTCGCGCGCCACCACCGCGCCCATCAGTTCGTCGGTGTGCAGGCTGCCCTTCATCAGCGCCTCGGCATTGCCCAGCCTGACCTGCTCGACCGCCTTGGCCGCCGATTCATGGCTGTGCGCCGTGTCGATGATCGGCAACGCGCCGAGATCGAGGCCGGCCCGCGCCGCCTCCTCGCGGATGCGCGCTTCCGGCCCGACCAGGATCGGCTCGATCAGCCCAAGTCGCTGCGCCTCGATGGCACTTTCCAGCGACACCTCGTTGCAGGGGTGGACGATCGCCGTCCTGGTGGACTTGAGTTCCCGCGCCGCGGCGATCAGGCGGTCGTACCGTTCATGACGATGGGCGTTGCCCATCTTGGGATCGTCAGGCATTGGAGGCCTCTCCCTTGGAAGCGGCCTTCTCCGCCCCATCGAACATCGCCTCGATGCGAGCCAGCCGTTCCTTGCCCTCCTGCGAGATCTGGCCGCTGGCGCCGACGACGCGCCGCAGGGCTGAGAGCACCGCACGCCGCTGCGTTGCGTCCTTCGGCAGCAGCGCCGGAATGGCGCGCACCGCGCGCTCCTGGTCGAACTGCAGCAGCAGGAACTGCTCGGTGAACAACTCCTTGAGACGCGGCTGGCTGAGCCGCTTGCCGGGCGGCTGCGCCTGGCGGATGGACTCCATGGCGACAAAGCCACGCTCATCGGCGCTGCGCTCGGGCAGGCGGATATAGATCAGCGCCCGCAGCAGCACCTCCGGCAGCCCCCCCGCCTCGAACCGCGTCTCGAGTTCGGCCCGCCGCCGCGCCTCGGTCGCCTCGCGGATCAGGTCGTGCTCAATGGCGCGACGGGCCAGCGGCTGGTCGATGCCCAGCCCGAGCAGCGCCTGCAGCACCGGCGAGCCGTAGGTGGTCAGGAAGAACTGCTCGGTCCACATGTCCCGCGCGGCGCCATAGGCTTCGAGGCCGGTCGTGATCCAGTCCGAGGCCGCCCGTTCCATGGCCAGCAGCGGATTGCCAGGCGAGACCGGTTGGCGTGCGGCACGCACGGTTTCGGCCAGTGCCTTGACCGGCTGCATCAGCGGGTTCTCGTCGGCGAACATGGCGACGCTCACCCGGTTCGGATGCAGCTTGCGCGCCGCCTCCGCGGTCTGCTCGGTGGTCATCGCCCGCACCGCCGGTGCGACCAGGGTGCGATACAGGCCGAGATGGACCTCCGACAGCCGTGCCGCCGCGGCGAAGCGCAGATCGTCCGCGGCGTCGTTGCCGCCGAGCGCCCGGATGTCGGCAAGCTTGCGCGCCTCCAGCCGGAACAGGTAGCGGCCGTGGATCAGCTCGGGATTGGCCATGTCCTCGCTGACCTCGGTAATCACCGCCTCGTAGAGGCCGGGCGGGGCCAGGTCGATCATGTCCATGCAGCTGGCGAACTCGCCATGTTCCTTGGTGGCGACCTTGCCGGAGACGAAGATGCCGAGATGGCCGATGCTCTGGTGCAGCGTGTAGACGATGGTCTGACCGTTGGCGACGATCTCGCTGTCCTCGGCATAGAGATCGGTGACCCAGCCGAGCGCCTGCTGCGGTGGGGTGATGTCGTCGCCCCAGGAGCAGAACACCACGATCGGCGAGCGGATGTTGCGCAGGTCGATGCGGGTGCCGTCGGACGCGTGCAACTCGCCGGTCGCCAGGCGGTTGCCGACGAACAGATTATCGGCGATCCATTGCATCTCCCCGGCGTTGAGCAGCACCGGGCTGCCCCACCAGGTTTCGAACTCGAGGAACCGCGCAGCCTCGGTATCGACCTTCGAATAGACGTTGTAGGACTTCTTCCAGTAGGTGTTGGCCGGGTTGCCGGATTCGAAGTTGGCGATCAGGTGGGCGCCATCGAAGATACCGTTGCCGAGGTCACCGGTGAGCGCGGTCAGCCAGGTGCCGCCGAGCACGCCGCCGAGATAGCGCATCGGGTTCTTGCCGCGCACGCCCGCCCAATAGGATAGCGGCGATCCCGCCAGCAGGATCGGGCCGGCGAGTTCCGGCCGCATCGCCGCCATCATCATGATCTGCCAGCCGGCCTGGCAGTTGCCGATCAGCACGGGCTTGCCGTCGGTGGTCGGGTGGCGGGCCGCCACCGCCTCGACGAAGATTGCCTCGGCGCGGCAGACATCCTCGATCGTCTGGCCCGGCATGGGATCGGGCAGGAAGCCGACGAAGTAGCAGGGATGGCCGGCCTGCAGGGCCATGCCGATCTCGCTGTCGTGCTTCATGCCGCCGATGCCGGGGCCATGCCCCGCCCGCGGGTCGAACACGATGAACGGTCGCTTGGCCGGATCGATCGAGGTGCCTGAGGGCGGCACGATGCGCACCAGGGCGTAGTTCACCGGCCTATCGAACTTGCGGCCGTCCAGCACGAGTTCGGGGATGAAGCTGAGCACGTTCGGGGCGAGCCGCCCATTGTGCTCGCGGGCGATGTTGCCGCGCTGGCGCAGCACGTCGAGGAACAGGATGGAGCGTTGCCAGGCGTCGAGCCAGTATTCCTGGACCGGGTTGAAGGAACCCAATGCTGGCATTGGGAAGCCGATAAGTCGCGACTGGTCAGCCACCTGACTCTCCCGAGAATGCTCGCACAAGAGCTTCATTGCCCTTGCTTAGTTATATCCACCGTAGAACAAATGCTGCGGTGCAGCATTGATCCAAATCAAAGATTATAAGACGCAGCACCACGCCATCGGATCACGATGGCGTGCCAGGGCGCGATGGATGGCTTGCCAGGACATGGTACAGGAGCGGCTGGGGCTGGGCTCGCTCGCCGTGCTCAGCTCCAAGATTTGGCGATCGACCTTGCACCTGCACGTGAAGGAAATTGTCCGGGTGCGGAACGAGGTTGCGAATTGCGTCGTGCGTACTCTTGCACAGCCCTACAGGCCATCATCGGGCGCGTTGTAAAAAAAGACGGTGCGACGAGCTTCGATGTTGTCGATGCAACCGGCGGCGGCGTCTACACGATCCAGGTGGCCAATCCCACGCGACAGGCGGCCATCCAACTGCTGAATGTCGGGGACTCGGTGACGGTTGTCGTCAGCCCGCCCACTCTGGTCTCAGTTGCTGAGTGCAGTTTCTTCGGCCTTATCGGCTGTTGAACGGTCGCTGCCCGGTCAGCCACGTGGCTGGCCGGGCAGCCACGACGGAGGCCTCCGGCGCGCATGTGCCCACATTACGCCCATAAACGCCGCACCAAGAAACAAAAGCCCCGCTAACCCATTGGGAAAGCGGGGCAAGGATACAGGGAGGCTTCACGTCTGGGAGACGAAGGGGCGATCAGCCCCTTTTCCCGCCCATAACGGGCAGGAATACTGACAGCCACCGCAGGAACACTCCCACAGACCGCGGCGACGCCATAACTACCAAGCCGTAAGTATGGTGCAGCATGGCGGCAAACCACTCCCGATTTGCCAGGGCGGATATGCCCGGTATGCATGGTGCTCGCAGGCATGGGTACAAACGCCTCACCTCGCCCGACCGAGACAAGCGAGCATCCAGCCCTCGTGAATGGGGCCGTTCAGTGCTGCCGTTCGGCCAGGCGGGCGAGGAGAAAATCGCGGAACACCGCGACGCGCTTGGAGTTGCGCAGTTCCTCAGGGTAGACGAAATACACGTCCACCTTGGGCGCCTTGATGTCGGGCAGCACGCGCACCAACCCCTCGGTTTCCAGCGCGACGTAATCGGGCACAGCCGCGATCCCGAGGCCCGATTTGATCGCCAGCAACATGCCCTGCAGGCTGTTCACCTCCAGCACCGCCCGGCGGGGCGGGCCGGGCTTGCGGCCGATTTCGGCCAGCCAGTTCACATCCTCGACCGGCGGGCGATAGCTGCCGAACAGGACCAGCCGGTGCTGGTCCAGGTCCTCGGGACGCGCCGGCGTGCCGTGCTGCTTGAGGTAGGCGGGACTGGCACAGACATGCCACTCCATCGACAGCAGATGGCGTTGCACCAGATCAGGCTGCTTGGGCGCGTGCAGACGGATCGCCACGTCGGCCTCGCGCATGGCCAGGTCGAGGTCGGTGTCGTCCAGCAGAAGCTGCATCGTCACGTCCGGATACTGCTCCAGGAAGGCGTACAGGCGCGGCGCCAGCCAGGCGGACCCGAACCCCATCGTGGTGGTCACCTTCAGACGGCCGGCTGGCTTCTCCTTGCTTTCGGTGAGCAGCGCCTCGGTCATCGCCAGTTTGGCGAACACCTCGCGCACCGTCCGGTTCAGGCTCTCGCCTTGCTCGGTCAGGATCAGCCCGCGCGCGTGGCGGTGGAACAGCGGCACCTGCAGCGCTTCCTCAAGCGCCGAGATCTGCCGCGATACCGCCGACTGGCTCAGATTCAGCACGTCGCCGGCATGCGTAAAGCTCCCGGCCTCGGCCACCGCGTGGAACACGCGCAGCTTGTCCCAGTCCATCGTTGGGCCACCCCTGTCCGTCCGGTGCCTGCCGGCCAGTAATTTGTTCTACCCTGTCGCCCCCCCGGCCCCAGAACCGGGAAGGCCCGATCAGTCAATCCGCCGCCAGCACCGAGTCGGCGCCAAGCGCGGCCAGCCACTTTTCGGCTTCCAGCGCCGCCATGCAACCGGTTCCGGCTGCCGTCACGGCCTGTCGCCACAGCTTGTCCTGCACGTCGCCGGCGGCGAACACCCCGGGCACCGAGGTGCGCGTGGTACCCGGCGCCGTGATCACGTAGCCCTCGTCGTCAAGCGCCACCTGGCCGCGGAAGATCGCCGTGTTCGGGCTGTGGCCGATTGCCACGAACACGCCGTCCACGTCGATCCGGCTCTCCGCCCCGGTCCGGGCGTCGCGCAGCCGCACGCCCGACACCGTCGGCGGCGTGCCGGCCGACAGTATTTCGTCAACCACGCTATCCCACACCACCTTGACTTTCGGGTTGGCGAACAGCCGCTGCTGCAGGATTTTTTCGGCCCGCAGCGTATCGCGGCGGTGGATCAGGGTCACGCTCTCGGCGTGGTGAGTCAGATAAAGCGCTTCCTCGACCGCAGTGTTGCCGCCGCCGACCACCGCCACCCGCTTGCCGCGGAAGAAGAACCCGTCGCAGGTGGCGCAGGCGGAGACGCCGAACCCCTGCAGCCGCTTTTCCGAGTCGAGCCCGAGCCAGCGTGCCTGGGCACCGGTGGCGATGATGACCGAGTCGGCCAGATAGGTGTCACCCGAGTCGCCGAGGCAACGGAAGGGAGAGGCGCTGAACGCCACCGAGGTAATCAGGTCGTGGATTATTTTTGTCCCGACATGCTCGGCCTGGGCCTGCATCTGCTCCATCAGCCAGGGACCCTGCACCGCCTCGGCGAAGCCCGGGTAGTTCTCCACGTCCGTGGTGATCATCAACTGGCCGCCAGGCTGCAACCCCGCAACCAGCAAGGGTTGCAGGCCGGCGCGGGCCGCGTAGATCGCCGCCGTGTAGCCGGCCGGACCGGCACCGACGATCAGGACGCGGGTGCGTTGGGTTTCGGGCATGTATCGGGAATCCGCCACTCTCTCTCCGGTTGACCATATCGGCGCCATCCATGCCGACACAAGGAACCATCATAGCCTCGCTTGCCACGGGGGGCTGTGCAATAATATTTCGTGCATCCGCACCCGTCAGCAACGGCGAATGAGGCCTGATCGATCGTGGGCCCGCCGGGAAGAGCGTCCAGTCATGAAACCAATCCCCGAGACTCCCATCCTGGACAGCATCGACCGACGCATCCTGGCCGAGCTGCAGGAGGATGGCCGGATCACCAATGTTGAGCTGTCGCGCCGGGCGGGCATTTCCGCTCCGCCCTGCCTGCGTCGCGTGCGCCGGCTGGAGGAGGCGGGCATCATTCGTGGCTATCATGCCGATACCGACCCGCAGACGCTGGGCTGGGAGATCACCTTTTTCGTCATTGTCGGGCTGGAGAGCCAGAAGGAGGTGGTGTTGTCCGGTTTTGAGCAGATGGTCGCGGACTGGCCCGAGGTGCGGGAGTGTCACATGATCCGGGGCGGCGGCGATTTTCTGCTGCGGCTGGTGGCGCGCGACACGGCGCATGAGAACGTGCTGACCCAGAAGCTGACCGGCGCCCCGCATGTCAGTCGGGTGCAAACGCTGCAGACGATTCGCACCAGCCGTTACCTGACGGGCGTCCCCCTCTGACCGGAATGGGTTCCAAGGGCCTCCCGGCCCTTGGCGGGGTCCAGGGGCAGAGCCCCTGGCCTTTCTTTTTGCTGGTTTTTTTGACTTGTGTGCGCCTCGCGGTAGCCGCCTGGACCCCCCTGGCACCGGACGAAGCCTATTATTGGGTTTGGTCCCGTTGTCTGGCGCCCGGGTTCGTGGATCACCCGCCGATGGTGGCCCTGTGGATTCGTGCCGGCACCGCCTTGCTGGGCAATACTGAGTTGGGCGTGCGCCTGCTGGGTCCGTTGGCGACGGCCGCCGGCACGGTGCTGCTCTGGCGGGCCGCCGAGGATCTGCTGCCGGGTCGCCGGGCCGGTCTGCCGGCCGCGGTGCTGGCCAATGCGACGCTGCTGTTCGGCGCCGGGGCGGCAACCATGACGCCCGACACGCCGCTGCTGTTCTTCTGGACGCTGGCGCTGTTCGGCCTGGGCCGCGTGCTCGCCACCGGCGGTGCGGGCTGGTGGGGGCTGGTGGGCGTGGCGGCGGGGCTGGCGATGGCGAGCAAATACACCGCCGTGTTGCTGGTGCCGTCGGTGCTGGTCTGGCTGCTGGCGGTGCCGTCGCTGCGGCCCTGGCTGCGCCGGCCCGGGCCCTGGCTCGGCGTGCTGGCGGGGCTGGTGATGTTCGCCCCGGTGCTGGGGTGGAACGCCACACATGACTGGGCGAGCTTTGTCCGTCAGGGCGGACGGGTGGGCGAGTGGCAGCCCGGCCGGGCCTTGCAGTTCTTCGGCGAGTTGTTGGGCGGCCAGATCGGGCTCGCCACGCCGCTGCTGGCGGTGCTGTTCGGCGCCGGCATTGTCGCCGCCGTGCGCCGGGCGTGGCGTACGCGCGATCCGGGCTGGACGCTGCTGGCGGCGCTGCTGGCGGTGCCGTCGCTGGTGTTCCTGCAGCACGCGCTGGGCGACCGGGTGCAGGCCAACTGGCCGTCGCTGATGTATCCGCAGGCGGCGATCGCCGCCGCCGGGCTGACCGGGGGATGGCTCCGGCTGCGGGCGCCGGCGGTTGGATTCGGGGTGCTGGTGACGTGTGTGGTCTGGGTGCAGGCCATCTGGGCGCCGGCCCGCGTGCCGTTCCCCTGGGACTTCACCTTGCTGCGCCTGGGCGGCTGGGCGAGCATGGCCCAAGGCGTCGCGGCGCAGGCCCGGGCCGAGGGCGCCGCTTACGTGGTGGCCGACAATTATGGCATCGCGGCTGAACTGGCCTGGCACCTGCCGCCGGATATTCCGGTGCTCGCGCTGGATGCGCGCTGGCGCTGGTTCGCGCTGCCGGACGCTAGGGGATTCATTGCGGGACGGACCGGGCTGATGGTGCGCAGCGACCGGCTGGCCGACCAGCCGCATTTGGCGGACTTCACGCAGGCCGACCGGCTCGGCCTGATCGCGCGGGCGCGGGACGGGATGGTGGCCGAGCGCGTCCGCCTCTATCGTGTGGTCGGCCGCGCGGGGGACGAGCCGATCGTGGTCCTGCCGCGCCGGTAAGGGAGGTCGCCATGCGCCTGCCGAGCTTCGACGATGTTGCCGCCGCCCGGGGTCGCATCGCCCCGCACATTGTGCGCACGCCCATGCTGCGCCATCGGCTGCTGGATGAGCGCAGCGGCGGGGTGGTGCTGATCAAGCCCGAGCCGCTGCAGCGCACCGGCAGCTTCAAGCTGCGCGGCGCCACCAACGCCGTGCGGCAATTGTCGGAGGCGGAGCGGCGGGCCGGCGTGGTGACGCATTCCTCCGGCAACCACGGCCAGGCCACGGCGTGCGCGGCGGCCGCGCTGGGCGTGCGCGCCACGGTGTTCATGCCCGCCGACGCGCCGCGCATCAAGGCGGAGAGCACGCGCGCCTGGGGCGCCGACATCCGCCATTACGACCGCGCCGCCGACGACCGGGAGACGATGACGCGGGACTATGCCGCGCGCACTGGCGCGGTGCTGGTGCCGCCGTTCGACCACGCCCATGTCATTGCCGGCCAGGGCACGCTGGCGCTTGAACTGATCGACGACGCCCGCGAATCGGGCCTGACGCTGGATGCCCTGCTGGTCTGTACCGGCGGCGGCGGGTTGATTGCCGGTTGCGCGCTGGCGGTTGAGGGGGCCTCGCCTGGCACGAAGCTGTATGCGGTGGAGCCGGCGGGCTGGGACGACACGGCGCGCTCGCTGGTGTCGGGGACGCGGCTGGCCAATGCGCCGGGCGGTTCCACGCTGTGTGATTCGCTGCTGTCGAAGATGCCGGGGCGGATCACCTTCGAGGTGAACCGCCCGCGGCTGGCCGGCGGGCTCACGGTGACCGACGAGGAGGTGCTGGCGGCGATCGCCTTCGCGTTTTCGCATCTCAAGGTGGTGGTGGAACCGGGCGGCGCGGTGGCGCTGGCGGCGCTGCTGGCCGGACGGTTCGATGCGCGGGGGCTGGTGGTCGGGGCGGTTATCAGCGGCGGCAATGTCGATCCGGCGGTGTTTGGGCGGGCGTTGGCGGCGTGAACGGGGCGGCGGGGCTTGGCGGCCAATGGGTGGCAAGGAAATGCCAAGGTAATCTGGCTGTGGTTGCGTTTTTGAACGTTGGTGGCGGCGGCACGTTGGCTATTTTCCTTCGTCTGAAAATGAGTCCATTCTAAATCTACTTTACAATACAGCGCGTGTCTTTTTAAGATAATGACCACACTGCAAAAAAATACTATTGTGTATCCGAGATCAATACGTTAAAATGAATTTTTCATGGATTCGTGCGTCGGCTTCGATTCAGCGTGGACTGATAATTTAAAGGCCACATGTGCTATCTGTGCCGTTAGCATCAAAGACCGCTGCCCGGTTCACTTCCATTCTCTAGAATTGGTGTCATTTGACAAAGCACTCGAATTTATCCGGACCGTCCAATCCGAAAGCGGCAACACCCTCATCGCACTCCTACCGCACGGGAAGTGCTCGTCGGCTCCAGCCCACGCACGTTTTGCTCGACTGCCTGTAAATAATATACGATGCTAACTCGTGTCGGAAGGCAGAGATGCGCCATCCCGATTTGGCTTGTGCAGCGCCGCCAGATATGCTCGGGTAACCGTAAATGCGCCTTTCCACGTTCTCCATCTCCGGAATCCTGATTCATGAAACTCCGTGTTGGATACGAGCTGATCTATGACTGTTTACAGCAAACTCCGATGATTCTAATGGTGAATGTCCACTACTCCCGCGCCTCTGATCTTGTTGTTCCCGATTACGTGACCACCGATCCGTCGGTTCCGATGACTGCCTATCGTGACGCCTTTGGCAACTGGTGCACCAGGATCGTGGCTCCCGCCGGACAGATCCGGATCGCGAGCTCGGCGATCGTTCGGGACACCGGGGAGCCCGACGAGGTCATTCCTTCGGCCACGCAATCTCAGGTTCAGGACCTGCCTGAGGAAAACCTGGTCTTTCTCTTGGGCAGCCGCTATTGTGAGACCGATCGGCTCTCCCAAATCGCGTGGAATCTGTTCGAACGATCGCCAACAGGCTGGGGACGCGTTCAAGCGATCTGCGATTTCGTTCACCGTCATATCGTATTCGGCTATGAACACGCCCGATCGACCCGGACAGCCTGGGAGGCATACAACGAGCGCAAGGGAGTCTGCCGCGATTATGCGCATCTCGCGATCGCGTTCTGCCGATGCATGAATATTCCTGCGCGCTACTGCACCGGCTACCTGAGCGATATCGGTATTCCCCCGCCCTACGGTCCCCCGGACTTTGCAGGTTGGTTCGAGGCGTATCTCGGTGGTCGGTGGTACACTTTCGACGCACGAAACAACATGCCGCGGATAGGGCGCGTACTGATTGCACGCGGTCGTGATGCCGCCGATGTCGCGATCAGCAACACATTCGGTCCGAATACCCTGCTCAGCTTCACTGTGCACACGGATGAGGTCACCGAGGGCAACTGCCATGGGTAGCCACCGATTCTGCATGTTGACCTGCCATCACAAAGCGCGGTGGCCCAGGATCTCTCCAAGACCACCGAAGCCGGCTCAATAACCAGTATGCGGCCAGTGGAATGGGTCGCCGCTTCTTTCATGAGTTGGATTGGCGCCGGCGTTCAGCCATCCAATCGAGGAAGGATCGGCATGTTCTGCGACGATTCGCCAATTTGGCGTTTCCTTGCTGCTCGGTGACCTGGCCACGGGATATATGGTCTTGCCAGCGAGTCCGGCCGTTCGCGAACGCCTGACTGCACCCGCGCGGAAGCAAATGCTGCTGATGGACGGCGTGTGCCAGGAATAAAATATTCGCGGGCCTTTCCCCCTATGCCGGCCGCATCCGGGCCGGCAGGGTGGTCAGGCTTTCCACCGTGTCGAAGTCGCGCAGCACGGCGTCGTCGCCGGTTTCAATCTCGGCCACCTGTTCTTCGTGGCGCTTGAGCAGGAGGCGGGCGCCGGCATCGCCGGTGAGGGAGAGGAATTCGGCGAAGAAGGAACGGTCCCACAGCACCGGATTGCCGGCGCGGCCCTGGTGCACGGGTAGCACGATGGCGCGGCCCTCGTCGGGATCGTAGGCCGCCAGGATGCGGTCGAGGATGCGCCCGGTCACCAGCGGCATGTCGCCCAGGCAGACCAGGACGGCGGCGGCCTCGGCGGGCAGGGCGGCGATGCCGGCTTTCAGGCTGGCCGAGAGACCGGCGGCGTGGTCCGGCGCATCGACGAAGGTGACGGGCCGGCCGCCCAGGGCGGCGCGGATGTCCTCGCCGCGATGGCCGGTCACCACCAGCACCGGGCGGGCCTGGGAGGACAGAACGTTGTCCACCACCCGGGCAATCATCGGTTTGCCGGTCTGGTCGGCCAGCAGCAGCTTGTTGTGGGGGGCCATGCGGGTGGATTGGCCGGCGGCCAGGACCAGGGCCGCGACCTGCCGTCGCGGCTCGTCCGGCTTGCCGGCGGCGCGGGCGCGCGGCAGGGGGCGGGCGTCGGTGTCTTTCAGCAGGCCACCCACGCCCATACGCATTACCTCGGCCGACCCCACCGGCAGGCCGGCGAACACGCGCTGCAGCACGAGGTCGATGCCGTTGGGTTTCGGGCTGCGCGCGCAGCCCGGCAGGATAAAGGCGGGGATGGCGCCGATGCGGCCCAGGCAGATCAGGTTGCCGGGGTCCACCGGCATGCCGAAATGGGTGATTTCGCCACCGGCGCGCACCAGCCCGGCGGGGCTTTCGTCGCGCCGGTCCACGGTGGCGGAGGCGCCGGCCACGAGAAGAAGCTGCGCGCCGTCCTGCAGCAGGCGGCGCAGTGCTTCGGCGATCGGCGCTTCGGCGTGCGGGCAGCGCAGCGGCGGCAGTAGGGTGCCGGTGAGGGCGGCCACGCGCGCCTCGGTGGCGGCGATCGTGGCCTCAGTGATGCTTTCCTTCAGTCCGGGCAACTCGGTCAGCACCAGGCCGACGCGCAGGCGGCGGAACGGGTGGAGGGAGAGCGCGGGGGCGGTGCGGGCGATGCGTTCCACATCGTCCAACACGGTGCCCGGCACGGCGAAGGGGATTACTTTTACCGTCGCCACCATGTCGCGCGGGGCCACGACGCTGGCGTCGGGCAGGGTGGCGAGGGTGAGGCTTTCGTGGCGGGTGTTGATCCGGTCCACCTGGGCGGCATCGGCGCGCAGCAGGCCGGCGACGCCCGCATGCAGGTTCACCCGCCCGGTGCCGGCACGGCCGCGCGTGAGGTTGGGGGCGTCGAGGGCGGCGGCGAGACGGTCGGCTGCTTCGTTCTCGGGGACGTCGCCGGGCTCGAGGCGGGCGGCGACGATGGCGGTGTGGCCGGCCTCGCGCAGGGCGATGATCGCGGCGTCGTCGATGATGGCGCCCTTCTTGAGGACGCGCCCCGGCAGCCGGTGAGAGTGGGCCAGGATAGCGCCAAGCGTCTCGTCGAGAGCGAACGCCGCAAAGATCATGAACGGGTTCCAAGGGCTTGCCCTTGGTGGGGTCCAGGGGCAAAGCCCCTGGCCGGGTCCGGGGCAGTGCCCCGGCTGTTGCACCGCTCGGTTCGTTCACCTTTCAAAGGTATCGTCGGCGCCGGTTATTGATTGCCCCCTCCCGAGCTTCGATCCTTGCTGACCCCGGGCACGTAGGCGAACAGCTTCTGATCGAAGGTGCCGCCCAGTTCGACGTTGTACAGCGTCACCCGCGTCTCCTGCCGTTGGGCGTCCACCACCGACCATTGCCGCAGTGCCAGCGGCTCCTCGGTGAATACCAGCGTCAGGCTGCCTTCGTCGGGGGTGGCGGTGCGCACCATGCTGACCTGGATCTGGCCGGGCAGCCGTTCGATTCCGGTCACCGTCACATCGCCGGACAGGCGCAGATTGTCGCGCAGCAGCAGGCCGAGCGGTGTGGCGCTGAGCGGCAGGTTGGTGGTCTGGTTCAACTGGCTGTCGTGGAAGATGAACAGGCCGTAGCCGGCGACCAGCAGCAGCGGGCTCGGCTTGTCGTATTCGAAGCGCATACGGCCGGGCCGTTCCATCCAGGCCACCCCCTCGGCGGTGGCGCCGCTGGGCGCCACCTGGAGGAAGCGCGCCTTCAGCGTGTGCACCCCGTTCATGTAGGTTTCGATGCGCGCCAGATCGGCGCGGTCGCGGGGCGTGAGGGCGGCGGCGGGCGGGGCGGCCCGGGCGGCTTCCGCCAGGGTGGAGAACGCCGCCAGCAGGGGCAGCCGGATCAGGGTGCGTCGGTTCATGGCGCGGATGTGGCGTTGGCCGGCGCGAAAATCAAAGCCTCGCGGTGCATGCGCCCTATTCCGCCGCTGCCGGGGCGGGGCGCGGTGCGGCCAGCGCCCATAGCGCGGGGTTCAGCTCCTCCTGCCGGTCGGGGAAGAACAGCGCGCAGAGCAGGATGACCACCGCGAAGACCGCCAGCACCAGAATGGCGGAGACCAGGTCGCCGGTGCGCTCGTGCGACTCGCTGACCATCGGGGCGGCGAGGGCGCTGCCCAGGAAGCCGATGAAGAAGCGGATCGAGTACATGCGGGTTCGCAACTCGGGCGAGATATAGCGGGCCGTCATGGTCTCGTTCACCGTCACCTGGCCGAACACGGCGGCGGCAACCAGCCCGGCCACCGGCACCAGCGCCCAGCCATGGGCGAAGGCCAGCGCCACCAGGGCGGGTGCCAGCACCAGCGCCAGCGGCAGGAATACCCGTTTAAGGGTGAGGCGGTCGATCATCCGTCCCACCGTCGCCTGGGTGAGCGCACCGCACAGCGTGGCGGCGGTGGCGGCAATGCCGGCCAGCCAGACCAGCGAGGGGTCGTCGGCCAGCCGCTCCTGCATCAGCTTGGGGATCAGGAGAGAAAACGCGTTGAACACCAGGCCGGAGACGGCGGCGATCAGCAGCAGCACGATCACGGCGCGGCGCACCAGGTGGCGCGGGATGGCGGGGAACGGCGTGCCGGCGGTGCGGCGGTGGTGGTCGGTGGAGGGCATGCGAAGCCAGGCGAGGCCCAGGGCGGCGCAGGCCAGCCCGGGCACGATAAACGCCCAGCGCCAGCCGAACTGGCTGGCGAGCAGGGCGGTGACCACGGGGGCGGTCGCCACGCCGACATTGCCGAACACCCCGTTCAGCCCGAGCGCCCGACCGGGCCGGTCGCCGGCCACATCGACCAGCATGGCGGTGCCGACCGGGTGGTAGATGGCGGCGAACAGCCCGGCGCCGGCCAGCGCGGCGCCCAGCGCCAGCTTGCTGGTGGCCAGTCCGGACAGCATCAGGCAGCAGCCGGTGCCCAGGAAAAACACCGCCAGCAGCGCGTGCCGCCCCAGGCGCGCGGCGAGCCAGCCCTGCGGCAGCGAGAACAGGCCGTAGAGGACAAAGCCGCCGGTGGCGAGCTTGAGGATCGGGCCGTAATCGGTGCCGAAGCCGCCGTCGGCAGTGACCATGGTCAGTACGGCCGTCGGGAGAATCAGCAGCGAGTAATGGGTCAGCCCGTGCGCGGCATTGATGAACAGCATCATCTGCCGGCGCATGGCGGCGCGGTCGGGCAGGGACCCGGGCAATGGCATGCGGCAAACCTTCCTGGACGAGGCGGCAAGCCTACCGCCATCAGCGCCGGCGGTGCCATCCATTCGCGCGCCGGAAGCGGAGTTCCGTCGTTTCGCGGTTCATGCCGATGCGCGGGGCCGGGCCTCGGTCAGCGCGGCGAGGACGGCTTCGGCGCTGGCGGACCAGGGGATGGGACGGAACTCCCGGCGGATTTGCTCTTCCCAGACGGTGAGGGCGGCGCGGTCTTCCAGCACGGCGCGGATCACGCGCACCGCGTCGCTCAGGTTATCGGGGTCGAAATAACGGGCAAGGCTGCCGCCGGCTTCGGGCAGCGAGGTGGCGTTGGCGATGACGCAGGGCTTGCCGAACGCGAGGCTTTCGGTGACCGGCAGGCCCCAGCCCTCGTAAAGCGAGGGAAACAGGGTGAACAGGCAGCCGCGGTAGAGGGCCACCAGATCGGCATCCGACGGGTCCTCGATGATCACCACGCGGCCGTAGAGGAAGCTGGTGTTTTCAAGCTGCTGCAGCAGATCGTTCATCAGCCAGCCGATTCGCCCGGCAAAAACCAGCGTGGGGACTGCGTCTTGCGGCATCTCGTCGAGCAGGCGGCGCCAGACGCGGAACAGCAGCGCGTGGTTCTTGCGCACTTCCATGGTGGAGACGAACAATACGTAGGTGCCGGGCTGCGGCAGCGCGCTGCCGGCCGGCGCTGGTGCAGGGGCGGGCTGGTGGCTGAAGCCGGTGCCGATCGGAATGGTATGCACCGGGCCCGCCAGGGCAATGCCGCGCTCGGCCGCATAGGCCTCGAGGTCATGCGCCGACGCATGCGAGATCGTCATCAGCCGGTCGGCCAGCGGCAGCATGCGGTCGAGCCATTGCCCGAAACGGGCGGTCAGATAGTCGTGGGACCACTCCGGGCAGCGCACCGGAATCAGGTCGTAGACCAGCAGCGCCCAGCACATGCCATGGCGGGCGCGGGTTCGCGCCAGCGCATCGGCGAAGTCGCGCTGCTCCCAGCCGGCGCCGAGCGTCAGCAACACATCGCCGGCCCGGACGTCAGCGGCGAAGCGTGATGCTCCGTCCTCCGGCACGGTGCCGATCGGCTTGGTGCGCAGGTGTACCAGCACCGCCCGGATTGCCTGCGCCAGCGCCCGCAGCGCCTGCACCTGCAGCCGCACGGCCCGGCCCAGCGGCGCCCGCACACGGCCCGGCAGGCGGTCGGCGAGCGTGCGCGCCCGTCCGCGCAGCCATCCACTTGCCGCCGCCCGGGCGGGGACGGTACGGACGCGTGCTGCGCCGTGCGGCGCTGCAGCCATGCCGGCATAGACCGCCAGCACCTCTTTCCACGCCACCTCGGCGAAGGCCGCGTGGCGGTGATCATAGCGCAGAAATCGCACCATCCCGCCGATGCCACAGCGCGCGACCAGAGCCTGCTCGATCTCGAAGGAAAGGCGTTGAATGCCGCTGGGGCGCGCCGTGAAGGCGGCATAAAGGAACAAATCCTCGACATCGATCCAGATCGTGGGTGGCACGCGTGCTCCTTGCGTCAGTGCCGGCGGCTATAGGGCAAGCCCGAAACTGGTGCCAGGGTCAAACGCGCAGACGATCCGGGATGTCGAGGCCAAGGCGCAGCGGCACCGGCCACTCCTCGCGCATGTCGCGCACCGGGCGGAAGCCAGCCCGTATATAGGTGGGCAGGGCCCGGGGATGATCGGCGGTGCAGGTGTTGACCGTCATGGCCCGCGCCCCGCGGCGCCAGACTTCGTCCACGGCGTGGCGGAGAAAGGCCAGGCCCATGCCGCACCCGACGGCGTGCGGCATCAGGCCGAAATAGCTGAGGTTGACGGCAGGCCAGGGCGTCGCATCCAGCTCGTAGAAGCCGGCAATGCGGTCGTCCTTGTCGTACAGCACATGGATCGATACCGCCGGGTTGCGCAACAAACCGGCAATCTGCTGGTCGCTGATGGAACGGCGCAACCACCACAGATAAGGCGCGCCGACCGTGTTGTAGAGATAACGATAGGTCGCCACCGAACAATAAGGCTCCAGGCGGACCTCCATGCCTGGCGGCAGGTCCGGCGCCGGCTCGGCCGGCGGGCGGTCCATGCGCAGGAACGTTACCACCACAGCGACGCGCGCCACTTGTTCCACGGCTTAGGCTCCGGGCAGGAAGGAAAGTAAGGCCAGGGCTCTGCCCTGGACCCGCCAAGGGCCGAGAGGCCCCTGGACTACTTAAGGGAATGGATTCCAAGGGGCCACTGCCCCTTGGCGGGTCCAGGGCAGAGCCCTGGCCTTGCTTGCTTCCT